>NZ_QUGO01000002.1:0-300656 GCF_003479105.1 Blautia sp. AF19-13LB
ATTGATGATCTGTCAATCCACTTTGACGGCATTCCATGATGAGACGGTATTGTTCTTCGGCAGGTATTCTTTTGCTTCTCATGAGCACACCTCCATAACTTTAATAGAGTAAAATGCTCGCATCTATCATTTCTAGCAAGAAAAGATGAAGTAAAATGCTTGCATTCTCTATTGATTATTATGGGATATTTTTTGGGGCAACACAATCCGTCGAATTATTTTGCACTTACGATTAATGGACAAAAAAACGAACCACACTAACCATGTGATTCGTTATCTTTTATAACAATTCCAATATTTTTAATATTATGAATCTCATCTTTGCCTCTCCAAAAGATTCTTAAAAATTCTACATTACTTCAAGAACTCGAATTGCTATCAATCCAATTCGAACACTAAGCACTTCTGCTGGATTATTAAAATCTATATTCGTTATTTCTATTATTTTCTGCAAACGATATGAAACAGTTCGATAATGAATAAACATTAATTCAGAAGTCTTTTTTAAGCTTTGGTTGACATTCAGATAACATTCCAATGTATCAACCAGCTCTCCATTTTTCTGAATATCGTACTGGCGAAGTTTATTCAATGACTCCGGTATAAACGCTTGCAACTGATTTATATCTTTCATCTTTTCCAGTATCTGATAAAAGAATCCTACCTTTGTACTATCTATAACTGACTTATCCTCGTCTCCGATTATTCGTCTAATAACTTTAATATATTTAAGCGCAATTTTAGAAGATTTAAAAGACTCCTTCAATTCATGGTATCCTGTGACAGTTTTACCTATACCAATCAGAAAATCTATTTCAACTCCCCTATTAACTAGAAATTCTTGTATCGTTTTCTGCAGTTTCTCCAGTTTTTTACGAAATTCCAATCCGGTTTCCCGTTCCGTTTCTCTGTGAATATATACAATCTGGTTGGTTTGCAAAAAAATAGGCTCCCTCGGTAAATAACGTATAATTTCGTTTTCGACCAATTCTGTTTCTTTTATCTGGGCATTGGTAAATTTTTCCATATTCTTTATTGCATCCATACGGAAAGTGACAACCCGATATATCTCTGCATCATTAAGACCAAGCATACCTGCAACTTCATTTTCTTCATCATTTGACAGCGAACCATTCAGCATACGATATTCCAAATCTCTTAGATGTCGTTTTTCAAGATTCTCTTCTAATACATGTCTGATCAAACTAAACTGTAATGTAATGATAATATTCTCTAACGCGATAAAATCTAATTCCCTCAATGGTTCATTCTGTTCTGAAACAACAAAATACATTTCCTGTCTTTCAAATATATTGAGCTTCTTAATATATTCAATATAGTTAGTATTTTTTCTTTTTTGACACAAATATTGATATCTGGTTATAATTCCAGACTTATATTCCGCAATATTTTTTTCAATTCTAAAATCCTGTGTTTCCGAATTACTTGAAAAAAGACAGGTTCCATCTGCGTTATATAAACCGACCGGATTCCCGAGCATGGTACTGATCAAGAAAAATATTCTCTCTATAGATTCCCTTGAATCTATCACGTTCAGTAAAATATTACTTAAATTATCATGTGTCATCTTAAAATATTTCAGTTTTGCAGTTTCAATATCACACAACTGAAGTAGTATATGCTTAATAATCCCCCAAAAATACAAATCCTCAGAAATTTCTATCACGGGCAAATGATGTTCCTGCGAAAATTCCATTAAAATATCAAACAGTCTTTTCAGGTGTTCAGTTCTCTGACAGCACTTTACTATAAATCCACTTATCTGCTTTTTATCCAATTCTTTTAAATGATGCAAAAAAACATCTTCCTCTGTGGCTTCATAGGCTCGCATACTTGTCAGGAGCAGCTCACCCCCCCCAGGAATTTTTCCATATCTGGCACTTCAATGATTCGGACTCCTTTAATTTCACGACCAATTCCAGAATCATCACTTATCAGTTGCATTTCCGAGAAATTGTTTGATTCAAGCAAGTCCTTTACTGTATACCCCATTTGTATTCCCTTCCTTTTACAATTGATTTGATTTATCTTTATTTTGCCTTATTATGTTATGCTATATCTATTTTAATATATTGGTGGAGTTATTTCTATAATTGTTTTTCATATTCTCTAGTTTGTTTTCTTAGCTATTCTGATAACTCATCGGCATCTGGTTTTATAATCTCCGAGACCTTTATGCCCTTTAGTAGATTGTCATAAGTTTGCTGCACATCCAGCAATATTTTATGTACTTTACAATGCTCTGTTGCATTTCTGGAACAAAACCCATCCTCTTCTAAACAACGATTTAATTTCATGGTTACTTCCGTGGAGGATATTATGTCAAACAGAGAAATATCTTCTGTTTTTTTCACAAGTGAATACCCACCTTTTATTCCTTCGCAAGCTGTAATTATATTCGCTTCTTTTAATTTTTTTGTGATCTTTGGAATATAGCTTTCTGGAATCTTTAATTCGTAAGCTAACTCAGACGCAGTGATTACTTCACCACGACAAGCCAGATAATATACTATTCTGATCGCATAATCCGTTGTAATTTTTAATTGCATAATTGCTCCTCTCCAAAACAGGAAAAATCCCGAATTATTATCCTTGCGCTTCATCTTTTATCGCCTCAAGTCTAATAAATTCGGGATATTGTATAACCTTTCATTTCCATATCTGTGCCTGATGCTTCAACTACTACATTTAAGGATAAAAAACATATAGAAAGAATCAAAATCCAAGAACATAAAATTTTTATGTATTTTTTCCATATATTATGCCTCATCTTGTGATTCTCCCTTATTTCTTTTCTGTTTTTTATGGATTAAAACACTTAGACAAATCAGTGAACCAAACAGCAATAAGAAATATCCCATAACAGGACTGTCATCTCCAGTCTTTACGCTATTGGTTTTTCCTAATCCATCCGAATAGGACGGACCAGATGGTTGTGACGGGTTTGAGGGCTGTGTTAGATTCGGCTTTTCTTCTCCCATATAACTGTTTTTAAAAGAGATCGCTTCTATTTTCTCCCCCTTCTCATTTGCTACAATTGTGACAACTTTTAACTGATTCGATTCATTATAGTAAGCCTCGACAGTCACATAGTACCTGTTTTGATCATATTTATAATCATCCTTTTTTTCTGTCGTCTGATAAATGTTATAATGATACTGTCCTGCTGTTTTTACATTCAGTATAATCTCTGTTGCTGCATTCTTTTCCATTGTCCAGGAATACTGCATATTGCGGCTTCCGGCTGGCATTGGTGCGTCGCTTTGATCGGTTGTCATAATATAAGAAAATTCATCTGCAATGCCTTCCACTTCACTGTCAAAGATCTGTCTCACCGGAATTTTCACTACAGTACAGTTATCAGATGCAAACGCTGATATCTGCATGCTCAGAAAAAGGAGCATAGTCACCAATATGACAGCTGTTTTCTTTAAATCAAGAATTTTCATGTTTTTTCTTTCCCTTCTTCTTTAATTTTCTATCTATCAGCAATAGAACGATAATTAGCAAAAGTATCCAGTAGATAACCGGCACCTGAATCATCTTTTCTTTCAATTTATCAATTCCAGTTCCCAGATTCTTGGCTTTCTCTTTCTCAGGATAGACCTGATCCGTAAGCCTTCCTACTAATATATTTCTTCCATTTGTCATGTCTGAGGTACATGTTATCAGAAGAACCAAATGGTCATTTTCAGTAAGTTCAATGTTTCTTTTATGTAAAGCATTGTCCGATATTTCCTGCAGATACGCCTGTTTTGCTGCCGGTTCCTCTGAACTGACACTGAACAGCCGCTCATTATAAGCATCTGCCTGAATCAATGCATAAAATTCAATTCCATGATCTTTTCCATCAAAAAAAAGATTTCCGTATGGATGTTCGTCAAAATACTCCTTATCTGCGAATAGCCCCACATCTCCAAACATCATGTGTTTTTCCATATGGTGTCCATAAATCATATTGTTAAAATCGGAAAAATCCGGTTTGTTTGCACAGTGCAAAAATATGGAACCACTTAAAGAATATTTGCCTTCGGCATCCGTATTCATATAAGTATCATCATCTTCTGCCTGAAGCAGCGGATAATTAACGTTTGTTTCATTTATTCGAATCCAGCCAATAATATCCGGATTGATTTTCTGCAATTCTTCAAAAGATTTCGTATGTTTTTCTGTTGGAATATAGGCTTCGTAGTTCTTCGCATCAGCCGCCTGATATACCTGATTGGAATCCCATAACATATAGCATGACAGGAACATTACCATAAGAATCAGCAATAACGCTATAAAATTCACCATATGATCGACTATTTTGACTAAAAACTTTGCTGCTTTTTTCATATGAAATATTCCTGAAGTTTCCTTTCTTATTGCAAAAGGGAATGCGACGGAGTATCGCCGCACGCATTCCCTTTGCTGTTACTTTTATGATTTTATGTAATTATTTCTGTACTTTTTTGCGTTTGAAAGCAACGAATCCAAACAGTGCTACAGCACAAAGAGCAACCATCAGAACGTATGGAAGAGTGTTCATGATAATACCAGTTGTTGGTACGTTGTTGAATCTGTTGGTTACGTCAACAATGTTCTTTTTCTGGCCGAGTTTACCACTGGCTGTAATTGCTTCATTGTATTTTTGTGCTGCTTTAGATGTCTCCACACCATTAAGTGTAACTACAGTGCTTCCCTTGTAGTTTGCTTTTGCAGCCTCAGTTACGGTAATCGTTGTTCCTACTGGAAGACCTGTGAATTTCATGTTCTCGCCATTTCCCAGCTGGAATGTACATTGTCCAGTCGCGTCTAACGTAACATCTTTACCATCTTTGTCTTTTACACCGCCAAGTGTTTTTGCATCTGTTCCTGCCGGGAATTCAAATTTTGCAGTAAAGTCGAATTTCTCAGTTGGAAGAGATTTTTCGGCATCTGTTACATTCTGAATAACCTTCTTGGATACGTTCAATGCACCGTTTGTTTTATAGTCAGGATCTGGCTTATTCGGATCTGGTTTCTCACCTGTACCAGCTTCCTGTACATAGGTGTTGACAAAGTTGAAACCATTCTTGCTTGCATCACCACCAATATCTACTTTACCTGTTGTTGCTTTACCTTTGTCATCTTTTGTCTTATTTACAATGATCTTATCAATTTCAAGTGTTCCACCAGTTTTCTCAACAACATATACATCCATTCTATACTCAGCATCGGACATAATCAGTTTTTCATATGCTGTCTCTGTAACAGACGGATTAGCCGTTTCGTTCTCTTCTACTGTATAGGAATATCTACCAGCTTCAGGAAAATCAGTGCCTACTAAATTAATTTTCTTAGTTTTTGTAGTTGTACCAAGATCAGTTGTTTCAAAACTGATTGTTGGTATTTCAACAGCATGAGCAGTATGTATTACATCATCCCCCTCCATAATCTGTGTAGCAGTAAAGCTAAATGTCTCTGCTTTTCCCACCTCAGTGTTGTAGGTCTTGCTGATATAGGCTTCCTTTGCATTATTTTTTGTGTCTGTCGTTGTTTGATCCGCTGCCATTGCCGGCATTGCCATTCCCATTGTCATAGCACCTGCTGCGACAATTGCGAGCATTTTCTTAGTGAATTTTTTCATGCTCATTTTAGTTCCTCCCTTGTAAATTATTTTGTTTTTTATTTGATTAACGGCTCTGGTAATTAAATTCCCCTGCTCCGAATAATCGCGATGACTTTTCCTTTGACATCTTTTATATCAATGCAGCCATAAATTCGGCTGTCCGATGCCTGAGGCCTGTTATCTCCAAGTATAAATACCTGGCCGCTCCCGACTGTGACCGGGAAATCCACTCCATCTTTGAATTGGGTGGTATCAAAGTAAATGTCCTGAGATATCTGTTCTGCACCATTTATCTTCAGTCCGTTTTTTGTAATGTCAACGGTGTCTCCTGCTACTGCCACAACACGTCCGGTCGTGGTTCTGCCATCAGCTTCAAACACTGCAACATCACCGGAGATAAACCTTTTATCCAATCGGTAATACATGACCAGATCACCGTCTTTGATTGCCGGTTTCATGGAGACATCATTTATTCTTACAATTCCATAGAGAAATGTAAAAATAAGAAATACTGCTAAGATAATAAATGCAATCTTCAATAACAACTGAACAATATCCTGTGCTACAGATGTTTCCTGTATTATATTGTTGTTTTTATTTGACCGTTCAGTTTCGTTCTTCATCCTATCCTTCCATAAAAATGGATGCCCATAACCCTTCTAGGGGATTTATTTGTTTTAGGTCAACTCAGACATCCACGGTACTAGTTTGTACCCTTTATTATAGTGGTTTATTTTTTTATTCCAATGCAACAAACATGTAAAAAGGCGGATGTATTTTTGCAAGTTTTGTTCCATAGCAGTGTCTATTCCATTTTCCGTCTTCTCCAGAAAAACAGAACCATAACGATACTTATAGCGAGTAATAGCCATACATGCCTGCTTGTTCCCAGACGAACCCCTGTTTCCGGTATTGATTGTGTGTTTTCGTTTGTGATTTTTAACTCAATCACATCTCCTCGTGCAGCCTCAATCCGCTGTTTCATGACAGCCGTATTTTCATTCGATGTTGCCTGAACTGGATTTGAATACTTATCATTCTCTTCTTTTTTAGAAATCGAAACAGCGTATTTTGATGTATCAACAGTTTCTGTTATTATGATATCCGAAGATATATCTACATTTTGTAATGTAACTTTATCTCCATGTTTCAAGGATGTTCTAAGTGTCTTACTACGCAGCTTTTGACCATCTTCCCAATAGAGAATTTCCATATCAAATGGCTTCTTGCGGTTTCCAAGTGGACCAGTGACTTCCTTTGTAATCTCAACCGTCACCCCGCCTTTTTGCGGATGATTGACGATATGTCTGTCCGAAACAGCTCTCCAGGTATTTGTCGTCGGTGATTTCTCATATAGGAATAAAATATCGGATTCTACATCGACCATATATAAATTAAAGTTATCCTGATACTGTGTTTTGGTTTTATCTGCTTTGTTCTTTTTGTTCGGAGTAACAGATTCTACCATCCAGTATCTGCCATCTGGTATCTCCTCCGATAACTGAAGCATTCCATTCTCATCAGTCAGTTGCAAGTCAAAATCAGGATTACACTTCTGACCATCCTTTTTCAGAACGATATCGTCCTTGCTCTGTGTATTGTCATAATCTACTGTATATCCTGTATCATCCGCATATTCTTTCGTAACATCATCATACGGTACTTTGTAGAACAGAAAACCTGCACCAGCAAGTCGGTTTCTTGGAAGATCATCCGTCTTTAAGAAACTTCGTTCAGCAAGATTGAAATGCAGATTCTGCACTTCCAGTTCCATCTTGGAAACATCCTTGAACTCATTCTCATCCTTCGGGAATATTTGTTGTCCATTTGAATCGAAATACTGAATCTCTGGATAAATAACTTCATAATATAGGAAACCATCCCCGTATTCCGAAGAATAATGTGTCTTTCCTATCTCAATTTCTTCCACCTTATATTCCACCGGATTTCTGTCCTGGAATAGTGGAACATTGTCGACTGTGTGTTCCCATCCGTTCTCTTCATTCAGCAGGAATTCCTGTCCTGTAGAAATTCCATTCTGATACAATCTGATTTTCACCTGTTTTTCCGTCAGTGCATCATTTGGATTTTCCCATGTCTTTTTGATATGCAGAGTGCCTGTTTTAGCAAAATTTCGGATATTAAGGCTGGTATCTCCTCGCTGAAACAGAACAGATTTTCCGTCTATCTTACCATCAACTGGTGCCTTAACAGCCTCCTGATTTTCGTTAGCCTCCCTATCCACCAATTTTGCATCAATGATTTTGAATGCTCCATTGGCAATCTCAACGGTGATCTGTATATCTCCTGTGTCTACATATCCCGTCGGTAAGTTTGTCTCTCGCAACAAATACGTCTCAGTTGCTGTTCTGTTCTGTTTGTTTTCATCTTGTAACGGAATGTGAAGTTGTGCGATTCCGTATTTATCAGTTGTTACCGTTTCCTCCTCAACACCGTTCTTACTGACAGCAAAATTGATCTTCTCCATTCCATGTCCGGTAGACTCATCAAATTTGTTCAGTGTGAGTATTCCCTCTTTCTGATAACGGTTCTCCAATTCAATAGTAAGAGTCTCACCACCGCGTCCAATTCCACGTCCTGTGAATTGAATTCCACTTTCTGGATATGCTTCCCATGAATTTACATTATCTCCTTGTTCATGAGAATTGCGGACATTGTACCAACCTGAAAATTTCACATTCGAATCTTTTGGCTTATAGTTGTACTCTTTTAATGTGTATTTCCAGAATGAGTCCGCCTTAACGATCCACGTACAGCTTGTATGTGTATCATCTGTCCATGTACCTACAACTTCTATTGGAGCATCCTCCGCTTGCGGAGCTTCTGCATCCGGTTTCTGGCTATCTTCTGAAGGAAGCACAAGTTTCATATGCTCATGAAATGCAGGTGGCTGAGGTTTTCCATCTAAAAGCTTTTCATCCATATCTACCTGGATATAATAATCTTTCTTGACTTTCTCTATTGCTTCCGGCATTCCGACAAAATCTTTCTTTACTGTCAGGTAACCATTTTTTGCTACAATACGTCCGTCAATATGCCACCCATCGGACATTTCACTTTTGAAAGAATACCAATAAATGGTGAAGAATTCGGTATCTAATTTCGATGGCGGAATCTCCCTGTCTCCGATACGAATCATACGTCCGCTTTCACGAATTGTCTGGAATACCTCTTCATCGGAAGGAATTCTATCTATCTTGTAGATATAGTCTCCATTTCCAATATATCCCTCATCTGGTTTAGTTCCCTGCAAAAGTTCTTGCACTCTCTTATTTCCATCCGCATACTGTTCCCACGTAGATGGATTCTTATTTCCAAGAACTGGAACATCATGCAATATACTTGCCTTCACATTACAGTTTGCCACGGCAACCGCACTTGTATAATCGTCTACATTCGTGGTTGGTAATGCTACCGAACCATCTTCCGGCATCGCTGACTTACAGATATAAAACTGTACCTGTTTTCGATTTTGGTTACTAACCTTACGCCACGCTGCATAGAGGGTGATTGGCTGTCTTGCACTATTATTTATAAGATCAGAAATAGAATCCCCTGCACCGCATTCCTGCCACTTTCCGTCTTTGTTTCTGTAATCCCAATGATCGAATTCATACTGTTCCAACTCTTTGCTGTCATTATCTTCATGATCATAAACTAGCGGATATGGTGACTTAACGTTATGTTTTCCAGCTTCTATTTCATTCTCATAATCATCTGTATGTCTTGTCTTATTCTCAACCTGAGGGGTCAACTTAGCTTCCTTAGGAAGTTTCTTCATATAACGAGTTGTATTATAGATAACCCTGACTGCCCCAGACTCCAGCGGTTTGTCTGCGATCACCTCATAAGATGAGTTAACCTTCGGAATTTCAAATTTTACCTTATCATTTCCGGACGGTTCTGGAAGAACCTCATTTTCGTCCCTGTCATTAGATGTACAACTCCAGACAATCTCCTTGCCATAATACTCACCTTCTAAACTTGCCCTCTTTGGTACTTCCAAAGTATATGCTTCCCCATGGCCTACATACTGTCTCTTAATTGCTTCTCTTTTGGTCAGATTCAGTGGATCCAACACTTCAATCAGATGAAAACTTTCCTCTACACTGAAATGTCTTCCTGCCAGCCCAACCTGAGAAGAAAGTCCTGTCAAACGATCAAAATAATTTTCGATTCTGTCTGGATTCAGTGGGTTTGGCTGTGAGAAATAATAGACAGATACATCTTTCCCGTTTTTCAGGACAGGAATATACCATGTACCATCGTTGTCCTTATAAGGGTGCTGTACAAACACACGGCTGTCTGTCGCATAACCAAACAGAATCTTCTCTTTCTGATCTGCGCCGGGCTCCAGCTTGCTCGGAGTGAAACCAAACTCACTGTAAATTTTAGAAATCGTATCATCTGGTTTAGCTCGCAAATAATAACGACTGGCTCGGCCACTGTTTGCTTTGATTATGTAATGTTGCTCAGCATTGAGGTTCTTTATCAGCTTATAATGTCCATCGATAAATACATAAAAACTGATATTTGCTTCTTTTACCGCAGCCGGCTTTTCTGTATTATCAGGAACAATCACATATGGACGTACTGCATCATCTGGCTGAATAGTAAAGCTCATGGTATGCTCTGCTTCATTTTTACTCCATGTAACCGCTGAAAGAGTACCATCTTCCTTTCTGCATTCCCAGTTTATATCCTGCGTTTGTTCTTCTACACGCGGCTTTGTACTAACTGTTCTTGTAAGTGTTGACTTTCTTGCAACAAAATCAATTGCCGGAAGATCACGCAAAGCTGTTTGGCTGTAAACCTGTCCATCTTCATCCTGTACTGTCACACTGTAAAAACCGTTATATCTATCATCGTCGTGTTCTAGTAAGGTCTTTGCACTCATTGTGGCAATATTCTGTCCGTCTGGCAGGTAATACACATCCATCGGCTCTCCGGACTTTCCTATATAAATACATTCATGACCTTCTATCGTGTATTTCCCTGCATTATGGATTGTATCGTAATCTCTCTTGGAATAATAAAAACGCTCTTTTGCTCCATTTTGAATAGAACCATCGTAATGAAATTTTTCAAAATGCTCTTTTAACTCATCATTAGAAATATAATAATAAACTGTTCCCGGCTTTGTTGTAGTATCTTTTATAACAGGAATTTCTTCGTTTAGAACATTATATCTCTCATTATTTACAAAAGTATAGAATTTAATGTTCAAGGTTGCTGGTGCAAAAGTGTTGCATGCAACCGTATATGGTTGCTCTATCTTTCCAATAGAAAAGGTTAGTTTATCGCCCTGTTTCACCGGAGCAATTGTTTTATTTTCATCCTCACTGGCACAAAGCCAGTCGCTTTCCTTCGTATCTCCTGGATCAACGGAAATTGTGACCGCAGAATCTTTCTTATAGTAACTCACAGTTCGATTTCCATCCGGATTGATCACTGTAACCGAATAGAAACTGTTCTCATTCTGCTTAATCTGGTCTGAATCATTATCCGGAATTTTTTCGCCATCAGATGCTCCTTTTGGCATATAGTAAACATCTGTCGGTACCGTTGTGTCCTGATTGTCCAGGGTGTAGGATACATATTGCTGTCCTTTATAAGTTACCACTGTCGCCTGTGCTAATGTCTTCTCACCACGGACTGTATATGGAAAATAATTTCCGGACTGTGTTTCCTCTGCATTCAAGCCGAACTCTTTATAAATCTCAGCAAGATCACTGACAGATAAATAGCATCTGCCCTGACGGTTCCATTTATACACTTTTTTCAGTGAATCAGCCGGCAGCTTTCGAACCTCATTGTCTGCATATATATAAAACTGAATATCAAAGGCTGTCTGGTCCGCTCTCTGGAGCACATAAGACTGTGTGATCTTTCCGATTGAGAACCTTGTCCGGTTCCCTGATTCCCGTACACCATCTATTACCTTATCATCTGTTCCCATACAGGTCCATTCGATCTGGTCTGTCTGATCCGGCAATTGTGGATTAAAGTCAGACACAACTTCTTCCACTACAGTTCCTGTTAATGCATAACGAATCCGATCCTGCCCTTCTCCCTTTACCTCTACGGAATAAAACGAGTTGTCCTTTTTTACAGAATCTTTTAAATTTAATGCAAGGCCTTTTCCATTTGGAAGGTAGTAAACATCTATCGCTTCCCCTTGTTTATTCTGTCCATCATTGTAAGAAACATATGTCTTTCCGGATTCTGTGTCTGTATAAACTTTTCCGTATTCTATCCTGCTTTTTCCCCGGTATGCAGATACAAACTTATTTTTTGCATCTGGATTCTGACCATCGCTGTTTTTTACAAATCCAAATTCTTCATATATCAGGAGCAGGTCCTCAATGGAAACACCATAGTAGGTAGTTCTTCCGTCTTTCCATGTTGCAATGCCGGTAATGTCATTATGCTGAAGCTTTACCTTGTTTCCATCAATAATAACATAGAAATCAATATCAAATCCTTCGGAAATCTCCTGAAGCCTTGGTGATTCCTCTTGTGCAATCTGCTCCTCAACGGCTTTTTCTTCTTCTGAAAACTCTCCCGGGGATGGAGTAATTTCTTCCTCCGGAATCTCTTCTAATGGCGGGGTGATTTCCTCTCCAGGAGTCTCTTCTGATGGCGAAGTATTTTCTTCTTTCGACGTCTCTTCCGACAATGATGTACTTTCCTCAGGAATAGATTCTTCTGTGTGCAGTTCACCCTCTTGAGTACTATTTATATTTGGAATATTCTCTTCTTCCACTGAAACTGCCAAAACTGTCGTTCCTGCGCTATTCATGCACAAAACCAATAAAAGTGTCCAGGCTATCCATCTTAGCCATCTCTTTTTCCTCTTCACACAAATTCCTCCTAAAAACATATTTTCATTTTCTTAGCTATCTGCCTTTTTTATCCATTCCTTCTGCATTGCCGCTTCCAGAAAACAATGAAGCAGCGGTTGGGAGAACGAGCCACATTCCCCGTTCAGGATCATTTGCAATGCTTCTCCATGAGTCAGTTTACTTTTATAGGGGCGAGGACTGATTAAGGCATCATATGCATCAGCCAGTCCCACAACCTGTGCACAAAGAGGAATTTCTTCTCCATGCAAACCATCCGGATACCCAGCTCCGTCATATCGTTCATGATGATGTCTGCAGATTTCATAACTAAGCGCATTTAATTTGTCTATAGTAAGACCTTTTGGAAACTTCTTTGTCATTTCAGCTCCAACCAGTGGATGTTGTCTCACGGTTTCCATCTCTTCATCTGTCAGCCTGCCATTTTTGTTCAGAATTTCAACAGGCACCCTGATTTTTCCAATATCATGAATTGGCGCCAAATGTGATACAGCTTCTACTTCTTCGTCTGTAATTCCATATTCCGGATAATTTTTCTGCAGTTGGAGATACATCTGCTTTGTAAAGAAAATAATATTGTCCTGGTTTTCCGCTTCTGATAAATTATTATGATCCAGAACTGTAGACAATAATGACACCATATTCCAATATTGCTTGGTCTTATCGCGCTCGTTCTTCTGGAGTTCTCGTTTCATTTCCATTACGGATCTGTAGGTTCTTTTTACATTATGTAATGTAATCATTGCTATATTATCTTTTATATCCACATATTTCTTAGCCCTCATCTTTATATAAGATTTTTCACTCTCTATTCTGCGGTATACGATATCCTGCTCTGCATAGCCATGAACCAGATTTTCTGTTAACTTATCGCTTAACAGGAAATCTCGTAGCTTTGATTTATCAGCATCATGAATAAATCTCTCTATATATATCTGAATAAACGTATCATAATCTTCTGTCTTCCTTGCTATTTCAAAGACCTCTTGATTATGTGAGTAAATGCATTCATACCTATTTGTTTTTAGATTTAATTTTAATGCTACATAAAACCTGTCAAAGTCCTTATCTGTGCAAACCATTGGTTTTTCCTGCTCCATAACTCCACCTCTTACGTAACTCAACCCTTAAAGGTACTAGTTTATGTCAAAAAAATATTCCTTAATACTATTTTCACATATAATAGTATATCGTTCTTTCTATTTTTTATAATGCACAAAATTTGCAAATATGGTGTGTGTATTTTGCAAGAAGTGTTCCATTATATGAATTTTTCCAAAAAGAAAAACGAACCACACTAACCATGTGATTCGTTATCTTTTATAACAATTCCAATATTTTTAATATTATAATTCCGTTTCGAACAGCTAATATCTCAGCCACATTGTCAAAATCCATTCCTGTCAATTCTACTATTTTCTGCAAACGGTATGAAACTGTTCGAGCATGCACGCACATTAACTCTGAAGTTTTTCGAATACTTTGTTTATGATTCAAATAGCATTCCAGCGTATCAATCAGTTCTCCATTTTTCTGAACATCATACTGATGAATCTCATGGACTGTATCTGGTATATATGTTCTTAATTGCTTTTCATCCTTAATATTTGTAAAAACATGAAAGAATCCTAATTTTGAACAATCCACTACTGACTTCTGTATATCACCTGTTATCTTTCTAATGACATCAATGTATTCTATTGCAGTTTTAGAATCTTCAAAAGAATCTTTCAAATCATGATAACCTTTAACACTTTTTCCTATCCCAATCAGGAATTCAAATTGTTCTTTTCTATCTGTCAATTGATCTTGCGTTTCTTTTTGAAATTTTTCCAGCTTTCTTCGAAATTCCCGTTTTCCTTCTTTTTATTTTCCTTGTGAATATATATGATTCGATTTGTATTACAAAAAATATACTCTTTAGGTAGAAATTTTAAAACTGCTTTTTCTACAATCTTTGTCTCTTTTCTTTGTTCAGCACTGAAATTTTCTTTATTGTTTCCAGATTTCAAATAAAATGTGATAACCCGATATTCATCTGTTGCATTAAGATCAAGCAGATTTGCAACATCCTCTTTCTCTGATTCTGACAGCGATCCATTTAGCATTCGATATTCTAAATCTCTATGATATTTCTTTTCAATACTCTTTACCGTTTCATTTTGAATTAAAAAATATAATAAAGCTGAAACTGCCCCCTCTAATGTTATAAAATCTAATTCCATTAATGGTTCGTTTATCTCTGATATTAGCAAATAATACTTACTCTGACCGAAAATGTCGATTTCTTTTATATATTCAACATTATTTCTTTTTTGACGTATATATTCAAGCTGCGTAATGATATTAGGCACATATTTTGGGCTATCCTTTAAAATTTTTAATTCAATTGGTTCTGATGTACTTGAATACATATTATGAAATTGTGCGTCATACAAAGCAACAGGATTTCCAAGCATAGTTTCCAGACCACAAATCAATTTCTCTATTGCTTTCTCTCTAATAGCTCTTCCAGCAAAATACTGACTGATTTCATCTCGAGTTAATTTAGAATAAATAAATTTTGCAACTACGATATTACTACATATTTGAGATAGTACATACTTAATAACCAACCAGTAACTGATATCCTGTGGAAGTTCCAAAACAGGTATATTGTGTTCTTCACAAAAACATACCAAAGTTTCAAACAACTTATTTAAATGAGCTGTATTCTGCTTTCTTTTCACAATAAATCCACTTATCTGCTTTTTATTTAATTCATTTAAGTGACTTACCATCATATGATCATCTAGTTTTTCATAAGCGGGCAAAGAAGTTAGGAGCAACTCACCCCCCCCCAGAAAATTTTCCATGTTGGGAGCTACAATAATTCGAACTCCTCTTATTTCTCTATTGATTCCTGAATTGTCACTAATTAATTTCATCCCTGGGAATTTGTTTGAGTCAATAAAATTTTTTATTGTGTATCCAATTCGTGTTGTACCTCCGTATTTTATAGTATATGTTTATCTAAAACCTAAACATCTGCCAATGATATAGCGGTATTATAGCAAAAAGTAATATTATTTTCCACCTTAAGTAATCTGTATTTTCGCAAATAAATACAGCAAAACTTTATTTATACACTAAAAAAAGATGCAGGAATCAACTTCCCACACCTTCATTAGTAGCCTGGTATCCGCTATTCTAGCACCCCTGTTTATCTCACACCTCAATCAGCTCCTCTCTCCGGCTTATCTTTTCCCTGTTTTTCTTGAATAATCTTCTTATTGATTTCAAGCCGTTCATGAATGGATAATTTCTTATCTTTTCCATCTACCATCTGCTTCTGCTGTGCCGTTTTTCTATCTGTCTTTCCTGCATCCTTAACCACTGCATTCGCTTCGGTACTTGTTACTCGCTCATCTGCTCTTGGGCTTTGTCTGTACATATACATCTGATCGTTTGCTTTCAACTCCTTGTTGTACTCTCGCATCAAATTGTAGGCATACGCTTTAGAAACACCAAGAATTGCCCACACATCATCCACATCCATATACATTTTTTCCTGCACTATACTCATATCGCTTTATCCTCCTTCAAATATTGCTCAACATGTTCCAGACCATAAATCTTGTCCTCTACATAACGGGTTGGCACCCGACCGAGAATCACATAATAGTTCTTACTTGCCAGATCAGCATTCATTCTTTCCACCACCCGGTAAGCAAAAGAAACTGATAACTCAAAGAGTTCGGCAATGTCTTCCACTGATAAATACATTTTTCTTTTACGCATGAAACCATTCCTTTCCTTCTTCCTGTGGAATCTCACAGGTATCTTCTACCCCGTAGAAACGCTTCACAAAATACTTTGTCGGAACTTTTCCTCTAAGCGTCAAATATCCCTGTTCTTCCAGCTCCTTATTCAGATTGCCAATGATCTCATAAGCCGATGTCTGTTTCACCTCCAGAAGTTCACATATATCAGCTGCCTTTAAAAATAATTTGTTCTGCATAATCAGTACCTCCTGTATTTTGAATATTTATCTCTTCATATACTCTGTACTGGCAGATGCAAAATCGGACATCATTTTCCGAAATTTAGCAAATTATTTTAATTTTACAGTTTCCATATGTGTTATCTCTGAATCATGGAGTTTATATCATTGAAAAAGGGTATAAAAAAACAGTCTGCCCTGACGGAAAATATTTCCATCAAAACAAACTGTTCTTCATATTCACACTAATTATATTTTCTGAGCATAGTTACTTTTTGCGAAAATCTCAGATAACTCCGGAAAGAAAACAAAGAAAAAAAATATTTTTTAACTCCATTTGCACTCCACTGGAACATCCAGACAGCCCGCAAAGCCTTTATTTATGGGCTTTTTCGCAATTTAGTCCGCTACTCAAACTCGACAATCACTAATCAAGTTTGTTTAGAGATTATTTGTTGCCGTGTTCGTTTTTCTTTCAATTACTTGATTTATCCATATTATCCTGCCTATACGAGCTAATGTTATCAGTTTGTTATCGGTATTGATAACACTACTCCGTAACTGTGGATAATAAACTTTTCACTAATTGTTAATATTTTTTCTTTTTAATACAGACTCCACTCTTTTTCGCACATAAGATGTTTGTTTAACATAGGAGAAAACAAACAATAAAATCAATAAGATCAAGAGAATCCAATCCTTATTTTCTTGTAAAAAAGTAATTTTATTTTTTAGACATACTTCATTAATGGAAGCCCCCAATTTATACACAAATGCACAAATAAATGTAGATAACAATGTTCTATATGTATTGTTAGTTTCTGACAATGTGTCCACTAAAGGGTCAATACCGCTTGCCTTCACATAGTCCTGATAAGGTGCATATTTTATTATCCTAATTTTTTTCATTACCGGCTCAATTATGATTGATCCTATCCGGCTCAACACCATACCAACAAAATAAAATACAATCAAATTCTCAAACCAATTATTCGATAATAAATTTGTTCCAAACATAATTTTTAATACATAGACAAATAATATTCCTGGATACAAATTATTGACAATGTTATATGACGAGATTTTCTCAACTATCTGTGCTAATATTTCTTCCATAGTATTATCCCCCCTTATATAGTCATTATATACCAGCCACCATATGTTTCATCATAAAAAGTATCAGGATTACGTTTTTTAGCAAATACTTTATATGTCACATATACATCCATTCCAGATTCACCATTGGTATTAATAATAATGCAGTTTGCCTGATTATTTGTAATATGATCTAAGCCTCTATTATTCCAAGATGAGTAATCCAAATATTCACTCTTTGCATTTCCAAATAATGTTAATTTAGGATTTAATACATCTAAATACTCATCATCCCCCCCTGTTTTTCGACCATGATGCGGCGCTATCAAAATATCAACATCTTTTACATCTTCCTCATGATTCTCCAAAATATAATTCCATGTTTTTTCAGCTGAATCTCCAGCAAATATGATCTTTTTATTATTTCCTGTTCTATATAAAATAACATATGAACAATCATTATAATCTTTTGATTTATTTGCCTCTGCTACCAAATCGGTTGTAGGTGCAAGCAAATATAATCCATCTGCTCCTGATTTACCATCTTCTGTTTGGTTATAATATTTTCCTTTTTGTCCTGCATACAAATTCAAAACCTTAGGAGATGACAAAGATGTTCTGATCTCTTGATAAAAATCCCAATCTGCTTTATCATATCTTCCCCAAGACGTATTATCGTCCATCACTTTCGCATTTTCAGTATCCCAAAAATTCAAAACTTCAAATGTTTCAAACAAATCTTTAATTCCATCCATATGATCCATATCTGGATGTGTCAAAACAAATCTGAAAATTGTGCTTACATTTCTATCTTTCAGATACTCAATCGGATTTACAGGATAGTTTTTTTGATTATGATTTCCAGCCGATGATGCACTTTCAAATATATTAGTTACTTCTTGTCCATTGGATATATCAATTATGGTATTATGTTCAGATGGATGTTCTATCCAAATACAATCGCCTTCATTTACGTTTAAAAAATGTACAATTCCCATATATGCCTCTCTTATATTCATCTAACCTTTTAAATTATACTATAATTTCTCTACCACTTAATTACTTTTTTCTGAATTTTTAATTAGATTTTGTTGCAATGCTACAATCGCTTCCTGATTCTTTTTAAGAATTTCAAGCTGCCGATATGCTTTTTCTCGTAATATCTTTAGTCGTTCAATTTTAGGCACTTCCTGTCTTATCAAATCTGCATTTGTATCTTCCAGATTGATAAGCACAACCAATTCTTCTGCTGAAGCAAAATCTCTGATATTAGGAGTTTTCCCCTTTATTCCTTTTTCACTTCTCCATTGTGCTGCTGTTTTTCCAAACAAAGCCATATTTAGAATATCTGCTTCTGACGCATATGTATATGCCATTTCCTGCGGAGATAATGTGGGAGTTATCAAAAATTCTTTTACTGCATCTGTGTGGATACGATAGTTTATTTTTGAAAGTTCTCTCTTTACATCCCAGCCAATCGCTAACCGATCTGCTTCATCTTTCTTTAATCGCTGATAATCTTTGATGATATAAAGCTTAAACTCCGGTGAAATCCATGAAGCAAACTCAAAAGCAATATCTGTATGTGCATAAGTACCGCCATATCGTCCTGATTTTGATACGATACCGATTGCATCTGTTGCTTTTATCCACTGTTGTGGTGTCAATGTAAAAGCATTATCTCCCGACTCTGCTTTAAACCTATCGAATTCGATAGGTTTAAAATTAGGATTGTGAATCTGTTCCCACAATCCTAAGAATGAAATTGTAGAATGGTTACGCATCCAATTGGCAACTACAATAAAAGCATTATCCGGATTTTTATACTTGGCAATATCTGTAAGAGAAATATATGCATCTTCATTAACAACATCGCCCATCACTCTGATTTCTGTCCCATTGGCATCTATTTTCATATTCTTCATATTTTCTCTTCACCCCTCCCATTCTATTTTTCAAATATGCTTTACACTTGTGCTACAAGTATATCACACACCATTTCATAAATAAATCCACAGTTAAAATTTTACGTTGATAACGAATTTCAATGTCTATTTCCTTAAAATACAGCCTAATAGAAAAACAACAGGCAATCTCATAGACTGCCTGTCATCTAAAATAACCCATATAGAATTTTAATTATTCAAACTCTACAAAGACTAACGCTTTTTGTTTAGGAATTATTCTCTGTAATGTTTCTCGTTCTTTTGATTATTTGATATATCCATATTATCCTGCCTATACGAGCTAATGTTATCATTTTGTTATCGGCATTGATAACACCTACTCGATAACTGTGGATAATAACTATATGTAGCATGTCAAATTATAAGCTATTTTGCTTAGAGATTCAACACAAAACTGAAATTTTACTTTTCCTTATATTCATCTGGTATTGCTATTTGAAATGTTTCACACAACAGCATCACATCATGCACATCATTTTTATCGTGTTCATATCCCAAATGAAGCATTACCTGACTCAATGGTTCAATACAAGAAACAGTTATATCTCCAACTTTTCCAATACCGGAAAAAGTTTTTGATGGAAATATATCTCCCTCATAAACAATTCCGTCATCTGTAAATTCAAAACAATGTAAATCAATGATTCTTTGTTTATCATCTTTCCAGACAGTATGACCATCCGTTGTATAATCAGTATTTACTTCCTCAAATCCATGCTGCTTAATCACATAAATATAATCATGATAATGTTTCAGTTCAACAAACAAATCAATATCATTGTGTATTCTTGATTCTCTTTTAAGAAGTGCATCAACACCCCATCCGCCATCTAAATATACTTTAATTTCGTTTTGCAAAGCATATTTTATAATTTCACATGCATCTTCTGTACGTACCATAATCTATCCTCCAAATTCAAATCTTTGTATGCTTTCCAACTCACTAAAAGCCTGAAATTTGTCAGTCTTTCATCCTTTTTGTTATCAATCACCAATTAGCTGTAATCCATTAGGATTTAGCTGATATATTTTATCGCACACCTCTTCAATATACTTTCTATCGTGAGAAATGCTAATGACAGCCCCCGGAAATTCTCGGAGCATTTTTCTTATTACCGGACCGGACAATGGTGAAAAATTTCTTGTCGGTTCATCCAGAATAAGAACATTTGCACCACTTAAGCTCATCCTCAAGAGAAGCACTTTCGCCTTTTGTCCGCCTGATAACTCCCGAATCGGATGCTCCATTTCATCTGGTGTGTATTTAAGTGAACCAAGGTATGTTCTAATTCTTGTACGCTCTTCTTTATCTCCTGTTTTATCAAGGTAATCAACCGGTGTAACATCCAAATCCAGCAGGTCTTCATAAGTTTGAGGCATATATTCTGCTTTAATGTCATTCCGATTTAGGAGTTCTTCCGCTATCTTTTTTAGAAGAGTCGTTTTTCCTGCCCCGTTGGCTCCTATCATACAGATTTTTTCTGAACCTTTTATTTTTAAATGAATTCCTTCTGCTAAAATTCTTTTGCCATCCGGAGTCACAAGCTTTGAAAGTTCATATTCTATGACCGTTTTTCCTGCGGGAATGTGTGAGTTTTCATCCCCTAATTTGACAAAGATTGCTTCTTCCTGTTCCGGCATCTGAGTCATATTTTCATCTTCTTTTTCAAATCTTCGTTCCATTGCCTTAACCGTATGCATTTTGTCCTTTAAGTTTTTGGCAACAGACGGTGCTTGTCTGGTACAACTTCTTAATGCACCTTGTACACTCTGCATAACTCTTTGATATTTTTCATCGCGAATCTTTTTCTCCCTACGGTCACTCAGTGCCCGCTGTTTTTGGATTTCAAATTTATGAAGCCGTTCTTCCACATAGCGTCTATAGGGAAGCTTTGCCACGGTATATCTCGCCTTTGTTTTTCGTATAATCTGCTCGATATGTATCACCATGTTGGCAGTACGCTCTATCAGCGTTTCATCGTGTGAAATAAAAAGCACAATGTGCTTCCAGTCATTTATGATTTTTTCCAGTAATGTAAGCGTCGCAATGTCGATGTCATTGGAAGGTTCGTCCAACAACAGCACAGAAACATCGCGAATGAAAAGCCTCATAAGTTGTGTCTTGACTTTTTCGCCTCCTGAAAGACTACCCATTGTCTGGTTACTGTAGAAAAAATCATTTTTCATTCCAAATTTTCCCGCAATAACAGACAATTCTTTAGGCGTTTTCTCCCAGAATATTTCCTCTTCAGAAAAATATTCGTATATTGTTTTTTCCTTATCTTCATCGAGCATCTCCTGCGGAAGATAACCAAGACGTTCGTGTCCCATTATCCTTTCCCCATCTGCTTCTATATAGTTTTCTACAAGCGACGGATTGTATATCCACTTCATTAATGTCGATTTCCCATTTCCCTCTTCTCCAATAATAACTGCCTTATCTCCATCATTTAGCACAAGGTTGAAATCATTAAGAATTATTCTCAGGTCTTTTTTATGTGTTAAATTTAATTTTTTTATCTGCAACATTAAAGTTTCTCCTTTTCGAAGTCTGAGCCAATTATTATTTTGAACACACAAAAACGAGTCTTTTTTGCATACGCAAAAATAGACTCGCTAAATAGCCCCTTATTTCTTTTCCAAAAGGAAAACAAAGGAAATGCCTCTTGCGATAATCCAACTTAAGCGTACACAAAACAAACCTATTCTCTACAGGCTCAATAACTATATGTGTCTTACTTAAATCAAATTATCTATTAATCATTTCCTCACCTTACACAAAATGTGCCTTTCTTTCTTCTAATGGCAATACTATCATACTGTATTTTTTGTGTCAATACATTTCACCTTATGGAAGTGCAAATTAAAATTTTCACTTCCTAATTATACATCCAACCATTACGAAATTCAATCTTTCACAACCTCTTTACAACCACAACCACAGCACTCCAGCAAACGCAGGAGCACCATACCGTAAAACGCTTATGTGTAAATCAACTCCGTTCCTACAACTTCCCTCACACAAGCCTGAATATTATTCATTCTTCCAATCCATTCGTAGGGATTATCTTTCTTTAATTGTTCCGTCACATCTTGTCTGTCGGCATATTCCTTTACCAGTCGAAGAAACATATCCTCTGCTTGCTTATCGACTTCTGCAAGATAACTATGCAGCTTTCCGCTTGTCAGCAGGTTCATATATAACACTTTATAGTGTTCCTTTAAATGCCTTGCATGTCGTTTCCCCCATAAACCAATCGGCTCTATTTCTTCTTCGGCTGGTACTGTGATGTTCGGCAATAAATAATCACCCACCTGTCTATAAGTTCCGCCCATTTCTTCAAAAATTGTCTTTGTCATTTTCCTTTTCCTCCTGTGATTTTTGTCTATCGTGATCGTGTATTATCACGCTTGCGACCTTTAACTGTTCTTGCCTGCTCCAACAAATCATCTATCTGTTTGCGACCAAAAACCTTACGGAGCAGGCTGTAATCTTTATTTTCTGCTTTTAGGATTTTGTTTTCTTCGGTCAATCTTTCATTGACTTTCTCCAAACGCTGATTGGTGCGGTATAACTGTGCATTCGCTGTATTCAGCCTATGATAGTTGTCCCACCCCTCAAAGCAGCGGGCAAGCACCGTTTTGACAAGTTGCTTCAATTTCCTTACAACCGGCTCTGCCATTTTGGTTTTATATGCCTTTGCAGTCATAAATTTCTCTGGTTCTGGCAACTGATATTTCGGTGCAGTATCAAGCTCTATTTCAAGATTTGACAGCTCGTCTTTTGCCTTATCATAGTTCAATACTCGTTCCGACAACACATCAAATTCAATCTGTTTCTGCTCGATTTTCGCACCTAATGCCGCCACTTCTTTTTCTCTTTCCTGCTTTTTATAATCCAAAACAGAAAGATGTTTTTCGTGTGTGCCTAAATGTTCCCACTCAATCCCATAACGTTCCATCACCGCCGCAAGCTGTTCTTTTTCGGACTGTATCCATTGCGACCACTCCGTATCGCCACGACTGCCGCCCTTAAAACCTTGCGTTGCAAGAGCCTGCTTTAGTGACACTCTTGTATCAAGTCCACGCTTGCTGCCTGTGGTAAAAGGTACAAAATCTATGTGCAGATGTGGTGTAGCTTCATCCATATGCAGATGAGCCGAGAACACCCGAAGCTGTGGATTTCGCTCCTGAAAACCCTGATAGTATTCATCTAAAATCTGCTTTGCCAGTTCTCCGTTTTCCGTATCGGCGTTCATATTTCCCTTACCGCCCACCTGTAAAATGATTTCGTGGAACGGTTTTTCCTGCTTGGAACTTCGGATTTTTTCATAATAATCTTTTATCTTTCGGTCTGACCTTATCTGCTTGGCATTGTATCTTTCCAATGCTTCATCAAACAATTCGTGATAAACTGTCTTTATATTTTCATTGCAGTAGTCGATATTGAGATGAGTACGAGTTCCGTCTACATTTTCTGCTCGGAACTTTCGGCTATTGTGATTGACCGAGCCTTTACCGACCATTGCACTTATCGTTCTCTGCATTTTTTCATCTCCCATCTGTAAATTTCAACATTCTCAGGTTTTGTTACTTTTGTCAAAAGTAACGCAAAAGCACTTTTGACGGGTACACCCATCAAAAATGCGACCTGTAAACAGGTTTTGCGTTCTCCGAAGGCTCTCCGAGGGGTGAGCGTGTGCCGGTGGCACACACGCCTGCGAACCGACCGAGCCAGCAGGCGAGACCAAAGAGCCGCCTTTGAAAAGGCACTCTCTGCACACTCCCCTAAACTTTATCCGGTGTCAAAGTGTGACGATGGTGACAATGTTTTTCACAGCGTGCTGCTCTCAAAAACATTGACACCTTTGACACCGTTTGTCACGCCGTCTGCTCGGTTTCTTTCCAAAGTGAAACCTTTCTTCCGTCGTGTGTGCGGCTGTTCTGATAACGGATACCGTAATCACGAAACAGCCTGCTTGCGTTGATACTGAGCCTTAAAGAAAGTACATTCGGCTTTATATCCACCGCAAGCCTTTCGCAAAGTTCCGAAGCAGTTCCTTCCCATCTGTCACTTTCCGAAAAGAGCGTATCCGCTATCTTCTCAAGCAGAGGTTCGGGCGGTTCTTTCCACATCTCCGTTTCCGATTTTGCAAAGTTCCACACCAATCGCTCGCTGTCCCTTACAAGATGGATTTTCATATCCTGCTGGTCTCTGCCAGCAACATCAAGTGTGGCATTGTTGGAAGTACGCTTGTCCTTACTGAGAACAAATGCACCGTCTGCCGCACCCATCAGACCATTCGTGCCTGAAATCATATCGAATATATCTTCCGATTTTTGTTTGCGTGTATGATGAACAATAAGCATTGAAACCTTGTAACTGTCTGCCAACGCTTTCAGCCTTGCCACAACATCATAATCACTTGCGTAGCTGTAATCTGCTCCGCCTGCTTCACGCACACGCTTTAAGGTGTCTATGATAATCAAGCCTGTGTCTGGGTGTTCCCTCATAAACCCTCTTATCTGTTCTTCCAGTCCGCCATTGACCGTTTTACATTCCGTTGCGAAATACAGATTGCCTGTCTCCTTTGCACCGAACATCTGAAACAATCGCTTCTGCAAACGTGGGTAATCATCTTCAAGGGCAAAATAAAGCACCGTTGCCTTACGCACCTTATACTCCCAAAGCGGTGTGCCTGTGCTGATATGATAGGCAAGCTGTGCCATCATAAAGCTCTTTCCCACTTTCGGGGAACCTACGAAAAGGTAAGTTCCCCTTTGGAGCAGACCGTCGATAAGTGGTGTCTGAACCTCAAACACCGTATCATACAGCGTTGTCATTGATACTGTTTTCAGATAGGAAGGGTCTAACTGTCTGAGTATTTCCCTTTGCATTTCTTCAAAAGATTGCTCGTACCCCTTGAAATCCGTATCCTGATTGACTATACTATTGTCAGTACATTTGGAAAGTGACTGTTCCGCATCTGTTGCCGCAGATACATTTGGAATAGTCATTTCTTTTTTATTCTCCATTCGCATCCTCTCCTTTCAAACCGCCGAGAATAATGGAAATCAGTTCTATTACACTCAGCAGTTCATCATCCACACCTTTTCCTGCTTCAATCCTTTTCAGTTCCGCAAGGACTGTGGCAAATTCCGTTTTCAACGCCTTATACACTCTCGGATTGCCCTGTACCACCACATCCTGATTTAAGCAACGGCGGTAACAATACTCCTGTTTTGGCAATCCTGATAGAGCTACAGCTCTGTTAATGAGTTCGTTTTCTTCGGGCGATACTCGAAACCCTACTGTGATATTCCTCCAACGATTTTTGTTATCTCTGTTCTTAGCTGACATTTTCAAAATCTCCTTTCCCTAAATCATCTAATTTTTCTGCCATCTCAATCTGCTTTGACGGAAAGAGGTGTGCGTACTGATAAGTAATATCAATACTTTCGTGACCAACTCGGTCAGCAATCGCCACCGCAGAAAAGCCCATATCAATCAAGAGTGAAATGTGGCTGTGACGGAGATCGTGAATGCGGATACGCTTCACGCCTGCCGCCTTTGCCCCTCTGTCCATCTCGTGATGAAGATAGCTTTTCGTCACCGTAAAGATACGGTCTTTCTTCTTCAATCCGTAAAGCATACCGAGATATTCTTTCATTTCCTCACACAGAAACTTCGGCATTTTAATCGTGCGGTTGCTCTTTTTCGTTTTCGGAGAAGTAATCACATCCTGCCCTTTCAAACGCTGATAGGATTTATTGATTGTGACTGTTTCCTTATCAAAGTTGAAATCTGCCGGAGTCAAAGCTAACAGCTCGCCCTCTCGGATACCGCACCAGTAAAGCATTTCAAACGCATAAAAGGAAACAGGCTTGTCCATCATCTCAAAAGAGAATTTCTTGTATTCTTCCTTTGTCCAGAACAGCATTTCCTTGTGTTCCTCACGTCCCATATTTCCCACCTTTGCCGCAGGATTGGAACGCAGTTCATAGTAGCGGACAGCGTGATTGAAAATGGCGGACAACTGATTGTGCAGCGTTTTCAGATACGTCTGTGAATAAGGCTTTTTCTTCTCATCACGATAGGCAAGCATTTCATTCTGCCAAGTAATAATCTCCTTTGTGGAAATCTCGCTGATTTTCAGTTTCCCGAAATACGGAAGTATCTTTGTGCGTATGATATGCTCTTTGGTAAGCCACGTGTTTTCCTTCAAACGGTTCTTCACATCATTGATATAAAGCTCCGTAAAGGCTTCAAAACTCATATCAAGGTCTGAAGAAGTCTGCAATTTGAACATTCTTTCCCATTCCTGTGCTTCTCGTTTGGTAGCAAAGCCACGCTTGCATTTCTGCTTGCGTTCCCCTTTCCAGTTCACATACCTTGCCATCACATACCAAGTACCGTTATCTTCATTCTTAAATACCGGCATTTACATTTCCCCCTTTCCTGCTCCGTAGAGCCTTTCGTAAAAATACTGGCGATTTACACGCCCTGCAATCGTAATAAAGCCCTTTGCTTTCAATTCCTCATTTAATTGTCTGATGAGTTTATATGCATAAGGTTTTGATACGTTTAGTTCCTGAGCCACATCTTCGGCTCGGATAAATCTGTTTTCCATATCCTTTTTCTTCCTTTCTTAAAATAATTTTTTGCTTGCCGCTTTCTCCGTGTTAAAGTTCCAACAGGCACTCCTGCTTGTCGGCAGGCGCTGTGCTGTCCCAATGCACCGCAGTACATCAGGCGCTCGCTCGTATAGGGGTTCCCGAAAAGTCGGAGACTTTTGGGGAAGAGGAGGAGCAGTGCAGCGAATGAGCTTTTGTGCTTGCACACAAGCGAACGATACGGAACTTGCTCCGACGAGGTCTTGGCGGTTTGGCTTTTCGGACGGTCATTCAGTTGTCGCATTAAGCATATTTGTTTAATTCGTAATTTATTTTACTAAACATATTTGCTATTGTCAAGTGGTTGCAAAGAAAATATTAAACATTTTTGTTTCGGTTTTTCTTGACTTCCACTAAACATTTCTGCTATACTTATTTCACTAAATATAAAAGGAGCGTATCATTATGGCTATCAGCGAAAGAATACATTTTTTCAGACTAATGCGTGGTATGACACAAAAGTATCTCGGTACAGCAATCGGTTTTCCAGAAAAGAGTGCTGATGTGCGTTTGGCACAGTACGAAACTGGTACACGCAAACCGAAAGCAGACCTTACAAATGCATTGGCACAGGTGCTTGATGTTTCTCCACAGGCTCTTGATGTTCCTGACATAGACAGCTATATCGGTCTTATGCACACTCTGTTTACCCTTGAAGATATTTACGGTCTTACTGTCAGTGAAGCAGACGGAGAGGTATGCTTAAAGGTCAACAAGGACAAAGGCAGAGAAGCATATGAACTCCTCAAAATGCTGTATGCTTGGAAAGAACAGGCAGACAAGCTATCTTCCGAAGAAATCAACAGAGAAGAATACGATAACTGGCGTTACCATTATCCAGAGTTCGACACCACACAGCGTTGGGCAAAAGTTCCATCACAGGAATTAAGTGACGCTCTCGTGGAAGCATTCAAAGACCACTTGAAAGATAAATAAGCACCTACAGGACCTGCCACTGGCAGCTCCCTACAGATGCTTTGGCAACGACAAAAAAGCCCTTAACTATGGTTATTAACCACAGCTAAGGGCTTAGTTTATAATATGGAATTTGTTCAGAGCCAAGCTCCGAACTTTAGTCTGCAAGCCACCTGTTAATTGTTCCGTTACCCATAAACCACTGGATAACAAGAATAATGGCACTTGCTATGACTGTTATCAATTTGTTATCAAAAGACTAATCGAAATCGCTGAAACCCGCATAAACACTGGCTTTTTTAAGCAACTCGATTTATTCAAACTCGATCGTTGCCGGTGGTTTTCCGGTGCAGTCGTACATGACGCGGTTGATGTGTTTGACTTCGTTTACGATTCGACTGGTTGTTCTTCCGATGACATCCCACGGGATTTCGGCGCTTTCGGCGGTCATGAAATCGGTGGTGGTGACGGCGCGGAGGGCGATGGCGTAATCGTAGGTTCTTTCATCTCCCATGACTCCGACGGAGCGCATGTTGGTCAGGGCTGCGAAGTACTGGCCGATTTCGTGGGCGATTCCGGCTTTGTCGATTTCTTCGCGCCAGATCGCGTCGGCGTCCTGTACCATTTTGACTTTCTCGGCGGTTACTTCGCCGATGATACGGATGCCAAGTCCCGGGCCCGGGAATGGCTGACGGAATACGAGGTATTCCGGGATGCCGAGCTCAAGGCCGGCTTTTCTTACTTCGTCTTTGAAGAGGTTGCGCAGCGGCTCGATGATTTCTTTGAAATCTACGTAATCCGGCAGTCCTCCGACGTTATGATGGGATTTGATGACGGTGGATTCTCCGCCGACGCCGCTCTCTACAACGTCTGGGTAGATGGTTCCCTGTACCAGGAAGTCTACAGCACCAATTTTCTTTGCTTCTTCTTCGAAGACGCGGATGAACTCTTCGCCGATGATTTTACGTTTTCTCTCCGGCTCTTCTACGCCTTTTAATTTTGCATAGAAACGCTCCTGTGCGTTAACGCGGATGAAATTCAGGTCGTATGGGCCGTCCGGTCCGAAGACTGCTTCTACTTCATCGCCCTCGTTTTTACGCAGCAGGCCGTGATCTACGAATACGCAGGTCAGCTGGTTTCCGACTGCTTTGGAAAGCATAACAGCTGCTACGGAGGAATCGACTCCGCCGGACAGTGCGCAGAGGACTTTTCCGTCGCCTACTTTTTCGCGGATAGCTTTGATGGATTCTTCTACGAAGGAGTCCATGTGCCAGTCGCCGGCGCAGCGGCAGACATTGTATACAAAGTTGGAAAGCATTTTCTTTCCTTCTTTGGTGTGCAGAACTTCTGGATGAAACTGGGTTGCATAGAGGTTTTTCTCTACGTTTGCAACGGCTGCTACCGGACAGTCATCCGTATGGGCGATGATTTCGAATCCCGGAGCTGCTTTGGAGATGTAGTCGTTGTGGCTCATCCAGCAGATGGTTTTTTCGGATACGTTCTCAAACAGTGCGGAACTGGTATCTACAGTTACCTCAATTTTTCCATATTCTCTGACCGGTGCTACTTCTACTTTTCCGCCGAGCAGATGCATCATCAGCTGTGATCCGTAGCAGATGCCGAGGATCGGGATTCCAAGTTCAAAAATTTCTTTTGTATAAGTCGGGGAATCCGGCAGATATGCGCTGTTCGGGCCGCCGGTGAAGATAATACCTTTCGGCTGAATTTCTTTGATCTTTTCGATGTCTGTTTTGTAAGAATAAATCTCACAGTAAACGTTGCACTCACGTACACGTCTTGCAATTAACTGATTGTACTGACCGCCAAAATCAAGTACGATAACCGTTTCTCTTTTCAAGAACGTTCCCTCCTGTTTTTTCTTCTGTGCATGATGAACTACATGCGTTTTTTGGGTTTGATGCTAATTATAGTAAAGAAACCGTAAAATTTCAACCCCCGAAGTACAGGAATCGTGTTCTTTTCGCTGTACTTCGGAGGTTTTTCTTTTTTTTCGGGTCCTTATTCTCCGATGGTGATGGTGTAGCCTGCCTGGAAGGTTTCACCGGCTTTCAGGTGCTGTTCGCCGTATTTGTCTTTTAATTCGCCGTCAAAGCCGACGTTGTCGCAGCGGCCGATCCATGGCTCGAGGCACACGAACGGGGCATCTGCTTTTGGCTTGGACCATACGCCGACGCTCGGGAAGCCTTTGCAGGTGAGAGTGACGTACGGTTTTCCATCCACTTCTACGCCGACGCGCTCGACCTGGGTATTGTCGAAGATCAGGGCGTCCTCGTCGAAAAGGGTTCTGGTGTACGGGATTCTGCCGTCCTGAAGTTTCAGTTTTCTCGGATGTGCGGCATCGACGCCTGCTGTTTCCGGGTCGATCAGGACGTATTCGAGTTCGGTCTCGGTGTGGTTTTCCAGGCCTTTGTTGAAGACGATGTCATACTGTTCCGGAATCATGAATGCAGGATGTCCGCCGACGGAGAAGTACATGTCATCATCACCGGTGTTTTCTACGTTCCAGGTTATGGTCAGGGTTCTGCCGGAGAGTTCCTGGGTTACGGTGAAGGCAAAATCGAACGGGTAGACTTTTTGGGTTTCTTCGGTCGATACCAGGCGGTGTACGGTTTTGTTTTCGGTGTTTTCGATGCACTCGAATTCGTTGTCGCGGGCGAAGCCATGCTGACCCATCGGGTATTTGACTCCTTTATGGGTGTAGAAGCCACCGTTTACTTTTCCGACGAACGGGAACAGGACCGGTGCGTGGCGGTTCCAGAAGGCCGGATCGCCGATCCAGACTGCCTCACGGTCTGCCGCTTTGTCATAGATGCTGCTAAGTTCTGCGCCGTGATCGCTGATCTGCACGCGCAGGTTTTCGTTTTCCATGGTTCTCATGTTTTGATATCCCCCTGTGTTATTTTTTATGGTTTATTCTGGATAGACGAGACGGGAATCATCAATTCCGTACAGGACTTCATCCAGGTATTTTTTGCCGAGGTAGTTGGCCATGGAGAGGTTCATGTCCAGGTAGTTTCCGCAGTCTTTCGGAGATGCGCCCGGAACTTCGCCTTTAAAATCGCGGATGAATTCATACATTTCGGTGACGAGCGGGACGATGTCTCTGGAGGTGTAGTCTCCTGCCAGCAGCAGGTAGAAACCGGTGCGGCAGCCCATTGGACCGAAGTATACGGTTTTGTCTTTCCACTGCTCATGGTTACGGAGGAAGGTGGCTCCGAGGTGCTCGATGGTGTGGACTTCAGCGGTGTTCATGACGGGCTCATCGTTTGGGGAGGTCATTCTCAGGTCGAAGGTGGTGATGATGCTGTCACCCACATGATCTTTTCTTGAAACGTAGACGCCTGGTTTAAGTTTGATATGGTCGATCGTAAAGCTTGCAATTTTTTCCATGACTGCTATTTTCCTTTCTTTCTGTCCTTTAATAGCTGCGGAGTTCATCATCGGTATCCGCAGTGTTTTCGATGGATTTAATGATGAGATCATAACTATAGGCATCGCTTACTTTTACAGTGACGCGGTCGCCGACTTTATGACCCAAAATGGCTTTTCCTAATGGCGAGTCGATACTGACGTATCCTTTGAGAGAGTTACCGCGAACGGTAGTGACAAGTTTGTAGGTTTCTGTCTCGTCATCTTCTTCGATGTAAACCTGAACGGTATTGTTGATGCCGACTTCGTCGTCCTTTGAGGTATCTGCAATAACGTGAGCGGTTTTGATCATTTTTTCCAGATAGCGGATGCGGCTTTCGTTGCGGTTTTTGTCCTGTTTGGCAGCTTTGTATTCAAAATTTTCGCTGAGATCGCCCTGGGCACGGGCTTCTTTTACAGCCTCAAGTTCTTTTGGACGGACAACCAGTTTACGGTAGTCGATTTCTTCCTGCATTTTTTTAATATCGTTTTCGGTCAGTTTATCATACATGATTTTTCTACCTCTTTTCTTGTGAGGTTATTTTAGCACAGAATACGATAAATTGGAAGTAGAAAGGCAAACACCTAACCTGTAGTTGTCGAAGCAGCGGATCCGTTATGGTTTGTAGCTGTTGCTGTAGTGTTGTTTGGTTTTGAAGGTGGAGCTCCTTTGTTGCCGCTGTTGTTTGGCATTTTTCCGCCTTCGGAACCACTCATCGTTTTAGCAGACCGGGTTCCCGCGGTGGTGATAATGTCCGTGAGGGTGATCTCTTCATTGTCAGTACCGGCAACCAGAGTATACGTTGCATCCAGTTTCATTTCGGAGCAGGTGAAAACAATGCTGGCGTAGGCTTTTTCGGGTGCAACCGTGAAAAGGGCACTTCCATCGCTGTCTGTCAGTGTGATGGTGGTGGCAGCGGACTGGGTTTCCGTACAGTAGTAAGTAATGACGGGCTGGGTAGAATCTTCGCTGAAACTTTCTGTCATGCCGGCACTGCCGATGGCAGCCAAGGTTCCGCCGGTTGCAAGGCCGACTGCCATAGCACGAAAGATGCTGCTGATTTCTTTAGCACTTCCCGGTGCAGAACGGAATCTGACGAGAAAGAAGGCTCCGGCAACAGCGACTCCGGTTCCAAGATTTCCATTGACGAGCATGATCACCCTCTGTACGATCACAGGCATCAGAACAAGCGTGACAGCAAAGCTTTTGGTGCATTCGCTTTTGTACCTGTAAACAGCAGCGATCAACAGTCCCAGAATCAGAGACACTGCTGTGCAGGCAAGGAACTGACCAAAGGTGAAGGCGGCGGTTGTTTCTGTAAAAACGGAACTGAATATTGCGTTAAGCATAGCAAATTCCTCCCAGAATTTTTTTATTTTCTTGTCTATTCAGAGCCCCATCTCGATTCCGCTTACGCTACATCGCGATGTTGCTTCTATTTTGCATGGCTCTGAATAGTTACATTTTCTTTTTTGTGAAGCAGATTATGTTTGAAAAAGGCTTTTCGCAAGCTGTGAGTCCACCCACTGCTTCTTGCTTTTCGCAATGGCCGCAGAGGACTTACCTGATTCAGCTAACGGAATGCTGTTTTTGATACGGTTTGCCGGATATCTGTGAATGGTATGAAAGCTTTTTCTTCTGATACTTTCTGATTTTCGATCTGATAGGCAAAGCCGTATTTAGAAAATGATGCCGGATAGATTGCAAGATCATCCAGAATTTTGCTGAACCATAGGGGCACAGCACCTGGTGATTTCACCTCCATGAGATACCAGCCTGGTTCTAAAAGCCTGGTTCCTTCCGTTGGACCGTCAAGACACAGATTGTCGGTACGCCATCGGATATTGGTGTCGAAGGTAACACGAAAGTTCCTGTCTTCCGTGCCGAAGCAGGCGATGCGGTCGTAGGCGATGTACATAGCGGGAGCAAGCCCCCGGTAGTAGTTGCGAAGCCAAGTGATTTCGTGGAGAATCTGGCTGTCGAAGCCCGGTTCTGATTTTCCCGCAAGATAGGGAACCGCTTCTGATAATATCATGCGCTCGCGGCGTTTGTAGACGATTCCTTCATATTTTTTCTTTAGTTCTACGTATATGGGGCTGGTCTCTTTGGCCGGGCCATAACTGCGGAGTCGCAGTTTTTCTTTGTAGACGGGTTTTTCCAGCGAACGGCGGATGAGCTGGTGATCCGGGGTATCGTAATAGAGGCTGCAGATGGTATCAAGGCCGTATTCATCCATCTGCAGATGACCCGGAAGGCTCTTGCGAAGCTTGCGGACCATGATCGGGGAAAGCATGTATTTTGTTTCATACCGTTGGAAGGTCATGGGAATCTGTTGGCTTTGCATCATAATCGATTGATCCTTTCGTTTGATTTACTTCCGGAAATGTTTTTTACATTTTTAAGTATAATGAGGAAACTTTAAAGGAACCTTAAAGAATGGACGGAAAATGTGAAAGGTTTGTGAAAAGACGGACCTCTGTAATCCGGATCGCTTTTTGAATACCATATAAAAAAAGAAAGAGCCCTTTTCCGGACAAATTCGTTGGAAGCGAATTTGTTCGGAACGGACTCTTGCAGCCGCTATGCAACGTCATGAAACATATAAAATAGGAAAAGCGTCAAAAATCATCTTGGCCAGCGCTCTTTTCTGGACATGAGTGGCGCGAATGGTACATGAGGATGCGTCTGGTACCAGTAAGCTGTGGTAGCGACATCATCCTGACGTTCAAAGAGACCTCCATGACTGACGCCAATCTGCTGAAGGGTTACCTTAAGATCCTTCTCAAAAAGGATAGGATCAAGAAGGTGCCAGCGGTAGAAGCTGCGCTGTGGCATCTGATCATCATTGTGGTAATCATTATGAAGGAAGGTATCGTGGGTAGAGTAGTAAGGATATCCAAGATACGGAGTGCAGTACTGATTTTCAACGGTTTGGCCATTTTGCTGTGTTGCAAAGCTCCAGGCACCACCGAAGTAATCTTCTGTTCCGGTTCCGCAGATGGTTGGATAATCCTTGTCTCCATCGATGTAGAATTTCATCTCACCTTCTCCGTACCAGTAGCGTTCGAGGCTGGTAAGTGCAAGATACGTTCCAACGTACTGGCCTTTCCCTTTGATGTTGTCGAGGACAACGTAGTCTTTTGCCTTTTCCGTTATGCGCTGACGACGCCACTGGGCATGGAAATAGGCAGCATCTTCCGGAACCGTTGTCAGGCAATAGTCGATCTGATAAAAGAAGGCCGGAATCGGCTCATCACACTGATTTTCAATGGTAATACGGGCGTTTTTACGGAACGGCATCGGGAAATAGCTGTTGAAACCACGGGTCGGATTGACAGCAATCGGGACTGAGTTTACCTGGTAGGAAACACCGAAGCCGCAGCAGAAGAAATCGCCAAGCGGGCATTCCACGGATGGATCTTCTTCGTCATCCCAGTACATGCGCAGAACAAGATCCCGCAGAACATAACGGTTACGTTCACTGGTACGGTCTGTGACGGTGATCCAGATGTGCTGAATGATGCCTTCTCCCTGGATCTCACCAAGTGTTACGGTCTCTCCTGCTTCTATTTTCGGGATACACGGGGAACCTTTTCTGGACGGACCAAGATCGCTGGATGCCATGCCGCCTTTTCCTTTTTCTCCATTCCGGTTTTCCCAGTTAATAGAACGGGACTGTCCGCTTTTCAGCTGGAAAATGTTTTGTAAACCACAATCAAACATCATATATTCCTCCTTTTGTTTTCTTTTGTTTTCTTTTGTTTTCTTTTGTTTTTTCTCTCTTGGAAGCTTTTGATTTCTGCTTTTTTGTGTGTCTGCCTTTCCTGCCCTGCCGTCATTTTTCCGTTTTTCCGGAATTTTGTTTCTTTCATCCTTTTGCCGGAAAGACTGCTTTAAAACAGATGCCATCTCGTGTCCGCTCTGCGGTGATTTTTCCCTTATGTGCCTTTACAATTGCAGCAGCCACGGAAAGGCCGATTCCATAGCCGCCTCTTTCCCCTGGCCCGCGACGCATCCGCACGGTAGAAGAGGCCAAAGAGGCGGTTGAGATCACCTTCCGGCAGGGTATCGCAGGTATTCTGCACCGAAAATTCTGCTTTTTTGCCGTTTTTTCGCCAGAAAATGTGGATTTTTCCACCCTCCGGAGTGTATTTAACGGCGTTATCCACAAGAAGAGAAACGAGCTGGTGGATTCTTGCGGCATCCCCTTCCATATGGACTTCTTCTGCAATATCGCTCTGCAACGCGATCTGTTTCGTAACCGCAGAGGCTTCAAAGGACGTTACGGCATCCATGATGGTTTCTGACGCATTCCATGTTTTCAGCTCCAGTTCTCCGCCACCTTCCTCCATTTTGCAAGCGTCAGAAGCTGTGTTACAAGACTGTTCAGACGCTCAATCTGGTGATGAATGCTCTCCGTCCACTCGCTTAAGACCTCCAGCCCGCTTTTTCCCGGCATCATAATATCCAGGATCATGCCGTCATAGTTTCCGCTCTCTGCCCAGTCCGCAGCATCAATTCCATTATAAACAACATCTACAGAATAATGGTTATGTGTAAACACTGCTTCCAGCGCGTGCGCCATCTCTTTTTCATCTTCTGCCAGCAGCAGTCTCATATCGGTTCTCCTTATTTTGGTAATTTTCAGGATTCTCCGCCGGCGGCGGGTCGCTTCAGCGACATAATTCCCCCTCCGCCGCAGTGCGATCCTGCCCGGAGGGCTTTTTGAATTTACAGAAAAATTCAAAAACATCCGACCGGCACTTTTGCATGGGTGCTCGCAGCCGGATGTTCGGTTTGCATTCATTTTCTTTTTTTCTCTGCCCGTCTCCGCAGCAGCTCTTTTGCGCCTGCGTACAACAGAAAATATACCGTCAGAATCATGACAACTACAATCCTGTTATCTTTCAGGCTGAAAAAAGAGGTCACATTGACTGCCGCCAGAAACAGCAGCAGTGACACACTGAGATCAATTTTTTCTTTTCTGTCGGCCAGCACCATTCCTGCGGCCGCCAGAACCAGAAGAACGGCAATTCTTGCAATCAGATTTGCCATTTTGACGCCTCCTTACTGTTTCCGGAAGGTAATTTCCCCGGTTTTATCATCCATACCATCGACGATGGCAAGAGATTCCAGATGAATGCCGCGGTCACGCAGCAGTTTTCCTCCGATCTGGAACCCTTTTTCGATGACAACGCCTGCTCCTACGAGCTCTGCACCGGAATCCTGTACCAGGGTTGCCAGTCCTTCCAGCGCTTTTCCGTTTGCCAGGAAATCATCGATCAGGAGAACTTTGTCTCCTTTTCCCAGAAATTCTTTGGAAACAATGATATCATAAACTCTTCCATGGGTGAAAGATTCTACTTTTGTGGTATAAACATCTCCGGCGATATTTTTGGTCTGTGTTTTCTTTGCAAACACAACCGGAACATTAAAAATTTCAGCCACAACACAGGCAATTCCGATTCCAGATGCCTCGATGGTCAGAATTTTCGTGATCTCCTCTCCCGCAAAACGACGCTGAAACTCTTTTCCGATTTCCCGGAACAGATTGACGTCCATCTGATGATTTAAAAAGCTGTCCACCTTCAGGACATTTCCCTCGCGTACTTTTCCGTCTTTGCGGATTCTGTCTTCCAATAACTGCATTTTTTTGAAGCCTCCCGAATTTTTATTATACCCATTGTACTTACTTCTCACTGGAAATGCAAGTCCAAATCCATCAAATTTCGCACTGTCTCAAATTTTATTCATGGCAGCCGCCGGTGTCTCTGCATCAGAGATCCTCTTTTCGATCCAGATCCTTTAATTCCCACGCGGCTTCGACCCGGAACGGAATTACCGATTCCCAGTGCCGTTTCAGCACCTTTTTCCCGCCGCGGTCGCCGGAAAGTTCTTTTAGTTCTGAAAAATAAGGTTTTGAGAACCACACCGGATTGCCGCTCTCGCCGCCGCAGAAAACGCAGCCAAGTGGAGCCTTCTGCATCTCCATGGATTCCAGAAAGCGCTCCGCCGTCTCTTCCTTCAGGTACGGCTGATCCGCCGCAAAACACGCACAGGCATCGGCATTTTGCTTCTCCGCCGCCTCGATTCCCGCGCGGATTGTATAGGAAATTCCTTTTTCGCTGTCCGGCGAAAACACCGTCTGCAGACGCCCGGCTTTTACCAGCGGCGCAAGCTCCTCCAGAATCCTTTCATACTGCGTCACAACCAGCAGTTCCCAGTTCTCATGCCTTCCGGCAATTTGGGCCAGCCGGTCCAGCAGATGGCGGTACACCGCCTTTCCATCCAGCGGATAGAGCAACTTATTTTCCCCGAACCGTCTGCTGTTCCCGGCTGCCAGATAAAGTATCGTTACTCGCATTCTTTTTCCGCAATTCCCATTGCAATCTGCTCGCTCGTGATCGGCAGTTCGCGGAACCACAGACCCGTCGCATTGTAGATTGCATGTGCCAGCGCCGGAGCCGGTGTGTTGATAACGATCTCGCCGATCGATTTTGCACCGAACGGACCGGTCGGCTCGTAGCTGCTCCGAAACTCGACGCGCAGCCTGCCCATATCGAGGCGGGTCGGCACTTTATACTGCATAAACGAATTATTGATCATCTGACCCTTGTCCGTGTACTGGATATTTTCAAACAGCGTCATGCCGATGCCCTGCACCAGACCGCCCTCGACCTGTACGCGCGCAAGGTTCGGGTTGATGACGGTTCCGCAGTCGACAACAGCGGCATAATCAAGAATCCTGACCTCGCCGGTCTCTTTATCCAGCTCGATCTCGACCGCACCAGCCATATAAGGCGGCGGCGATACCGGAGAGCAGTTGCTTTCCGTCGCTTCCAGCGCGATGCCGTTATTGCACATGGCCGCTGTTGCGATTTCTTCCATCGTCATGCTGCTTCCACTCTTTTCATGCACGACGCCGGTACCGGTAAATTCTGTCTCATCTTCCGGCACGTTCATCCGCTCTGCCGCCAGGGCACAGATTCGTTTCCGAAGCGTCATGCAGGCTTTTTCCACCGCTTTTCCGGTAATATACGTCGTACTCGATGCATAGGAACCGGAGTCATACGGGGACGTATCGGTATCTGCGCCGACAACGGTAATGTCATCCACATCACACTCCAGACACTCTGCCGCCATCTGGGACAGAATCGTATCGCAGCCGGTTCCCATATCGGCCGCTGCGATCAGCATCGTATAGCCGCCGTCGTCGTTGACTTTGATCGTTGCCGATCCGACATCGAGATTGGAAATACAGGAGCCCTGCATCGCCATCGCAATGCCGACGCTGCGCACCTTTCCATCTCCCATATCACGGCACGGATATTTCTCATCCCAGCCGATCATCTCTTTCGCACGCTCCACGCACTGGTCAAGCGCACAGCTGTTTGCCGTTTCGCCATAGTAAGCCGGCATGAACTGTCCCTCACGGACCATGTTCTGCTCCCGGATCCGGATCGGATCGATGCCAAGACGCGCTGCCATCTCACTGACAGCAGATTCTACGGCAAAGATACCCTGCGTCGCACCGTATCCGCGGTAAGCACCGGCTGACATTACGTTGGAATACACAACATCATACGCAAACCGGTAAGCCTCAAGAGATCCATACATCGGAATCGATTTGTGGCCGGAAAGGCCGACCGTTGTCGGTCCATGCTCGCCGTATGCACCCGTGTTGGAAAGTGTATACAGATCGATCGCACGGATTCTTCCATCCTTCATCGCACCGAGGCGGATCGTTACTTCCATCTCATGGCGCGGTGTGGATGCTGTCTGGGACTCTTCTCTCGTAAAGATCATTTTCGACGGTTTTCCGGTTTTCCAGGTTACAAACGCCGGGAAAATTTCGGCAACCACCGTCTGCTTCGCTCCGAATCCGCCGCCGATTCTCGGCTTGGAAACACGGATCTTCGATTTCGGAATGCCGAGTGCATTGGACAGAATGCGGCGCGCATGGTAAACGATCTGGGTCGAGCTCAGCACATTCAGCCGTCCGTAGGTATCCATAAAGCAGTATGTCCGGAACGTCTCCATCATCGCCTGCTGGGCTGCGCGTACATGATACGTATGCTCTACGACCTCATCGCACTCTGCGAGCACGGCTTCCACATCTCCGTTGTGATCTTCCGCACTTGCACAGAGATTTCTCTGATTGTCCGCACCGACCGGACAGAGCGATTTCCAGCTTTCCTCCGGATGCACCAGCAGTTCATTATCCTTGGACTGATGAAAATCCAGAATGGCCGGAAGCACTTCGTACTCTACTTTCAGGAGCTTCCGCGCACGGTCCACGCATTTTTCATCTTTTCCGGCAATAATCGCCACCGGATCTCCCACGTAGCGCACATGCTGATCGAGGATCAGACGGTCATACGGGCTTGGTTCCGGGTAGGTCTGTCCTGCCATTGTAAAACGCTGTTTCGGCACATCCTCCCAGGTATAAATCGCCTCAATGCCCGGAACACGCTCTGCTGCCGTCTTTTTCACGGATTTTACGATTGCATTGGCATGCGGACTCCGCAGTACCTTGACAATCAGACAATCCTTCGGCACCAGATCATCTACATAAACTGACTTTCCGGTTACCAGCGCGAGGGCATCCTTTTTGATCACCGGCTTATTCACACTGCAGAGCTGATCGGTTCTTCCCGACCAGTCCGGTTCATAGATATGATTTTCTCTGCTCATGACGCACCTCCCTGCTGCTTTTTCCAGGCAAGGAAATTCAAAATTCCCCGAAGCTGTCCTTCATATCCGGAACAGCGGCAGAGATTTCCCGCCAGATATTCTTTAATTTCTTCCTCACTCGGATCCGGATTTTCCCGGAACAGCGCAATCGCATTCATAATCATCCCCGGATTGCAGAACCCGCACTGCTCGGCGCCCTGTCCGGCAATAAAGGAACCAAATTCTTCTGCTTCCTCCTGCAGGCCTTCCAGCGTATCCACCTTACATCCATTCGCCCGCGCCGCAAGCACCGAACACGACAGCACCGGTTTTCCCTCCAGAAAAACCGTACACAGCCCGCAGTTCGACGTCTCACAGCCGCGCTTCACACTGTAGCATCCCTGGCTTCTCACAAAATCGATCAGGAGCATGTCTGCATCGATCTCCGCTTCCGTCTTCTTTCCATTTAAGATCATCGAAATCTTCATCACTGCTCCTCCTTCTTCTGAATTTCTTCCATGCATCTGCGCAGCAGCACCCGTCCCAGATGATGACGATACTCTGCACTTCCGCGCATATTACTGCCATATGTAAACTGATCAGAAATCTCCGAAGCCGCCGCCTTCAGCTCCTCCGCAGATGCCTTTCCAGCCGCCAGCTTTTCCGCCAGCTCCGCCGGAAGCTCTACACGTGCCGCCTTCGCCGGTCTTGCCCCAAGCACCGCACATCCTTTTCCGTCTTCCACCCGCACCGCACACGTCAGCACCGGGAAATCCGTTCTGGAATTTCGATGACTCTGATAAACCGTAACACCCTCATGCTTCTTCACAATCAGCCTTACCAGCACATCCCTGTCTCTCTTTGAACAGGCAAACTCCGCCAGCGGCATCCGTCCCGCATAAACCAGCTCCACCTCCGTATCCAGCGCCAGAAACAGCGTCAGCACATCCGAAAATCCAAATCTGCCGAAAATACTGCCTCCCACCGTAGCCAGATTCCGGAACTGCACCCCGACAATACTCCGCACACTCTCCCGTGCCGCACCGTCGGTATAAGCATTCAGCCCCTCATGCTCCTCCATCTGCCGCAGCGTCACCATGCATCCGATGGAAAACTCCTCTTCCGACTCTTCAATCTGATCCAGTCCGAGTCCGGAAAGATCAATTGCCGTCTGCACCTGTCGCTCTCCCATCTTCGTCCAGAGCATTCCGCCTAAAATACAGGCGCTTCTCTTCTGATTCAGCTCATACGCCTCTTCCAGCGACCCCGCACGGATATAATCCTTAATTTTAATCATAGTTACCCTATGCCCTCCATTTTCAGGTTGTTTATTTCTCAATATAGAAGCCCATATATATCATATTATACCTGACCGGCTCCCCCCTTTCAACTTTTTTCTTATTTTTTCAAAAAAACACTTGCATTTTTGCTCCACATCCAGTATAATCAATCAATGTCGGAAGTCATTCTGACACAAAACAAAATACATGGACGGATTCCCGAGTGGCCAAAGGGGACAGACTGTAAATCTGCTGCAAATTGCTTCGATGGTTCGAATCCATCTCCGTCCATATGCCGCAGTGGCGGAACTGGCAGACGCCCGGGACTTAAAATCCCGTGGGTAGTGATACCCGTACCGGTTCGATCCCGGTTTGCGGCACGATTAAGAGCTCTGATTCATACGAATCGGAGCTCTTTTTCCATTCTCCCCCAAAAATCTTACGCCGATCCGCCCTAGCGGATCCAGCCCCATCTCCCGTTCCCACTACCAGCCTCGCCGCCGCGCGCCCGGTGGTCTTGCGTGATGCGCAGGGCAGCATTGGAAAAGCGGGTTGGAAAAACCAGAAAAAACGGAAGCCTTTCGAAAGACTGAAATCTGGTGCTCAACACCAGATTTCAAGGCATTCTGAGCTGGGAAATCATCAGATTTCCCGGCGAATAATGCCGGTGTCTGTCGAAAGACCTCCGTTTTTTCTACGTTTTTCCCCCGCTTTTCCACCGCTGCCCTGCGCATCACGCAAGACCACCGGGTGTGCGGCGGCGAGGCGTCCCCCAAATCCGTCACTCCTCGCATCTATGCAGTACCACTCCCGATAACGGCAGCAAATCCATCTCCAGTATGCCCGCCGGTGCCTCGATTTCTTTCTCCTCCGAAGAAAATCCCACCGCATCCGTCGCAAACACCTGCGTCAGCTTCGCCACCGAACTCCGGTTAATCCCGGTAAGCCACACCGGAATCTCCACATGCACCCTCTCATTCCGGTTATTAATCACCACAATTACCTGCTCCTCCTGATTAAACCGTCCATAAGAAAGCACATTATAATCATGGTACAAAAATTTCAGCGATCCCATCGCCAGCACCGGAAATCTCCGATGCACCGCAATCATTTCTTTATAGAATCGGATCAGCTCCTGATCCGCCTGTCCCCAGGGATACGTCCTCCGGTTATCCGGATCCGTAAACCCGACCTGGCCGGCCTCATCCCCATAATACAGCGTCGGCGCCCCCGGCCACGTCATCTGAATCACAACCGCCTCGCGCAGCACCGCCTTATTCGTATTCTCCGCAGCCGCATACGGCCCAACATTCGCCACACGCCCCACACGATGATTCGTTCTCGTGAGGAACCGCGAATGATCATGATTATCCAGCTCATTCATCGCCGTATACAGCGAAGGCGCATAAAACGCCGGCATATGATACGTCATCGCCCCGATAAAACTCTCACTGTTTCCGAGAAGCCCCTGGTTAAACTCATCACTGTGCTTCTCCATACCCGTGAGGAACCAGGAAACCGGCTCCATAAACGCATCATAGTTCATCACTGTATCCCACTCGTCGCCCTGCAGCCAGCTCATCGCATCGCCGTAGTGCTCCGCCAGAATAATCGCCTCCGGATTCGCCTCCTTCACAACGCGCCGGAACTCCTTCCAGAACTTGTGGTTAAACTCCGGGCTGTGTCCTAAGTCAGCGGCCACATCCAGCCGCCAGCCGTCCGCATTAAACGGCGGAGAAACCCACTTCGCGCCGATGCGCATAATATCCTCCATCAGCTTCTCCGAACCCTCGTAGTTCAGCTTCGGCAGCGTATCATGGCCCCACCAGCCGTCATAAAACTCATTGTACGGCCAGTTATGCTCATTATAAAACTTAAAAAACGTGTGATACGGACTGTCCTGCGCCACATACGCGCCCGGCTCATAGCCCTTTCCGGCCTCATAAATCCGCTCGCGGTCCAGCCATTTGTTAAACGAACCACAGTGGTTGAAAACGCCGTCCAGAATCACCTTCATGCCGCGCTTGTGCGCCTCCTCCACCAGGTGGATAAACAGTTCATTGCTCGCCTCCAGGTTCGCCTTGTTCGTCACACGGTCAATATACCGCGTTGCCCGCGTATTGTCCTTGTCGCCCGGCCAGAGCAGATCGCCTTCGTCGGAGACAATCTTTCCGAAATGCGGATCAATATAGTCATAATCCTGAATATCATACTTATGGTTCGACGGCGAAACAAACACCGGATTCAGATAAATGACCTGCACACCGAGATCCTGCAGATAATTCATCTTGTCAATGACGCCCTGCAGATCGCCGCCGTAGAAATTGCGGACATCCATCTGCTCCGGGAAGCGGTTCCAGTCATCCACCTTGTTGACCTGCTCACCGATGTAGCTGTACTCTCCCGTCAGCACATCGTTGGACGGATCTCCGTTGCAGAAGCGGTCCACAAAAATCTGATACATGACAGCGCCCTTCGCCCAGTCCGGCGTATGGAAACCTGGAATAATACCAAACGAATACATCTCCTGAAGCTCTCTTGTCACGCCGAGCTTGTTGTAATAACAGACCACGCGGCCTGCCTGAATCTCAAAAAAATAGCGGATCGGCTCATTTCCGACCGGAATCTCGATCTCGTAATAATCAAAACCGTTCCGGACCAAACCGACCTGCATCTGTGCACGGGTGGAACCGCTGATGAAATAAACCGCATCTACATTATTTTTCAGGGTACGGAACCGGATCTTCACCGTGTCGCCCGGGTTCGGCTCAAACGGAATCTGATACTGCGGGGATTCATCGCTGTAGAGCGCATGCTTGTTGAACATCGCCCGCATCTGTGACATATACTGCTGCATTCTTGTTTTATCCATGAACTAACGCCTCTGTCTTTCTCAATCATTCATTCCTTATATTTTACCCCACACCGCCATGTAATACAACCTTTTTCTGAACACATGTAACGATTGTGTTTATTGGATTTTTATATAGTAAAAGAGCCAGCGGGGTACGCTGGCTCTTTTGGAGAAGGTATTTCTCTTATGGGGTGTAGCAAAAACTATATAATGTATTGGGGGGTTTTTACAGTTATTATAGTACCATACGTCCCTCGAAAAGTCTGCACAAATCGCGATTTTTTTTCATTTGATTCTTATTCAAAATAACGATGAATTTTTCCGGCGTTTCGGATTTTCTGTTTTAATTTGCACAAACGCCCGTAAAATCACAGAAAAAAACCTGCAAAAAACTTTTTTTGTTCTCTGCAGGTTTTCTATTGCAAATAAAAAGATATCAGATTTCTCCAGAAACTTCCGGTGCTGTTCCTGTCATCTGTGCTTCCTGCTCAAAAATGGCTTCGAATTCAGCACGGCTCAGCTTCTCTTTTTCCATCAGCTGCTTTGCACACTCATGCAGCACATAGGAATGCTCCAGAATAATCTGTTTCGCCTGATCGTGGCATTTCTCGATCATCTGGCGGACTTCCTCATCGATGGCTGCGGCTACATTCTCGCTGTAGCTCTTCGTATGGCCCCAGTCGCGGCCGATGAAGACCTCATCCGAGTCGGAATCGTAAGCGACAAGACCAAGGTTCTCAGACATACCGTACTTCGTAATCATGGAACGCGCGGTAGCCGTCGCCTGTTTGATATCCTGTGATGCGCCCGTTGTGATATCGTCGAAGATCAACTCCTCTGCCACACGGCCGCCGAGGCATACGGTGATGTACTGCATCATTTTGCCTCTCGTCTGGAACATATCGTCATTCTCCGGCTGCGGCATCGTGTAGCCCGCTGCGCCAGGACCTGTCGGGATAATGGAGATCGTGTAAACCGCCTCCATATCCGGCAGCATATGGAACAGGATCGCATGGCCTGTCTCATGGTATGCGGTGATCCGTTTTTCTTTATCCGAAATGACTTTACTGCGCTTCTCCGCACCGATGCCCACTTTGATGAAAGCAGACTTGATATCGGACTGGCGCACAAATCTTCTGCGGTCCTTTGCCGCCATGATCGCTGCCTCGTTCAGCAGGTTCTCCAGCTCTGCGCCGGTGAAGCCTGCGGTCGTCTGCGCGATCTGTTTCAGATCCACATCCTCGGCCAGCGGTTTGTTCTTTGCATGGACTTTCAGGATTTCCTCACGGCCCATGACATCCGGCGGTCCTACAACCACGCGGCGGTCAAAACGGCCCGGACGGAGAATCGCCGGATCCAGGATATCGACACGGTTCGTCGCTGCCATCACGATGATGCCCTCATTGACGCCGAAACCATCCATCTCAACGAGAAGCTGGTTTAATGTCTGCTCTCTCTCATCGTGGCCGCCGCCCATGCCGGTGCCTCTTCGTCTTGCCACGGCGTCGATCTCATCGATGAAGATGATGCACGGCGCATGTTTTTTTCCTTCCTCAAACAGGTCGCGGACACGGGAAGCGCCGACGCCGACGAACATTTCCACGAAATCCGATCCGGAAATGCTGAAGAACGGCACGCCTGCCTCTCCTGCAACAGCTTTCGCCAGAAGGGTTTTACCGGTTCCAGGAGGGCCCACAAGAAGAACTCCTTTCGGGATTCTTGCGCCGACCTGTGTATATTTCTCCGGTGCTTTCAGGAAATCGACCACCTCAACAAGGTCTTCTTTTTCCTCTTTTAAGCCCGCAACATCGCGGAACAGGACTTTTTTGTCTTTGTCGGTGGACATATGGGCGTTGCTTTTTCCAAAATTCATCATTTTGTTTCCGCCGCCTCCACCGCCGCCCATGGAGCGGTTCATCATCGACATGCCGAAAAGAAGGATCATACCGAGCAGCAGGGCCGGCAGGACGGATGTCATGAAAATGCTGTCTCTCTGGACATTCTGCACGGTGTACGTTACATCAGCATCCTCCAGAAGGCTGATAGCTGCGTTTACGTCGGTCACATTGACCGTATAACTGTCACCGCCCTGCTCCTGTACCACGACGGAGCCGGTCGGCACTTCTTTGTTCTGGACAATCTGCGCGGATGTCACTTTGCCGTCTTTTACGGCGGTTTCAAATTTCTGCTGACTTGGACTGCTGCCTGCGCTGATTTTTCCGGTGATATAGAACATGGCAAGCACGATAATCACCATAAACGCCGCGTAGAGTCCAAATCCACTGCGCTGTCTGTTCATATTTTCTTTTTACTCCTCGTCTTCGTGAAACTCCACTACTCCGATGTATGGAAGATTCCGATATTTCTGTGCGTAATCCAGACCGTAGCCTACGACGAACTCGTCCGGGATATCAAAGCAGGTATAATCTACTTTGACATCGCGCACTCTGCGCTCCGGCTTGTCGAGCAGAGTACACAGGTGTACGGATTTCGGATTTCTCTTTTTCAGGATGTCGATCAGATAGTAAAGCGTTCTTCCGGAATCGATGATATCCTCCACGATCAGAACGTCTTTTCCTTCCAGCGGCTGATCCAGGTCTTTTACAATACGGACAACTCCGCTGGACTTGGTGTCATCGCCGTAACTTGATACGGACATAAAGTCAAGGCTTACCGGCACTGTGATGCGTTTTGCCAGCTCGCACATAAAGAATACGCCGCCTTTTAAAACGCAGATCAGGTGCACTTCTTTTCCTGCGTAATCGCGGTTGATCTGGTCTGCTACTTCTTTAATTCGTCTGTCTACTTCTTCTTCGCTTAATAATACTCTGATTGTCTCTTTCATCTGTTTTCCTCCTTACCAACGCCAATCTGTATCTGCAGAACTGCTTTCGTGTCTTCCCCGACACGGCCGCTCTCTCCTCTGCGATACCCCACGACCCACCAGATCTCCGGTCCGTCGGCGAGCAGCAGAATGGAATCCCGCTCCTCTTTCGGTATCTTGGCATCAATCATATAATCTTTTAGTTTCTTTTTCCCGCCTTTTGCGGTTACTCTCAGATAATCTCCGCTTCTTCTCGTGCGGAGGACAAGACCGTCTTTTATTTTATCACAGTCAAAGCATTTCGTATACTTTTTTTCTTCAATTCTTTCGGGAAAAACCGATGTTTTTTTCACAATCGTGACTGGATTTTCTGCAAATGCGAGACTTTTTTCCTCTTCCCACCCGGCCGGAACCGGAATTGGAACTTCTTCGCCGCTTTTCCTTTTCCGTTCTTCTTTTAAATGCACTCCCTGCTTTTCCAGGCGGAGCGTCTCGTATCCGCGCACGGCGGTGATTCCATACGGCAGGCAGACACTTTTTCCGACCTGCTTTTCAAAAAGTTCCCGCACAGATTCCAGATGCTCCCTGGTAAGATCCTTCCGTTTTCCCGCCAGCTGTTCCAGAACGCGCCGGATCACGTAGCGCTGCAGAAGAGGCGCTTCGCTGCTCACCGCATCACGCAGCACAACCGCATTTTTCTCTGCGGATGCATACCGCTCCATCAGCTGATCCGTCTGCTGCTCCAGATATTCCTCCGTTTCCAGCAGGTCCAGCGATGTCTGTGCCATATGCGCGGCGGCACGCGGATTGACCTCTTCGGTCAGATACGGCAGCACATGGTGGCGGATTCCGTTCCTCGTGTAAGCATCCTCTGCATTCGTGCTGTCCTCACACCAGGAACACTTCCGGCTTTCCAGTTCCTGCCGGATCTCTTTTCGTCCGACGCAGAGAAGCGGACGGATCACATTCCCCCGCACGGGGCGTAAGGAGGCAAGTCCGGCCAGCGACGTTCCCCGTGCCAGGTGATGCAGCATCGTCTCCGCAACGTCATCCTGGTGATGGGCGAGCGCAATTTTCACTGCCCTCTGCTCCTTTGCGCACGCTGCAAAAACTTCCTGCCGCGCCGCGCGTCCCGCCTCCTCCGTCGAGAGATGCTTTTCTTTTGCGATCTTCTCCACGGGACAGGAATAGAGATAGAACGGAACATCATATTCCCGGCACAGATTTTCTGCAAATGCCGCATCCCGCCCGGCTTCCGCGCCGCGCAGATTATGGTTGACGTGGACAGCCAGCAGCGAAAAGCCAAGCGGCTCCTGCAGTTCCCGCAGCAGATGAAACAGGCAGACGGAATCCGCGCCGCCGGAAAGGCCGAGCAGCACGCGTTCGCCTGCCGTTACCATATGATACTGTTCCATAAAGGCTCTTACTTTCTCTCGCATCCTTCGTTTTTACTCCTATTTTTTCCAGATTCTGGCGACCAGAACCGTCATATCATCCCGTGCGCGGCAGCCGCCGAGGCGCAGCACGCGTTCCAAAAGCTCCCGGGCAAATTCCCGCGGCTCGCTGTTTTTCACTTCGAGAAGAAGCTGCTTCATCTGCTCCGTCCTGTCCCCGGGCAGCGCGTCCAGCACTCCGTCCGTCATCATCACAAGGTAATCACCGTCGTACAGCTTTTTCGTTGTGGTATCAAAATCCGTCTGGGAAACGAGACCTGCGGCAAGACTGGTCGACTCCACAACCTCCACCCACGTATCCCGCCTAAGGAACGTCGGCGATGCACCTCCTTTCAAAAAGCTGCAGACGCCTGTGTAGAGATTAATCGAAGCAACATCAAACGTGGAAAACATCCCTTCCTTTGGCTGCAGCAGAAGCATCGAATTGATCATCCGTGCCGCCATGATCCGCGGGAATCCGGCGCGCAGGAACTGTTCAAACAGCTCCACCACCGTCTCGCTCTCCCTGTTTGCCTCGATCCCGGAACCCATGCCGTCCGACAGGCAGAGGACAAACTGGCCGTTTTCGCAGAGCACACTGTAATTATCCCCGGAGATACTCTCCTGCTCCTTGGTGATGCGTCCCACACCGTAGAGAACCTGGAATTTCACATCCTCCTGAAACAGCACCGTCTGGTATTCTCCGCTTAAGACCTGTGCCCCGTCGCGTACCGCAACCATCGGGATTCCGCACAGGGAACCGATCAGTTCCGCCGTCTGGCGAAGCGTGATCCGGCAGTGACGGCCCGCTTTGACCGTCATATAGATCTGTAAATGCTCTTTCGGCCGCTCCTGGAGCCAGATTTTCTGGACGAAAGCCCCGTTTTTCTTCATCTGGCGGCAGATTTTTTCCGAGAGCTCGTCCGGCAGACTGTTGAGGCTGTACAGATCACACGCGGCGCGGTCCATAATCCCGGCGACTTCACTTAACTGTTCTGCCACCACGCGGCGGCTCTCCGCCACACGCCCCGACCAGAGCGCCGTCTGGCGTTCCTGCTGGTAGCGGTTCCAGAACAGTTCCAGAAAGCGGGAGCCGTTCAGGCAGGAGGCGTTCCATTCGCCTTTTGCACGGCTGATCTCGTCCTCATCCCCGTCGGCGATTGTCTGAAGAAGTTCCTGGCACCGCTCGCGCGTCAGGTTTCCGTACTGCTCCCAGCACCACGACGCCTTCGCACAGCGGCTACAGACTTCCTGCTGTTCTTTTTCCAGAATCTTGTCCACCCGGCCCGTCTCCGGCATCACACTTTTTGACGGCATCTGGTAAAAGCTCTCTGCCAGAACGCGGAACGAATCGGCGTAGTGCTCCATCTGCAGTTTCTGCGGATGATTGTCATAGACGGCCGCTTCCCGGCGGCTTCTTCTGGCTTCCAAAAAAATTTTAGCCATGTCCCCTGCTGACAGCAATACGCCGATCAGGAACATGGCAATGATCCACTCCGGCATGTTCCGCTCCTCCTCTCTTTGTTCTGGACTTCAAAGGGGACTGCGAAATCATGCCCTTTCTTTATCTGTTTTGTTTATTTCGACTGGGATTCTTTAAATAAAATCTCATTATCCTTTACCATGCCAAGTTTTTCTCTTGCCGTTTTTTCTATGTACTCATCGGTCTGCATGTATTCTTTCAAGGCGGTAATATCATCGGTGCGCTGCTTCTCCTCTTCAATCTGGCTGTCCAGACTGGAAAGACGGGATGCATTTGCATTGACCTTCTGCTGAAGGCTGATTCCCTTTACGGTAAGGACTGCAACCAGGCAGCACAGGACTACGGTAATTGAGAACTCTGTTGTACGGCTCTTCTTTCTGACTTTTTTCTTTCGGCCAGAATTCTTTTCTTCCCTTTCTTTCATTCTTTTCTTTACCCTTGCTTTCTATTTTCCAACCGTCTGCAGCCAAACTATCTGTTGTTTTTCGTCCGCAGACTTGTTTCTTTTGTTCTTACATGTGTAGTTACATCTTACCGTTCTTCCCATGAAATTTCAACCTTTTTCTCCGTTTTTTCATACTTTTTACCAGCCATTTTCCTGGAAAAGCGAGAATTCGCCCTGCTTTTTTGATTTCCTTTGCCAGAAGTTCCGGAAGAAAGCGTCCAAACGATGCGTGGTACAATGCAGCGCCCCCAAGGATGCCGCCAAACAGATACCCGCGGAGAACGCCGCTGTTCTCTCCGTAAATCCGTACAAACAGATACAGCGCTGCCGCAATCCAGTAGCAGAGGTCCTCTGCAGATACCGCCGCATGGCTGTGGCGGATCAGTTTCCGCGCTGTCTTGATCAGATCGTACCAGAACCCCAGGACTGCCCCCTGCCAGATGGAACAGGCGAACAGAATCAGCTCCCGGGTGACATACGCACTCATTTTTACCGGAACAGCCGCGCAAGCGCAGACCCCTTCTTCTGCAGCGGCCCATGTTCCGTATAGACCAGGCTGTCGATGCTGCCTTCGATATCCGCCTCTCCCTTTTCCAGCTCCAGGCGGCCCACATGCAGCTCTTTTCCGCGGATGGTAAGAACACCGCAGACGGTCACGAGCAGAACTTCGTTCTCATCAAAGCTTTTCACATCCTGCACGCCGCCAAGAGAAAGTGTTTTCCGCTGTTCCAGTAAAAGGCGGTGCGCCTGTTCGTTCATCTCTCCCATGCAAAAAACCTCCATACAATGGTCTATACACCCATTATATGAAGGTTTTCTCTTTTTATTCGCTGCACATGAATCCTGCCGCACTTCTTATAAGTAGCGGTAAAGCTCCTGTGCTTCTTCTTTTTTCACGGTTTCCTGCACATTCAGCACTTCTACCCTGACGGATTTACTTCCGAACTGAATTTCCAGTACATCTCCTGCCTTGACCTGTGCGGATGCTTTTGCCGGTCTGTCGTTGACGAGGACACGGCCTGCATCACAGGCTTCATTGGCTACGGTACGCCGCTTGATCAGTCGTGATACTTTTAAAAATTTATCTAAGCGCATAGATTTTTACTTAGTTCATCATGTCCTTTAAAGCTTTTCCTGCTTTGAATTTCGGAGTTTTGGAAGCTTTGATTTCCATGGTCTCGCCAGTCTGCGGATTTCTTCCTTCTCTTGCTGCTCTTTCGGATACTTCGAAGGTACCAAAGCCTACCAGCTGAACTTTCTCACCTTTCTTTAATTCTTCAGATACTACATCGATAAATGCTTTTAAAGCAGCCTCTGCATCTTTTTTGGATAAATTTGTCTGCTCAGCCATAGCTGCAACTAATTCTGTTTTGTTCATGAGTTTTACTCCTCCTGTATCTTACATTTGTTTTTTACATGGTACGCGGGCCCGCTGATACACACGACCTGCCCTGCCGGCTGTTTTTCTTCCGGATGATCAGTCTGTTACGTTGACCGGCTTTTTCGCGTAGCTGTATATATTTATATACTAATGCGTCTCTCTTGTCAAGAAAAAAGTCCCCCATACCAGCGGTTTTATGGCGATTTCTGCCCAAAACAGACTCTTTTCCACCGCACGGTTAAAAGAAGGATCCCTTAACAAACCGCAGCCAGTCTGCCTGCTGCGCATTGAGTGTTTTTAGTTTCTCCGTATTCCGCCCGGATATCCACGATTTTCTGCTTCCGTAGTAGCGGTTTGCCAGTTTCCAGTATTTCCACGGATAGGAAAGATAGAGGCGGAGTGTCTCGATTTCCCCCTCATCGAGCGGCCGTCTGGCGCTGTAGGCGTTTAAGATCCGTTCTGCCGCGCGCTCGCTCCAGCCGTGTTTTTCCAGAATTTTCCGCATAAAATAGCCAAGATCTGCCACCTGGAGATCGAAGTTCCACTTGTCGAAATTGACCGCCGTTTCGCCTCTGCCGTTTTCCAGCAGAATATTGTGCTGGCTGAATTCCCCGTGGCAGACGGCGCCTTCTTCGTCCGCCCGCTGCCGCAGTTTTTCATAGGAAGAAGCTTTCATTTCCGCGGCCGCCCGCTCTCCCTGTTCCAGATACGGACCGGCGCTTGCCAGCAGCAGTTTTTCGAACTCATTTTTCTTCTTTTTTGTCTGCAAATACTTTCGGATCTTTCGAATTTCCACATTGTGGCGGATGCACTCCTCCACGATGGATTCCCTCCGGTATTCCATTTTCACCGGCAGATGAGCTGCCGTATGTAGCCGCGCCAGCGCGTCCGAGGCGCGGATAAGATCCTCACTGTTTCCCGTCTCACATTCCCGGCCCGGGTACCAGTTCCGCACAATGTACGTTCCTCCGTCGTCCCCGCGCGTTGCAAGCGCTCCCTCTTCGTTCCGCAGAATCTGATCGCACCGCAGGAGCCCCGACTCCGTGATGCGGCACTGTAGAAGATACCGCTGCTCCAGTTTTTCCGCCGCCGTCCCGAACTCGCTGATCAGCTTATCCCCCTGTTCGGTGTGGCACAATAAAGCGCCCCGCACCCGCATTGTGCCGGAAGCCGTAAGACCGTAATGGGACAGCACACTCAATCCATAATCATACAAGAGCCTGACTCCTTTCCCTGTTGTGATCGTTTTTGGGGTCACGATTCAATGTATGCGTATCCGCCCTGTGCCATGCATACTGGTTTCTGTTTTTTCTTTCATCCCAAAAGCAATGTTGAAAGTGTTTTCTTTTTCTCTTATTTTATTGTTTTTAATTTCACCGCATGGTAAAATATTCCAAACTTGACAGGATGAAAAACACCTGTTATGGGGTTCTCTAAAATCATTTTATTTTAAGGAGGGTTTTTATGATTTTCTTACCACAGCCATCTTCCCTTTCCTACGGAGAGGGCACCTTTACAATTCACTATGACAGCCGCATTTTTCTCGATTCCGAGAGCCCGGCTGAGCTTTTTTCTGCAGCACAGCTTCTGCAGCAGGAGATTGAGACACAGACGGGATTCCGTCCTGCCATCTGCCGCCGTCATCAGCCGGTGGGATCACACCTGATCTATCTGACTGCCTCTCCGGAATTATCCCGTGAGGCTTATACCCTCGCTGTCACACCGGAAAACATCACGATCTGCGGATCTCTGGAAAGCGGCGTTCTCTACGGCGTGCAGACACTCCGTCAGATGATCCGCCAGGCAGGTGCTGTTCTTCCAACCGTCCTGATCTCCGACAAACCGGCCATGGAAAACCGCGGCTTCTACCACGATGCGACCCGCGGACGTGTTCCGACGCTTTCCTATCTGAAACAGCTTGCCGCCACCTTGAGCTTCTATAAAATCAATCAGCTTCAGCTCTACATCGAGCACAGCTATCTCTTCGACGATCTGACCGAGATGTGGCGCGACGATACGCCGCTCACTGCGGAGGACATCCTCGAGCTGGACCGCTACTGCAAGGGACTTGGCATTGATCTCGTTCCGTCGCTTGCAAGCTTCGGCCATCTGTACAAGCTGCTCTGCACGAAATCGTATGCACATCTGTGCGAACTGGAAGGCTCTGCTTCGGCTCCGTTCTCCTTCTATGACCGCCAGGCGCACCATACGCTCGATATCACAAACCCGGAGAGCCTCTCCCTTGCCAAACACATTCTTTCCGAATATATGCAGCTCTTCTCCTCGAAGTATTTCAATCTCTGCGCGGATGAAACGTTTGACCTTGGAAAAGGGGCTTCCCGCGCACTCGCCGAGGAAAAGGGAACCACCGTCATCTACACCGAGTTTGTGACAGAGCTTGCCAACTATATCACTGAATCCGGCCGCACGCCGATGTTCTGGAGTGATGTCATCAGCCAGGAGCCGGAAGTTTATCATCTCCTGCCGAAGAACCTGATCTGCCTCCACTGGGATTATGCGTCAAATGTTTCATCGGAGCGTCTGACCCGCCTTGCCAATTCCGGTGCCGAGCATCTGTATGTGTGCCCGGGCGTACAGGGATGGAACCAGCTCATCAACAAGTATCATGAGGCGTATGAAAACATTTCCAGAATGGCGCGCTACGGCCACGAATGCCATGCGATGGGACTTCTGAACACTGACTGGGGCGATTACGGCCACATCAATCACCCGGACTTCTCCCGCATCGGCATGATCTACGGCGCGGCGTTCTCCTGGAATGCAGACATTCTGCCGGAGGAGGAAATCAACCGCCAGATTTCCGTGCTGGAATTTGGTGATGCTTCCGGAAAACTCGTTTCCGTGCTCGATCTTCTCTGCCATCAGGATGCGTATCCGTGGCGCACTGCCGTTATGGTACAGGAAGCACTCGAACTGCATCAGGACAAAGAAGAGGCTGCCGAACTGCTCCGCTCCTGCGCGGAAGGCGATGCGGATGCAGCAAATGCTTCAATCGACGCGCTCTGCGCCGTTCTGTACGAGAAAGCCGGCACCGTCCGCCCGGAGAACCGTCCGATGATCTATGCGTACCTGCTCGCCGCAGACGGCCTGAAAGTGCTGAACCGCCTGCTGCCGTTCCTGCGCGCTTCCCTTCTTTCCGAGGGCACTCTGCCGGAGAAAGAAGACTGTTTTGCACTCGCCGGAGATCTCGAACGGTGGCTGCACAGCTATAAAGAGCTGTGGCGCACCGTCTCCAAGGAGAGCGAACTGTACCGCATTGCCCATGTGTTCTGCTGGTATGCGGATCTGCTGCGTGATCTGAACGCATAAAACCAGCAAAAAACAAAAGAGAGCCGGGGACGGATTGTTCTGTCCCCGGCTCTCTTTTGTTTGCCGTTTTGGCTTTACAGCAGTGTTTTTACGTACTCTGTCAGGTATTCTTTTGTATTCTTCGCCGGATCTTTCATCACTTCTTCCAGCGCCGCGTTCAGGCATTCGCCGATTTTCGGGCCTTTTGGGACACCGAGTTCCATCAGATCTTTGCCGGAAACGGCCAGCATTTTCAACGTAAAGCAGTCGCCGTTATCGAGAATTTCTCTGACGCACTCCCTTACCTTTCCGATCCGTTCCAGGGTTTTCTCCCGCTGGTACAGGCTTTTGGCCATCGTATCGGCTTCCTGCACGATCATCAGTTTTTCGAACAGCTCCGGGCCGAGTTTGTTCAGAATACGGCGGATCACCGGTTTCTCCGGAGCCATGCGGCAGTCATGCCAGCGGATCAATGCTGCGACCTGGCGGATGGTTTCGTTGTCGAATTTCAGACGGCGCAGAATCGCTTTCGCCATTTTCTCCCCCGCCGGTGCGTGGCCTTTAAAATGATCGATGCCGGCCTCATCCGTTGTGCGGCACGCCGGTTTTGCAATGTCGTGGAGCAGCATCGTCCAGCGCAGAATCGGATCTGACGGAACGTGCTGCAGAGCGGCAATCGTGTGCTCACCGACATTATAGCAGTGGTGCGGATTGTTCTGCGGCGTTTTCATCAGTTCATCAAACTCCGGCAGCACAATTTTTGTAATACCCGCCTCATAGACGGCCTCCATGTACTCCGGCCGTTTCGAGATCAGCAGTTTATTCAGTTCCACACGGATCCGCTCGGCGCTGATTTTTTCAAGCGTCGGCGCGAGTGCTATGATGGCATCCAGTGTTGCCGGATCGAGTTTGAAGCCGAGCTGTGCGGAAAAGCGGAGGGCACGCAGGATCCGCAGTGCATCCTCACTGAACCGCTCGGTCGGATTTCCGACACAGCGGATGACTTTGCGCTGTAAATCCCTGATTCCATCGAACAGATCCACAAGCCCCTCTTCGTTGTTGTATGCCATCGCATTGATCGTAAAATCACGGCGGCGCAGATCCTCGGCGAGGCTGGAGGTAAAGACCACTTCTTTCGGATGGCGGCCGTCCTCATACTCTCCGTCGATGCGGTACGTCGTGACCTCGTGCGCGCCGCTTCCGGCCAGAACTGTTACCGTTCCGTGCTCCAGTCCCGTATCCACGGTGCGGTCAAAAATTTCTTTTACCTGCTGTGGGGAAGCAGAGGTTGTAATATCCCAGTCGTCCGGCTCCCGCGCAAGAATCGTATCGCGCACACAGCCTCCGACCGCGTACGCCTCGAAGCCTTTCGCATGCAGGGAATCGATTACCATATTTACGCTTGGCGGCATTTTTATCTTCAAATTTGTTATCTCCTTTTTCTAAATCTGCTTTTCCAGTATAGCAGTTTCCTTTTTTTCCCGCAAGTGTGGTTGCGGTTGTATTTTGGGGATTGCATGTGTATAATAGAGGTTAATAAAATTCGAAAGGGGATTTACATTTTTATGAAACTGGATCGTTACCGAAAATATGTCCGGGCCGGCGTTACTGCCTTTCTGGTACTTGCAGCGTCCATGATTTTTTACTACCTGCTCTTCCACCAGACTTCTGTGCGGACCGCCTTTCACAATGTCCTCGACATTCTCTCCCCCCTGATTGCAGCCCTGATTCTCGCCTATGTGATCAGCCCGATCATTAACTTCATAGAACAGCGGATCATCGCCAGACTCTTTGCCCGGCACGGAAAAACACAGTCGGTACGCTGCAAAAAGCTTGTGCGGGCGCTTTTGATTCTTCTGACGTACGTCGCCATGCTTTTCGCGCTGTACGGACTCATTGCGACCCTGATCCCGGAGCTGTTCTCAAGTATCACAAACATTGTCTCCAACTTCTCCAACTACGCAAACAACATTCAGGATTTTGCCACAAAAGTGCTGGCGAATTACCCGGAGATGCAGCAGACGGCAGACCAGTACATCTCCATGTTCTCCGCAAAGCTTTCCAACTGGCTGACCAATGACCTGATGCCGATGCTCCGTACGTTCCTTCTGAACCTCTCCGGACAGCTCGTCAACATGGTTACGTTTTTCAAAAACATTCTGCTTGGCGCGATCGTTGCAATCTACATGCTGTACAACAAGGAAAGCTACATTGCCAAGCTGAAAAAAGCAGTCTACGCGCTGCTCGGTCTGGATCACGGAAATGCCGTGATCCGCGACTGCCAGTATGTGAACCAGGAATTCAGCGGATTCCTCGTTGGAAAAGTCATCGATTCGATCATCATCGGTGCCATCTGCTATCTTGTGACGAGCCTGATCGGCACCCCGTACGCACTGCTGGTCAGCGTAATCATCGGTGTGACGAATATCATTCCGTTTTTCGGCCCGTTCCTCGGCGCCGTTCCGTGTCTTCTGCTGATCCTTCTGATCGACCCTCTGCAGGCACTGTATTTCCTGATTTTCGTCGTTCTCCTGCAGCAGTTTGACGGAAACTTCTTAGGGCCGAAAATCCTCGGCGAGACGACCGGTGTGTCCAGCTTCCTTATCATCATCTCGATTCTGATCGGCGGCGGCTTCTTGGGTGTCTTTGGCATGATCATCGCCGTTCCGGTCTGTGCCATTATCTGCACGGTCTGCCGCAACTTCGCCAACCGTCGTCTTGAAAAACATCACCTGCCGGATGACGATGCGTTTTACTTCCACATGGACCACATTGATCCTGAAACGAGACAGGCGATCCCATATCAGAAAAAGAAGATCGACGAGGCCGAAGTCTTCCACTTCCCGGGCTACCGGCTGCGCAAAGCGCTGACAAAGCTGGCCACGGAAGAGTCTCCGGTTGATGCGCCGTATACACCGGCAAAGCCTTCGACCGAAGAGAAAAACTCAGATTCTTCCGATTCCGATCAAAAATAAATCGTATCTTACAAAAATGCCTTCTGTGCAGACTGTTTCCATTCTGCACAGAAGGCATTTTTTTATTTTTGCTTTTTATTTCTCGATTACAACCGTGCTGAGTGTCTCTGCCGGAAGATCGACACGCATGATATGTCCGTTGACACGCAGGAAGCAGCCGGAATCCTCTTTTGTGCGGTTCAGCAGGATCACAACGTAGCTTCCGTCCGGATTGACTGCGGCCGTTACATCCAGGTTTGCTCCGTATTTGCTCCAGCCGATGCGTTTTGCACCCGGAGCAATATATTTGGAAATATGGCCGATGTAGTGGTACATGATCGGTTTGCGGTAATGGAAATCATCATCCACAATCAGACCTGAGGTGAATCCCATCGGTACGTGGCGCGGGCCGCCGTCTTTGTCTACGAGGAAGTTCCAGTCAATCCAGCGGTTCATGCCGGCGTTCAGGTTTCCGATCATATCGTGTGCATAATCTGCGGCGTCAAGGTAATCGACGTACTCTGGTGTCTGGAAGTTCACCGGTCCGAAACCACCGTCGCCAAAACCGATTCTGCCCGGCATGTGAAGGGCACAGCACTCGGAAAGCATGAAGGTTTTGTCCGGGTATTTCTGTTTCATCAGCTCAACAGCCTCGAAGTGGTCGCCGGAATACCAGTGGAATGCGATACCGGCTACCATGTCCATGGTCTCCTCGTCAAGGACGGTCAGAACGTGCTCGATCATACGCTCTTTGTTGTGATCCCAGATGAAGATGCCGATCTTGTCCGTCAGGCCTGCTTTTTTCATCTCCGGATACAGATAATCTTTCAGGTAGGTTTTGGACTCTTCCGGTGTCCATACGCAGCTGTCCCAGGTGGTAGCCGCTACGGTCTCGTTCTGCAGGCTCAGCATCGTCACCGGGATTCCCTCATCGAGGTATGCCTGCAGATATTTTACGACATATTTTGCCCAGCTTCCGTAATACTCCGGTTTCAGGCTGCCGCCGTGGTTTCTCTGCGGAATCTCTTCCGGAACCGGCATTCCCATTGCACCGTAAACAGTAGCATCATTCTTTGCGATCTTCGGTGCAGTTTTCCACTGATACGGCGGAGACCACGGGCTCATCAGAACACTGATCGGCTCTACGGAGATTTCGATGGCTTTTTTCAGCATCGGAAGGACATATTTGCGGTCGCGGTCGATCGAGAAGGTTGCCAGATCCGGGTCTGCGATCGGGTCTGCGACTGCCTGATACTCCTCAAGGGAATAGTCACAGCTGTCGATCGGCACGCGGACAAATCTTGCATGAAGGCCGTCCGGTCCGAAAATATCCTGTAATGCCTGATTCTGTGTTTCCTCATCCATACGGGACAGCAGGTATGCGCTGCTCTCGGTCATGGCGCCGCCGAAGCCCTCGATGGTCTGGAACGCAAAGTCCGGATACAGGTTGATGACGTTCGACTCAATCATTTTTACGCTCTTGGACTCGTCTTCCGGTGCCAGCGCTTTTTCCCAGGTTTTTGCTTCCCCTTTTACATGGTACGTTGTAATCTGTTTTGCTTTCATTTTCCACACTCCATTTTTCACATGTTTTGCGGCATTTACTGAAAATCCGCTGTTTCATGCTTCCACTATACCATGCTCTCTTCTTCTTGTTTAGTGCCTTTTTCGGCAGAAAATTAGGGCATTTCCGCTTTTCTGATTCTTACCCACTGGCCCATCGGGCGGTCTCCTTTTTCCTTTTCATACCGCTTCTGCATTTCCTTCATGCTGCAGCCGTACCGCTCCTTAAACAGACGCGACACCGACTTGTAGTTTTCGCAGCCGTGTTTCGGCAGAAGTTCCATGATCCGCGCCTCGGGATGCTGCAGGTCGCGGCAGATCCGGTCGAGCCGGATTTCATACAGATACTGGTAGACCGTCAGACCGAGGTACCGTTTCAGAAGCTTCGACAGATAATTCGGCGTATAACCAAAGTGCTCCGCGACCTGCGCCACCGTCAGCTTTTTGGCGTAATGCTCCTCAATATACCGCATGACCTCGCGGATCTGCTGTACGGCCTTCTGATTCTGCGGAATGTGTTCTTTTCCGATCCGCACCGCATAGTCCACCAGTAAGCGGTACAGCGCTTCAAGAAGAAGGCTGTCGAATTTTAACTGATACCCTTCTTTCTGCGCACCGTACACCTCGTCCATCTCCCGGAGAACTGCTTTGAATTCTGCGAGTTTTTGTTTTTCCGCCTCACTGGCCGGCCTTTCATCCACAACAAAGTAAAGATGATCGTAACGCTCCATGTACTGCAGCAGCATCTCGTACGGAACCTGCAGGACGATGGCCTGATTCGGATAGGCTGTCACGGCGTGGATCGTGCCGGAGTTGATGACGAGAAGTTCATCTGCCCCGATCTGCCGCTCGCCGCCGTCACCGAAACGCACTTTCAGACGGCCTTCCAGAAGATAAATGATCTCCAGATCGTTGTGCCAGTGCGGCGGGTTGCTGTAGCCGCCGTCGTCGATGCTGTGGAAAAAGCGGATGCCGATATCCCCGTTTGCCGTAATCCATTCGAAATTGCTCTCCATGGTGCCCTCCCGTTTCTTGTCTTTTCGTGTATACAGACGAAGCGCGTCTGAACTTTCTGTTCGTTCAGGCGCGCTCCTTCTATTATCTTTTCTGCTACAGGGACATGGTAATTTCCCGCCCTGTGCGGTGGTATTTCTGAAAAGTGACTCCGGACGCCTTCATCATCCGTTTCGATGCGATCACGGACGGGGTGTCCGCGTACTTGTCGCAGTCGTAGATCACCGTTTTGATTCCCGCCTGGATAATCGCCTTGCAGCACTCGTTGCATGGGAACAATGTCACATACAGCTTGGCTCCCTCGAGGCTTCCGCCGCGGTAATTCAGGATGGCGTTCAGTTCACTGTGCGTTGTGTAAAGATACTTGTTTTCCAGCGGATTTTCACTTGTCTTTCCCCACGGGAACTCGTCGTCCGAGCAGCCTCTCGGGAAACCGTTGTATCCCATGGACAGAATCTTGTTGTCCTCGCTCACAATGCAGGCTCCCACCTGTGTGTGCGGATCCTTCGAGCGCATACCGGCAAGCTGGGCAACTGCCATGAAATATTCATCCCAGGAAATATAATCCTCTCGTTTATCGCTCATACCCATTTCCCCTGTGTTTTCTTAACGTACTTTGCTTCCGCTCTTATTTCGTACCGAAGATACGGTCTCCGGCATCGCCGAGGCCTGGTACAATGTAGCCGTGCTCGTTCAGATGGTCATCCAGTGCTCCGACGAAAACATCGACATCCGGGTGAACCTCATGCATTTTCTCGATTCCTTCCGGAGATGCGATGATGCACATGAAGTGGATCTTCTTTGCGCCTTTTTCTTTCAGCATGGTGATGGCTGCCGTTGCAGAACCGCCGGTTGCCAGCATCGGGTCGGTTACAAATACTTCACGGCTTGCGATGTCTGACGGAAGTTTGCAGTAATACTCAACCGGTGCCAGGGTTTCCGGATCACGGTACAGACCAATGTGTCCGATTTTTGCTGCCGGAATCATAGCCAGCATACCTTCTACCATACCAAGACCGGCACGGAGGATCGGCACAACTGCCATTTTCTTTCCTTCGAGCTCTTTTACGGTTGTTTTGCAGATCGGGGTTTCAATTTCAACGTCTGTGAGCGGCAGCTCTCTGGTTGCCTCGTAGCACATCAACATTGCAATCTCGCTGATCATCTCGCGGAACTCCTTGGAGCTTGTGTCTTTCTTTCTGATAATACCGATTTTGTGCTGGATCAGTGGGTGATCCATGATGACTGTTCTTGCCATTTTCCCTTCTCCTTTGTTTAAAATTTATTCATTTTCTCCTTCATGCTCAATCAAGTGAATCCGGCGTTCGTGACGCTCTTCTCCGGAAAATGGAGTGTTCAGGAAGGTTTCTACGATTTTGATTGCAAGGCCAGGGCCTACAACGCGTCCTCCCATCGCCAGTACGTTGGCATCGTTGTGCAGGCGGGTTGCCTCTGCGCAGAAGCAGTCGGTGCAGAGTGCTGCACGGATTCCTTCCATTTTGTTTGCCGTGATAGAAATGCCGATTCCGGTTCCGCAGATCAGGATTCCCTTATCACACGTTCCGTTCTGGATCGCATGGCCTACTTTTCTGGCGTAAACCGGATAATCAACTGCCTCGTTGCTGTAGCATCCGAAGTCCTGATATTCCAATCCCTGTTTGTCCAGATATGCTTTTACCTCCTGCATCAGCTCATATCCGCCGTGGTCGCATCCTAAAGCTATCATTGTTCTTCCTCCTCTTTCAGCCGCGCAAGAACACCTTCAATCAGGAATTCCAGCGCTTCATAACATTTTCCGTATTCGGTAAGCGGTTCCCCGTAAAGGGCGGGGATGTCTCCTGCCAGCCGCAGAAATCCGGCGATCGTCTGCAGATGGGGCGCATCCGGGAAGTCCTCACGGATCTTTTCCCTCTGACTGTCCTCCATCACAAGAAGCAGCGTGTCGTCGTTGATGTCCTCCGCGGTAAGCGGTGTGGTGGTGTGGTCTTTGGCCGAAAGCCCGTTGCGCGCAAGCACTGCCTCTACCTTCTGGTTGACCGGCTGCGGAAACAGAACGACAAGCCCGCGGGAACCAATTTCCATCGGCCACGGAAGCTCTTTGCTCTGCAGAATCGCCTTCGCCATCGGTGCGCGCGCGGTATCGTCCGCGTCCACAAATAAAATCCTGCTGTAATGTTTCACTGTTATACCTCTGCTACTTTGTGGCCTGCGGCTTTTAACAGGCGGTTCATGATCGCCTGCCCCATACGCGGGGTGTCGAAAGCCTCGGAATAAATCACTTCCACGCCGTCCTCATCGAAGTCGCGCAGAATCGCAAACAGGTGATGCGCGATCGTCTCATCTTCGGCGCGCAGCCCGATGCTCTTGATATCTCCTGTGGTGTACTGCTCCCGTGTCTCATCGGTGCAGATTACGCCCACTTTCTTTCCTGCCTTTTCCTGTTCTGCGGCAAGGCGGTTGATTTCCGGAATCACCCGTTCCATCTCGCCCTGGATAATCGTAAGGTCTGCCTTCGGCGCATAATGTTTGTAGCGCATGCCCGGTGCCTTCGGACGCACATGGCTGTCCTCCGCAAGGATTCCCGGATCGACACGCACGGTTCCAAGCACTTTTTCCAGCATCTCTTTGTTGTAATAGCCCGGGCGGAGAATCGTCGGAATCTCCTCTGTAAAATCGACGATGGTGGATTCGAGGCCGATCTCGGCGTCTCCTCCGTCGATGATACAGTCAATTTTGTCCCCAAGGTCCTCGATCACATGCTCGGCTTTCGTCGGGCTCGGCCGGCCTGATGTATTGGCGCTCGGCGCTGCGATGAAGCCGCCTCCGGCTAAGATCAGTGCGTTTGCCACTTTGTTGCTCGGGTAGCGCACGGCTACGGAGGTAAGGCCTCCCGTCGTCTCGAGCGGAACGGCATTTGTTTTCTCAAAAATCATCGTCAGCGGTCCCGGCCAGCATGCAGCTGCCAGTTTGCGTGCACTCTCCGGCACGTTTGCCGCTACGGTTTCGAGGTCCTCCATTCTTCCGATGTGGACGATCAGCGGGTTGTCCGATGGACGGCCCTTTGCCGCATAAATTTTCTCGGAAGCTTTGGCATCCAGCGCATTTCCGCCAAGACCATATACGGTCTCGGTCGGGAATGCCGCCAGACCGCCGTTTTTCAGAATCTCTCCTGCTTTTTCGATCGCGCTCTGATCTATGTTATCTTCTGTCATCCTGGCAATCCATGCCCTCATATGTTTCTTCCTTCTTTCCATCTGTTCCAGCGCACAGTGTTTCCATCTGCGCACACTGTTTTGATTATACCATTTTCCGGCGCAGTTGAAAACCCTTGATTTAAAGAAGCTCTTTTAACTGAGCCGTGCGGTACGCCTCGATCAGTTCCTTTAATTCACGGATGCGCTGCCGGATCTGCCGTCCCTGATCCGTATCGCCGACTAACTGGCGCTTCATGTTGTACCTCACCGCCACCTGGCGGGAGACAATATCCTTCTCCTCCTGGATTGCTTTTTCCGTCGATTCAAACGGCTCGTGCGCGGTGAGGCTGAGGCCGTACGAGTTGTAAATCAGCGTGTAACCCGCGATGCCGGTTTCTTTGTGGTACGCCCTGCAGAAGCCGCCGTCGATGATCAGCACCTTGCCGCCGCATTTGACCGGGCTTTCACCGGCACTCTGATGTACCGGGACGTGGCCGTTGATAATATGTACATTTTCACCGGCAAGCCCGAACTCCTGTAAGATCCGGTCCGCCGTCTCCTCTTTCTCGATCAGGCGGTAATACGCGTTTTTCACCTCGGTCCAGGTCTCTTTTTCTGCGAGGAAATACCGCTCAAATGTTGTCATCTTGTCGCGGCCGTACAGCGGGGAATTCGGCGCGGTCCACAGATACCACAGCGTATTGCGGCCCTGCTCCCGTTTTTTCGGATCGCGGCTTACAAATGCGCGGCGCACGTTGTGCTCGAGGATATCGTACAGTGCTTTTCCCTTGTATTTCTTTCCGTCGACCTGTACCTCTTTTAAGGTGCCGTCCTCATTCATCGGCATGCAGCCGTGGTACAACAGATTTCCATTGTAGACGCGGTAGAGGCTTCCTTTTTTGAGCAGGAAATCGACGTGCGCCTGCAGTTTTTCGCTGTTTCGGAAGGCGAAGATCAGCTTATCGAGCACTTCTGCCTCTTTTTCTGTCAGCTCGTCCGGATGCGCCGGGTCGATCGTCGGAAAGCTCTTGTCGCGCAGAGCATACGTTTTCTCCCCAATCGCCACCGTTCCGTTCTGGTAATCGATCTTTTCCAGCAGACGGCGGTTTTCCATGCCGTACTCCGGGTTCTCACGGATCAGACGGTTCTCGAGCTTTAACTGCATTACGGTGATGGCCTTGTGCATGCGGCGCTCCAGCATCTGCTGGGAATTTCCGCTGTCCTCGCCGCCTTTTGCGGCAAAGCATTCGCACGGATCATCGCCGTACGTCTCGAGAGCAAAGGTGGCAAGCGGAAGCATATTGATGCCGTAGCCGTCCTCCAGCACATCGAGATTGCCGTAGTGGAGGCAGATGCGGATCGTGCTGGCCACGCACGCCGGCTGGCCGGTCGCAGCGCCCATCCAGAGCACATCGTGGTTGCCCCACTGTATATCAAGGGAATGGTAATTCATCAGGCAGTCCATGATTTTATACGGCTCCGGACCGCGGTCAAAGATGTCGCCGATAATGTGGAGATGATCAACAACGAGCCGCTGAATCAGCTCTGCCACGGCAATGATGAAGTTCTCGGCGCTTCCGATTTCGAGGATAGTCTGGATGATCGCCTCGTAGTATGCTTCTTTGTCGAGCACCTCCGGCTTTTCGGTAATCAGCTCCTCGATGATATAGCCATAATCCGCCGGCAGGGCTTTCCGCACTTTGGCGCGGGTGTATTTGGAAGAAACGATTTTGCAGACGTCGATCAGGCGGTACAGCATGACCTTGTACCAGTCATCGATGTCCTCCTGTTGCTTTTTCTCCATCTCCAGGCGCTCTCTCGGGTAATAGATAAGGGTTGCAAGCGCACGTTTTTCCGAAATGCCGAGCGTGTGGCCGAAGACATCGTCAATCTTCTTTCGCACGGCACCGGAACCGTTGCGGAGTACATGAGAAAAGGCTTCGTATTCGCCATGAATATCCGAAAGGAAATGCTCCGTGCCTTTGGGAAGGTTGATAACGGACTGCAGATTGATGATTTCGGTCGCTGCTTTTTCGATGGTCGGGTACAATTCTGCGAGATATTCCAGATAATTTTTTTCGTTTTCCATGAGGACCTCCTGCCTGGGTTGTTTTTTCTTATTTTATAACGAACTCACCCTCGGCACAACCCTTTTTCTTCTTTCGATACATCGGGTGCGTCCCCTCGTGGAAAATATAATAGCTCACATAATCTGTGAGAAAAATTCCCACTGCCGAGAGCAGATACCAGATCCCGAAAAACCACGGGCAGATCAGCCCATCGCAGAAGGAAAACGGCAGCGCACTGTAGTCCCACATACGGTAATGCAGCACCCGCAGGGAAAACATTCCCGAATACAGTTCAATGGCCGTAATCAGGACGGCGGATACCATCATCTGAAACGCCAGCGGAAAGCGGCGCAGCCCGGCGTCTTCCAGCATTCCGATTCCTGCAAGGGACAGTCCTCCGGCAATGCCCATCAGGCGGAAGCTGTAACCGCGGTAGGTGACTTCGATGGCAATATAAATACAGTAGCCCAAAAGAAAAAACAGCAGATACTTCTTCGCTTTCATTCGTTTTTCTCCCATTCTAATTGAGAATCTTTTCTATATTCCCAGTATCTCTGTCTTTTCTCTTTTTATCCGCTTGCATTTTTTCTTTTCCATGTTACAATACTTTCATGTTTCGAAAGAAGTTTTGAATAGAAAGGACAGAAAAAAGAATGGCATTTAACCCAATGAAGTTAATAGAATTAAAAAATCTAAGAGACCGTTTCGCCCAAAACCACCCGAAGTTCGTAAAATTCATGGGCGATCTCGCATCCTCCCAGATCGAAGAGGGAACGATTCTCGAAGTCACGGTGAAAAAACCGGACGGCCGAACGATGGTTTCCAATATCAAGGTGACTGCTTCGGATCTTGAAATGCTGCAGGCAATCAAACAGATGTAACATATTTTTCGTGGCAAAAAGCCGCTTTCGACGAGCGGCAGGCTTTTGGACGCACGGTATTCCTCGAGATACTGCGTCACCGTCTTTCCCGTCATTTTCCGGAATAGGCGGCAGCAGACCTCGCGGGACAGATGCACCTGCTCACCAAGCTTTTCGAGCGAAATCACGGATTCTTACCATTACTCCGATGCATTCCTGACGATCGAAGCGCCGTTCTACTTCCTGCTCGGCCTTCTCGCCGTCTACCGCACCTCGATTCAGAGTATGCAGAACGGACGCGCACCGTTTGCCGCATGCATGATCGAGCTTGTGATGCGTCTTGCTGCTACCGTCTGGCTGTCACGCTTCTTAGGCTACACTGCCGTCTGCATCGCAAGCCTGTTTGCCTGGTTCGGTGCAATTGCACTGCTGATTCCAGTCTACTATCGGATGATGATGAAGCCTGTAAAAACAGTGTAATCAAAATTGGTCCACCGGATATTGATATGCCTGGCAACGCAAAACCCGGAATCCTTTCGCTCCTCTTCTGAGGTCTTGAAAAGATTCCGGGTTTTTTATTTTGCTGTTTTCTCTTCCCAGATTGTCTCCAGATTTTTTCCATCAATCCAGATACAGCGGTACACCCGCTTCATCTGCTCATCCAGTTCCGCTTCCCGGCCCGTCTTTACAATCACATGGCCGATCCGGTCAGTTCCATCTGCCATGGCAGAAACTTCATGCCCCTCCGGATAATCCAGGACAAGCTCCAGCCCTTCCTGACGCAGACGTTCGACCTGATCCCGGTCGATTTGTGTGATGGTTCCGCTTACCGGACTCAGCAGCAGTTTTGCCATGCACGGGCAGCTTTCCGTCTGCTGAAAATCCGTTTCTTCCCCGAGGGCGCTTTTGATCATCTGCTCATAAAAATCAAATCCGTAATACGTTGAAATCAGTTCCGGAATGCAGGTTGCTCCGGTTCTTCCGCCCATTTCAATGATCCAGACCTTCTCTCCGTCCACAAAGACATCCGCATTGACGGAGCACTGATCGGCACCGGATGCGGTGACGGCCAGCTGCATCTGGCGGGCAATTTCTTCCCGCAGTGCCCCGCTGCATCCATACGGAAATGCGTGGCCGACCGGAACGGTCGTGTGTGCACCGCGGTATACAAATTTCGTGTGCGGTGCCAGAAAGACCAGTTTGTGGTTCTGCACAAATCCATCCACGCCGATCTCCGTTCCGCGGAGGAATTTTTCAACCAGCACATAATCTCTTGCCGAACCGTTTCTCGCATTTTCATACGCTTCTTCGATCTGTCCGGAATGCTCCACCACGGTAATTCCGCGGCTTCCTGAACTGTCCACCCGTTTTACGACAACCGGGTATCCAAGCTGTTCTGCGGCTTTTTGTGCCTCCTCTGCGCTTCTTACCCGCATCCCGTCTGCCGCGGAAACGCCGCCCTGCCGGAATGCGTCTTTCATCTTTGCCTTATCGGTCAGAATTTCCGCCGCCTCATACGGAATGCCGGACAGATGCATCTTTTCACAGACATAGCCGATTGTGCTGACGGCCACATCGGTTCCCGATGTACAGATTCCGTCGATCTGTTCTTTTTCCGCCGCCGCAAGAATCGCTTCTTTATCCCGCGTATTCAGTTCATAAATTTTATCTGCAAGTGCAAACCCCGGATAATCGCCGGGAATACTCACTACGATTGTGTAAAGACCCATTCTGCGTGCAGTCCGGATCAGCGGCACCTGGTAAATACCGGCACCTAAAATCATGATTTTTTTCACTTTTTTTCTTCCTCATCAGATACGTTAATGGTTTCCCGCACAATATACTGCGGCGTGCGGTTCAGAATCAGAATCATCTTTCCGATGTATTCTCCGATGATGCCGAGCACCATCAGAATCAATCCTGAAAAGACAACGATGGCGCAGATCGTAGAAGACCAGCCAACCATCACGGTCGGATCGATGAGCTTTCGGATGGCAATCATGATGGCTGCCAGAAAACCGCCGGCTGCAGAAACTCCGCCGAGAACGGACGATATGCGAAGCGGAATTACAGAATAGTTCCAGTAGGCAAGCCACAATTTGATCAGTTTCTTTAACGTATAGTTGGAAGTTCCCACTGCACGTTTGAAATGCTCCACCTCTACATTTCCGATTTTGTGTGTCGTGCGGTAGAAAATGCCGTCAATATAGGGATTGAAGCTGTCGTATTTTACCACCTCGTCCTTGATCTGGCGGGTAATCATCCAGAAATTGCTGGAAACGATGTCTTTTGGCCGTCCGAGAAGAATCCGGGAGGAAACTTCGTTCAGTTTGCTGGTGACATTTTTCAGGAACGAATTTTTTCGTTTCGGATAGCAGCCGTAAACCAGATCGTATCCTTCTTCCATCTTGTGGATCAATTTGCTGATCTGGGACGGATGTGTCTGCATGTCATCGTCCATGCCGAGAATAAAGTCTCCTTCGGTGTAGTGGAGTGCCGCCATCAGCGCATTGTGCTGGCCGAAATTGCGCAGCAGGTTGATGCCCTTGACATTCTGATACTGCTCACCGAGCTTCTTGATCTCCCCATACGTATTGTCTTTCGGGGAACCGTCGTTCACCAGGACAAATTCGCAGTCATATCCATCCATTTTCTTGAATTCTTCCATCACCATCTCTACAACTTTCCGGATCGTTGCCTCGGAATTGTAGCATGGGATGACTATTGAAATCAGTTTCATTTTTTTCCTCCATCGGTATCGTTCAGAATGCAGTCATAGAACAGCGGCGTGCCTCCGGTATGGATAAAAAGCACATCGCAGTCCTGTAACTGATGTTCTTCTATGTACTGCTTCATTCCCCAGAATGCCTTTCCGGTGTACGTCGGATCCAGCGGAAGGCCGTTCCGGCAGAACTCTTCCCGGATCACCTGTAAAATCCGCTCATCGTACTGGCCGTATCCGCCCTGGCGGTATCCCATTTCCAGATGAAGTTCACTCTCCCATCCTTCCGGCAGCACGAGATGATTCTTCGCAAAATAATCGGAAATGCCGCTCTCCATGATGCGGATGGCGCGGTCGTACTCGCGGGATGAAATCGAAAGGCCGGTGATCTGCTCCGTTCCCTGCTCGAGCAGTTTTCCGCTTACCAGGCCGCACTGGGTCGAGCCGGTTCCGGATGCCGCAAAGATATGAGAAAAAGAAATGTTCTGTTCTTTCTCCCACGCAAGAATCTCGCGGTAGCCGTCCACGTAGGCCTGTACCGGTGTGCCTTCATTGCCCGTTCCGAATTTATCCCCGAAAATATAATATGGGTGATATCCCTCTTCTGTCAAACGGTTCATCGTCTTCTCGACGGTCTGTGCAATCTCTGTTTTTCTGCACGGAATGACTTCGGCTCCGAGCCATTTCATCAGACGGCTGTTGTTGGTTTCGATCGGGTGTTCTTCGTTTTCTTCAGAAGAACAGATCATATAGCATGGAATTTTCTCGGCACAGCACAGATTGGCCAGCACGCGGCAGAGGTTGGATCTGCTGTTTCCGTAGATGATCATGCAGTCTTTGTTTTTCTCCTGCATATCCTGGAAAAAAGCACGTCCGATGCGGACTTTGTTTCCGCCTAAGGAAAACGGAAGAAGATCCTCCCGCTTGCAGTACAGGCGGACGCCTCTGTCGTTTGGAAATTCCAGTTTCTGAATTGGTGTCTGTATCATTGTTTCTCCTCTTTTATTCTTGTTTCAACTCACAGTCGGTATTTTCACGGAGTCTGACATGCCGAAAATAGTTCGACTGTGACTTGCCTCATGTCAGTGGAGGATACCGATTTTTCTCCGCCCGCCACTTCCGTTATGTTTCTTTTAACAATTCATCCCACCGCTTTAGAAGCTGGGGACTTCTTGTCTACTGGTGTTAAATTCCGGCATGTACCGGAAGCTTTTCCCTATTATAGACTATTTTTCTCTGCGTGGCAAGCCGTGCCGGAAACAGGAAAAGCCCGCCGGTTTTTGTTTTCACATCTGCCGACGGGCTTTGGGGATTTTTTACGTATTCTGTTTTTTCGTCCGGGATCTGTTCAGGCTTCCTGCGGTGCGGCAAGATTGGCCACAATCCGCGCCACCTGGGCTATCTCTGGGATTTTTGTGTACTCGGCGCAGCTGTGTACCTGATTCATCGAGGTTGCGATGACAAGCCCTTCGATGCCGTGCTGTGCAAAGACGTTGTTGTCGCTGCCGCCGAAAGTTTTTTCGAATGCAGCGGTCAGGCCTTCTTCTGCAACGGCGCTCTCGTAATGCCTTGCGGCATCGCTTGTCAGCGGCGTCTCATACGCATGGATATTCAGCTTTTCTTCCCAGACCAGCTTCGCACCAATCTTCTCTGCTTCCTGCTGGAAGGTTCTGTGATATGTTTCCAGAAGCTCCATGGCCGTCTCGTGGTTCAGGCTTCGAATTTCGCCTTCGATCACGCAGCTTTCCGAAACGATGTTGGTACCGGAGCCGCCGCCGATTTTTCCGATGTTGGCAGTGGTGCTTTCATCCACGTGGCCCTGCGGAAGCTGTGCGATTGCGTGGGCGGCCGCCTGGATGCTGTTGATGCCGTCCTCCGGGTGGAAACCGGCGTGGGCGGCTTTTCCTCGGATTTTCGCCGCGAAGGAAACGAGTGTCGGTGCCGCGTAGGCGGCTGCACCGATCGCGCCGCTTAAATCCAGAACGTATGCTTCTTTTGCCTGCACCTGGCTGTAGTCAAAGGCATTTGCGCCTTTGCAGTACAGCTCCTCACCAGTCGAGATCAGGATTTCGATCGGGCGGTGCGGTATTTTGGTCTCGATGAGGTGGCGGACAGCTTCATAGATGGCTGTCACACCGGCGAGGTCGTCGGCGCCAAGAACCGTCGTGCCGTCGCTCGTTACGGTTCCATCCTCATGGGAGACGGCTTTTTTGCCTTTTGCAGGCTCAACAGTGTCCATGTGGGCCGCAAAGAGAACCGGGGCTCCTGCAAGGCTGCCCGGAATGCGCGCGAACAGATTGCCCGCATTGGAGCCGGTCTGCTCCTGCGTATGATCTTCTGTAAGCGTAACCCCGATTTCGGCGAATTTTATTTTTAAGGTGTCCGCCATCTCGCGCTCCTCTAAGGACGGCGAATCGATAGATACCAGCTCCGCAAAAAAATCAGCAATTCTTTTCTCATCTATCATAATCTTTTCTCCTACTCTTTGGCTGTGTCCGCAATTTAAATAACATACTCAGGCTGCGCCATAATATGCATCTTGCTGAAGAACTCCCGTGTTCTCTGATTCTGCGGATGCTCGAATACTTCTTTCGGTGTTCCGTCTTCTACTACGTGTCCTTTATCAAGGAAGATCACACGGTTCGACACATGGCGGATAAAGTTCATCTCATGGGAAACCAGAAGCATTGTATATCCCTGTGCCGCGACTTTTTTAATAACATCCAGAACCTCTCCAACCAGCTCCGGGTCAAGGGCTGAAGTCGGCTCGTCGAGCAGCAGAATCTGCGGTTTCATGGCGAGGGCTCTTGCGAGCGCCACCCTCTGCTGCTGTCCGCCGGACATATGTTTCGGATAGTGGTTTGCCCATTTCTCCATGCCGACCAGTTTCAGTTCTTCTAATGCAATGGCTCTGGCCTCGTCTTTTTTCATCTTCTTGACAACAATCAGGCCTTCCATCACATTTTCCAGTGCGGTTTTCTTCTCAAACAGATTGAACCGCTGGAACACCATTCCTGTGTTCTGTCTTAAATACAGAAGCTCTTTCGGTTTCCGCTCGGAAAGGCCGATCACCTTGTCCCCGATCGTCACCGTTCCCTTCTCCGGTGTCTCAAGGCGGTTGACGCAGCGCAGAAGCGTTGATTTTCCGGTTCCGGAAGGACCGATGATTCCCACAACATCGCCCTGTTTGATCTCGAGGCTGATGTCGTCGAGCACCACGTTGTCGTTATATTTTTTTGATAAATGATCAATTTTTATCATTTTTCTTACCCTCCCCGTTTGCGGACGCCAGCTCTACCTGGTCCGGAATCCGGATTTTATTTTCAATTACGCGGATAATCTGCTCGATCACCAGCGTTACCAGCCAGTAAATGATAGCCAGTGAAACGTAAACTTCAAAGTAGCGATACGTTCTTCCTCCAATAATCTGGCCCTGTGCGGTAATCTCGACAACGGCGCAGGTAAAGGCAAGAGACGTTCCTTTGATGATACTGATAAAAGAGTTTCCAAGGGTCGGAAGCGCAACCTCAAAGGCCTCCGGCAGAATGATGCGGCGCAGTGTCTGCGGATACGTCATGCCGAGTGCATGTGCTGCTTCGATCTGGCCCGGGTCAACGGACTGCAGGGCCGAACGGATAATCTCAGCCATAAAGCCCGACTGGTTCAGTCCCAGAGCGATCATCGCATAGACGAAACCGGAAATATTGGCAACCGCCAGATTCGTTCCGAACTGCTGGTTGATTGCCTTGAACATCATGGGAATACCAAAGAACGCAACATACAGCTGTACGATGACCGGCGTGCCGCGGAGCAGTGAAATCAGAAGATTCGTAATCTGCGTCAGCACTCTGATTTTTTTCATTTTGATGATCGCCATCACAAGTCCCAGTCCCAGTCCGATCAGCATAGAAACCACGGCCAGTTCCAGCGTGATCGGCAGCTTTGTCAGCAATTCTGGTATGGATGAAAATACCAGTGAAACGTCAAATAATTTTCCCATGATTTTTGTCCTTTCTTACACGTATTTTTCTACCAGTACACAGGTAAAGCCAATATTTTTCTTCGGCTTTTTCGGCTCTTCGTCTTTCTTCGGTGCATGGTGGTCGTATACCGACAGGTCAGCGTCCGGATTCAGTTTGTAGCCTAATTTCTCATAAAAGCCTGCGGCGCGGTCCTGGCTCGTGATGACGATGTGATCGACACCGTATTCTTTCAGCCATTTCTCAGCGGCTTCGACCAGTACGCGGCCGTATCCGCTTTTCTGTTTTTCTCTGACAACACAGACACGCTCGATTTTTCCTGTCTTTTCCGCCGGAAATGCGATGCGGCAGCCGGCTACCGGCTTGTGATCTTCTGTCACCAGAATCGCCTGCAGATCATCTTTGCTCTCGTCCTGTCCGAATTCCAGTTCAATCGGAATGTTCTGTCCGCAGCAGAACGCATCGGTTCTAACGTAATCATATGCTTTGTATTTCCACTCTTCGCTTCCCTTTTCTACCCGGTAAATTTCTGCCATGTTTTTCGCTCCTTTTGGAATCGGGAAACGGATGTTCTCGATCCGCTTCCCGTCTGTTTTGTAATCTCTTCTGTTTTTATTTCGAAAACGATATTCTAGTTTGGTGTCTCATCAAAGTATTTCTCGTCCGGGCTGGTGTCCACGCCGAGATACTCGGTTGTGATCTTGGAAAGAGTTCCGTCTTCTTTCATCTCTTTTAAGGCTTTGTCAACATCCTCGCGGAGTGCTGCGCCCTCTTCGTTCTTTCCAAACAGGAAGTAGGTATTGTTCTGCGGGAACAGGAAATCTTCGGTCTCCTCGTCGATCTCGTTTGCTTCCAGCTGACCTTCCAGTCCGAACTGCGGAAGCAGGTTGTCGATGATCGGTCCGTCGTCGATTGCCACATCAGCGGTTCCATCTACGATATGCTGGTAGCGGACCTGGAAGTTTGCATTGGAATATACGATATTGATCTGGTGATCCGGGTTGTCTGTATTCCATTTTTCCAGTGCATTTGCGGTAAGGCTTCCTGCACTCAGCTCAATTTTGTATCCGCGGTCTGCCAGATCGGTAAGAGAAGTCAGCGGCTCATCGCCGGTTCTCTGAATGTATTCGTTGAAGCTGGTTTTATATGGTAAAGAGAAGTAGTAGGATTCTGCTCTCTCATCGGTATATCCATAGTTGTTGACTGCGATGTCGTACTGACCGCTCAGCACACCCTGCAGTGCATCTGCCTGCTCAATTTTCAGTTCATACTGCGGAAGGCGGTTGAACACTTCTTTTACGATATCGATATCGACACCGGTCAGCTCGTTGTCATCATTTACGTAAAAGTACGGTGCCAGTGTGCCGCTTGTTACAGCTTTGATCACTTTTTTCTCACCGGAATCCGATGCGGAGCTGCCTTCTGCGGAAGATGATGCTGCGGAACCGCTGCTGCTTCCTGCATTTGCTGATGCATTGCTTCCGCATCCTGCAAAGCTTGCTGCCAAAAGGCCCGCCGCTGCCAATACTGCCCAGAATTTCTTTGTCTTTTTCATAATAAAATCCTCCTCATTTCCTCGTTCTTTTCAGTTCCGGCCGCACCCCGGCTGCCTGAGAGTGTTCCACCAGAGCGCTCCGGATTCTTCTGTCTTATCTCTTTATAAAAGTCCTTTCAGCGGATTAATCGATGCATCCACGGAAAGTACGCCGTTCTTCGGGTTTCTGTCTTCCCATTTCGGGCTGTTCCAGATGGTTTTTGAGATTTCTCCTGCGTAATCCTCGTAGGTCTCTCCCTCCGGATGGCGAAGGAATACTTCATCCGGTGTTTTGCTGAGTGTTCTTCTCGATCCATCGTCTTCCATCAGCTTCTCGAAATCTACTTTTGCAAGGATTCGTTCGTTGTATCCGCGGAAGAGAACCTCTCCTAATTTCTTTCCAGTTCTCGAAAGTGCCAGCACCTGCGGATCGCTTCCGTGACGGAAGGCCGGGATCGCATACAGCTCTTTTAAGTAGCCCCAGATATTTTTGTAATCACGAATCGGTTTCTTCACCGGTCCTACGTTGTGGAAGTAGCTGACATCCCAACGGATCAGAGTGACGTAAGCGCGGACATCGCTGTCGGTGATGTAGTCGCCGAACAGGAAACGGTTCGTCTCCAGCCGTTTGTCCAGCTTATCGAGGGATTCATAGAAATCTTCGTATGCCTCATCGTATGCTTCCGGTGACTGGCAGAATGCCATGCGGTAATGGCCGTTGTTGACATGCGGGAAGAGCCAGTCGTTAAACTCATCGATCTCTTTCCGGAATTTTTTCGGGTACAGGTCCGGCGCATCTTTTGGCTGGAATGGACGGAACTGCACTTCGAGGTAGTTCGTCAGGCGGTGATAATCGTTGTTCACAGCCTTTTTCTCTTTGACATCCACCAGGGTCGGTGTCGTTGCTCTTCCTTTGAAGTCCGGGTTTGCTCTTTTATAGAACTCACTTAAGAAGTAAGCGCCTGTCGCCGGATCCTTGAAATCCGGATACTGTCCGAATGCATGTCCGTAACGGTTTGTCTCGCCGGATGGAGAAACTCTCGTCTCCGAGATCACATCCTGCAGTCCTAAAAGCTCCCGCACGATGATCGGACGGTTGGACCAGTTGCATCCGGTTGCCCAGTAGATCCCGAAGCGGTTTGCTTCTGCTTTCAGGTCGCCTTCTTTATCGCCGAATGGCTGGATAAATGCATTTGGCTGACGGATGAAAGCGCCGCGCTCATCGATCTCTACAAGGGTTTCATTTGGTCTTGGGTCTACTCCGACTTCTGCTGCAAACTGTTCTGCCAGTGCATCTGTGTATTTGATTTCTTCGGTTTCTTTATTTTCAACTGGGGTGAAGCTGCATCCGCATCCGCTCATGTTTTTGTCCTCCGTTTTCTATGTCTGTTTATTATCTATTCTTATGTTGTTCATTCGCATTTCTTTTAAAAAAGGTTAAAAAAATAGCAGGCATTCGTTCCGGCCTGCCCGCACATGCAATTTCTGCTATGCTTTTTCTGCCTGCGAATGTTTCTTATTTTTCTTTATTCTGATTGGAGCTGCAGCAACAGAAACAACACATCTCCATCATTCTGTTCTCCTGCATTCGTCTGTTGTCTGTTTTTTTCATTTGCTGTTCTCCTTTCCCACTAAGTCGATATGTTTAATACGTTTCTCGATTACATGGCATATTATAATGCATATTTTTTCTATGTGCAACCCCTAAAACGCCTTTTGGTAATTGTTATTTCGATGAATCGATTATAGGTTTTTCCTATTGGTTAGTCATACCAGAAAGATATTACTTATCACACCTGTAGGCTGATTTTGCTTTTTCCCGGCCAACCGCCGCAACTTTTGCAATATGCTCAACAATTCTTGCCATGGCTTTTTTCTTAAGAAACGATACAATAAAAAGCAAAGAACACCACTTGCAAAATACAATGTACTCTCGGAATCTTTCTGTGCTCGTTTTTGTGAGATGATTTTCCGCCAGCTGCAAAGGCAAGTGCAGAAAGATTCCGAGAGTACATTACAAAATAAAGGAGAGTTTTTCTTATGGAAATGACATTTCGCTGGTATGGTTCCAAATTTGATACCGTTACCTTAGAGCAGATCCGCCAGATTCCGGGCGTAACCGGAGTCATCACAACACTGTACGACACTACCCCGGGCGAGGTGTGGACACGCGAAGCGATTCACGCGTTAAAAGAAGAGGTTGAGGCCTCTGGACTTCACATCTCCGGCATCGAGAGCGTCAACATCCACGACGCCATCAAAATCGGCAGCCCGGACCGTGAGCAGTACATCGATAATTATATTGAAACGTTAAAGCACCTCGGCAAGGAAGACATTCACCTTGTCTGCTATAACTTCATGCCGGTCTTCGACTGGACCAGAACAGAACTCGCACGCGTCCGTCCGGACGGCTCGACCGTACTTGCCTACAAACAGTCCGCCGTAGACGCACTTGTTCCGGAAAAAATGTTTGAATCTATCGCAGGTGATGCAAACGGCGCAATTCTTCCCGGCTGGGAGCCGGAGCGCATGGCAAAAGTGAAAGAGCTCTTTGACGCTTACCGCGATGTGGATGATGAGAAACTGTTTGCCAACCTCAAATACTTCCTCGAACGCATCATGCCGGTCTGCAACGAGTACGACATCAAAATGGCCATTCACCCGGACGACCCGGCATGGAGTGTCTTCGGTCTTCCGAGAATCATCATTAATAAAGAAAACATTCTGCGCATGATGAAGATGGTCGATGACCCGCACAACGGCGTGACCTTCTGCTCAGGTTCCTACGGAACAAACCTGGAAAACGATCTGCCGGATATGATCCGTTCCTTAAAGGGCCGCATCCACTTCGCTCACGTCCGCAATCTGAAATTCCACAGCCAGCAGGATTTCGAAGAGGCCGCACACCTTTCCTCTGACGGCAGCTTCGATATGTATGAGATCATGAAAGCGCTGTACGACATCGGCTTTGACGGCCCGATCCGCCCGGACCACGGACGTATGATCTGGGGCGAGAAGGCAATGCCGGGCTATGGACTGTATGACCGCGCACTCGGCGCGACTTATTTAAACGGACTCTGGGAAGCTATTGACAAGAATCACACACGTGGAATTTAAAGGAGATTTTTACTGATGTCTCTTAACTTAACAGCTGCCGGACTGGCAGATCACAAAGCGTGGGAAGCCGCAGGCTATGCGCTTCCATCCTATGACCGCGAAGCAATGATCACCCGCACGAAAGAATCTCCGTGCTGGGTGCATTTCGGAGCCGGAAATATTTTCCGTGCCTTCCAGGCAAATACAGCACAGGAACTGCTGAACAACGGTACCTTTGACCGCGGTGTCATCGTTGCGGAGGGCTTCGATACAGAAATCATCCGTGATATGTACCAGCCGCACGATAATTTAAGCATTCTGGTGACCTTAAAAGCCGATGGTTCTGTCGAGAAAACCGTTGTTGGAAGCATCGCAGAATCGCTGGCTGCCGATACGGCGGATTCTCCGGATTTTGCCCGGTTAAAAGAAATCTTTACCAAGGATTCCCTGCAGATGGCGACGTTTACGATCACCGAAAAGGGATATTCCCTGAAAAACGGTGCGGGCGAACTGCTGCCGTCTGTTGCTGCCGATTTTGCTGCCGGACCTTCTTCCGTTACCAGCTATATGGGAAAAGTTGCTTCTCTTTTATATGAAAGATTTCTTGCAGGCGAAAAACCGTTTGCGATGGTCAGCACCGACAACTGCTCCCACAATGGCGAAAAACTTTCCCTTGCCCTGACAGCCTACGCTTCTGCATGGGAAGAAAACAAGCTGGTACAGCCAGGCTTCCTCTCCTATCTGCAGAACCCGGAAAAAGTCAGCTTCCCGTGGACCATGATCGACAAGATCACCCCGCGGCCGGATGGTTCCATCGAAAAGATACTCGAGGAGAACGGCCTCGCTGATGCACAGTCGATCGTCACCTCCCGCCACACCTACGTTGCTCCGTTCGTCAATGCAGAGGAATGCCAGTACCTCGTAGTCGAAGATCATTTCCCGAACGGACGGCCGCCGTTAGAAAAGAGCGGATGGATCTTTACCGACCGGGAAACTGTCAACAAAACAGAGCGCATGAAGGTCTGCACCTGCCTGAACCCGCTGCACACCGCACTCGCTGTGTTCGGCTGCCTGCTGGACTACGAACTGATCAGTGAGGAGATGAAAAATCCGGTACTGAAAAAGCTCGTGGAGCGCATCGGATATATCGAAGGACTTCCGGTTGTCACCGATCCTGGTATTCTCTCTCCGAAGCAGTTTATCGATGAAGTGCTGAACATCCGCATCCCGAATCCGTTTATGCCGGATACGCCGCAGCGAATTGCAACCGATACGTCACAGAAGCTGTCGATCCGGTTCGGTGAGACGATCAAATCGTATCTTGCTTCTCCGGAGCTGTCACTCTCGGATCTTCAGGCAATTCCGGCTGTATTTGCGGGATGGCTGCGGTATCTGATGGGCGTGGATGACAACGGTGATGCATTTGATCTGAGCCCGGATCCGCTGCTTGCCACGGTCCGCCCGTATGTGCAGGATCTGAAACTCGGCGCACCGGCTGACCGCGAGACCCTTTCCAAAACTCTGGCTCCGCTGCTCTCCGATGCTTCGATTTTCGGTGTGGATCTGATTTTCGCCGGACTTTCTGACCGTGTGCTGAATGCTTTTGTCTCGATGCTTCAGGGACCTGGCGCTGTGGCAGATACGCTTGCTGCGCTGACTGCTCAATTCTAAAAGGGAGGTATTTCCATATGAAACCTTTTATGGACGCTGACTTTCTGCTGCAGACCGATACGGCGAAAACGCTGTACCACGAGGCAGCTGAAAAAATGCCCATTTTTGACTATCACAACCATCTGAATCCGCAGGAGATTCTCGAAGACCGCCAGATGGAGAATCTGACACGCGTCTGGCTCGGCGGGGATCATTATAAATGGCGTGCCATGCGTGCGATGGGCTTTTCGGAGGATCTGATCACCGGAAACGCCGATGATTACGACAAATATCTGGCGTTTGCCAAGACGATTGAGAACGCGATCGGCAATCCTTTATACCACTGGACACATCTGGAGCTGCAGCGGTACTTCGGCATCACGACACCGCTCTCCCGCGCAACAGCGAAGGAGATCTGGGATGAGGCGAATGCAAAACTGCAGACGAAGGAGTTTACCGTGCGCAATCTGATTCTGAACCAGCATGTGTCGCATCTGTGCACCACCGACGATCCTGCAGATGATCTGCACTGCCATCTGGCATTACAGAAGGAATACTTTGCCTGCCGCGTTCTGCCGTCCTTCCGCCCGGACCGCGCCGTTCATCTCGAAAAGCCGGATTTCCCGGAATACGTGGAAAAGCTTGCCGCTGCCGCCGGCAGGACGATTGCATCCGCAGAGGATATGGTGCATGCCCTCTCCTGCCGCCTCGACTTCTTCCTCTCCGCCGGCTGCGTTGTCAGCGACCACAGCCTTGAGGGCTGCTTCTATGTGCCATGCACGGCTGCTGAGGCGAATGATGTATTTGAAAATCGCATGAACGGCAGTGCTCTCACTGAAAAAGAGCTCGGCATGTACAAGGGCTTCCTTCTGACGAACCTCGGACGGCTGTATCATAAGCACAATATCGCCATGCAGCTTCATATCAAAGCACTCCGTAACAACTCGAAGCGGATGTTCCGTGCGCTCGGTGCCGATACCGGCTTTGACAGCATGAACGATTTCGCCTTTGCCCCGATGCTCGGCGCTTTCTTAAACGATATGGACGAGGACGACGCACTGCCGAAAACTGTGCTCTACTCTCTGAACCCGGGCGACAACCCGATGCTTGCAAGCATGGCTGGAAACTTTGCTGCGCCTGGCATCCGCTCGAAAGTGCAGTTCGGTACCGCATGGTGGTTCAACGATCACAAATACGGCATGGAATCCCAGCTTGCGACGCTTTCCAGCATCGGCATGCTCTCCACCTTCATTGGCATGCTGACCGACTCCCGCAGCTTCCTCTCCTTCCCGCGCCACGAATATTTCCGCCGGATTCTCTGCAATCAAATCGGAAACTGGGTGGAAAACGGGGAGTACCCGGCGAACCTGGAGTTTCTGAAAGAGATGGTGGAAAATATCAGCTACAACAATGCGGTTTCGTATTTCCTGTGATTTTCGCATGCCTTATTGACAATTATTCCCACATACCGTACAATAAAAGGGATTACTGATCAACGAAAGGATTACAGAAACATGGACGACTCAGGCAGTATGCCTCGACGATGCTTTATTTTCATCATTTGATAAACGGAGACATAATCTATCTTTGATTCCGCCAGATTCAAGATAGGTTATGTCTTTTTGTACATTTTTTGCATCGTGTCCCGGTTTCCTAAGAAAGGAAAAACAAATGAACAGCGACATTGTGTCACTCATCATCATTCTTATCTGCGTCATGCTCTCAGCCTACTTTTCGGCGACGGAGACTTCCTTCACCTCGCTGAACCGCATCCGCATGAAAAATATGGCAGAAAAAGGCGACAAGCGGGCGGAACTGGTGTTAAAGCTGCTGGAGAACTTTGACAAGCTGCTCTCCACGATTCTCGTCGGCAACAACATCGTCAACATCGGACTCAGCTCCCTTGCCACGGTGCTTTTTATCAAGCTTCTCGGCGGCGACTCCGGTGCGACGGTTTCCACGATCGTAACCACTATCGTGGTCCTGATCTTCGGCGAAGTTTCCCCGAAAAGCATTGCAAAAGAATCTCCGGAGACGATCGCCAAATTTTCCGCACCGTTTCTCCACATTCTGATGATCGTGCTGACCCCGGTGACGTTTTTCTTTTCCCAGTGGAAGAAGCTGCTCTCCCGCATCTTCAAATCCTCGGAAAACCACGGCATCACCGATGAGGAACTGATGACCATCGTCGAGGAGGCGACCCAGGAGGGCGACATCGACGATCAGGAAGGCGATCTGATTCAGAATGCAATCGGCTTCATGGAGATGGAGGCCGCAGAGATCTTTACTCCGCGTGTCAACGTCATCGGCATTCCGCTCGATGCGACGAAATCCGAGATCGCTAAGACTTTCTCCGACACCGGATTTTCCCGGCTGCCGGTGTATGATGATGATATCGACCACATTGTGGGAATTGTGTATCAGAAGGATTTCCACAACCACATTTACCACACCAACAAACCGCTAAGCAGCATCATCCGCCCGGCGCTCTTTGTAACCGAGAATACGAAGGTCGGCCCGCTGCTGAAAAAAATGCAGGCGAAGAAATCGCATATTGCCATTATCATTGATGAATTCGGCGGCACCGACGGTATCATCACCATGGAAGATATCCTCGAAGAGCTCGTCGGCGAAATCTGGGATGAGCATGATGCGGTTGTACAGGAAATCCAGAAAGTTTCCGAAAACGAATACCTCGTGACCGGAACGGCAAGCATCGACAAGGTGTATGAAGAGCTCGATATTGACAAAGAATTTGACGTCTTTACGGTCAGCGGATGGATCATGGGGATCCTCGAGCGCGTGCCAAAGGAAGGCGATCATTTCGTCTCGGATGGCCTCGACGTAACCGTACTGAAAATGGCAGACCGGAGAGTCGACAAGGTACGGATCGTGCGGCTGCCGAAGGATGAAAATGAACAGTAAGTAATTTACAAACAAAAACGGATCGAAAATCTGGTTTTAAGTTCAGATTCTCGATCCGTTTTTCTTGTCCTATTGTATTTTCTTCTCCACCCGGTACTTCTTCGGCGATATTCCATAGCGCTCTTTGAAAATCCGATGGAAATAACTCATGTTCTCATACCCGACCCGCTCGCCGATGTCTGCCACGGAAAGTCCCGTCGTTTCCAACAGATACGCGGCCTGGGTCAGGCGTTTGTTCTGAACGAGTTCGGTGTAGTTTTTCCCGGTCAGGCGGCGGATCATGCGGCTTAAGGTGTAAAAATCGTAGTGCAGTTCTTCCGCCAGTTCCGAAAGGCTGCCCTCCCGGTAATGTTCCTCGATATAGCGGTATACGCCGAGCAGCATCTCCTGTTCAAAATACTGCTCTCCCACCTGCACGCGTTCGGTGTAGTTCATGAGCTGCAGGAATAAAAGGCCCATCGTAATCTGATTGATGCTCCGCTTATTGCTCTGGTGATGTAAGAGCGTCCAGACGAGATTTTCGATCAGATTCTGCACCGGAAGGACATCCGCGATTCTGTAATGCAGATAACAGAGCGGTACCTCCCCGCTTTTCAGACAGCCGACGATAAAATCCTTTAACTGATTCTCCTCTGCCCCGATCATTCGCAGCGTCTGGTCAAAAAACTCCGGCAGAATCAGAAAGTTGACCGCGATATCGCCACGCCCTGCCGGTTCAATTTCCTGCACTGCATTCTGATTCAGAATCAGCAGCTCACCCGTTTTCAGCTCGATCCGGTCCCCGTTGATGGTGTGTACGGTGCTTCCCTGGCACATGTAGATCATCTCGACATAATTGTGGCTGTGCGCCGGAAAACGAATAAACCGCGTGTGCGGCCGAATATCAATCAATTTTCCCCGCTTCAGCAGCTTTCCCGCATCCATCACAAACTTCTGCCCGCTCGAATACCGCTCCTTTTCCACTTCCGTCTTGCCGTCCAGAATCGCCTGTTCCTCCTCCGTAATCCGGGACAGGTCTGCTATAATTTCCTGTTTCACGATTATTCCTCACATTTTTCACGTTTTTTCTGCTTTCTATTATATTCCATTCTGGTGCAAATAAGCAATGTACTTTTTCTTCTCACTTTCTGATAAATATTCCTTTCCTACGCATCAAAACAGCAAGTGCTGCACTGCCAAGTGAAACGTAACGAAGATTCTCTCTTTACAATTTCACTTTCTTAAAGTATACTTTAAGAAGTTATTCTACTATTCAAACTCTATCGTTCAAGGAGGTTTTTCCATGGAACAGCAGACCTACACCATTCGTGAAATGTCCGAGCGTTTTGGACTTCCGGCCTCTACGCTTCGTTATTATGAGGAGATCGGGCTTTTGACAGATGTCATTCATACCGAAAGCAAGAAACGAATTTACACCCAGCAGCACATTAACTGCATGACCGCAATTCTCTGCTTCAAGCGCACCGGTCTTCCGATTGCGGGGATTCAGGAGTTTTTCCGGCTTGAGGATGATATCCCGGGAAATATTGACCAGATGGTTGCCATTCTCGAGGAACATGAGCAGAATACACGCGAGAAAATCGAGCGCATGGAATCTGATCTCGAGCATATTCAGCAGAAAGTGCGGTATTACAGCGCGGTTCGCGATGCGATTAAAAATGGGGATGAAATGCCGTCGTGGGATTCCTGCGGCTGTGAGGAGAAGGCGCAGTAGATATCTCTCCAGGCTTTTCCGCCGCAGACACACACAAGTTTCAAAAGAGCAGGTAAGAAAAGGGACCAACATCCACTTTTCTTACCTGCTCTTCTTATTTTTTCTATCACCTTTTCCCTTCATACCCGGAATTTTTTCTGCATTTCCCGCATAAAATCTTTTCCGCGGAAAAAAAACAGCCCGATCAGATACAGCACACTAAGGCCCACGCAGATCACGGACGGCCAGGTAATGCGGACAGTTCCCGTCAGCCACAAAATCGCCGGAACGATTCCTGCTGCTCCGGACTGCATCAGATAAAAAAGATATTCACTGACCTCCATTTTGTACGCTCTTGCCAGAATCTGCATCGTCGCGCCATTCATAAGAACGGCGAGCGGAATTGCGAAATCGACAGACCAGCCGATCCAGCCCGTCGCATAATCCCACAGAATCGCACCGATCATAATAAAGATCAATTGCCACATACTGTTTTTGAGTGGATTTTTCCGTTTCTGATATCCCACCCGGATCAGAAGCCAGGCGCAGAACACACCCGCTGTCGCATAACCTGCCCACCACATCTGCGGCGTTGCAAGGAAATTCATCATCCAGCAGAGTACGACAGCCGCGATGCAGGTGAAAGAAAAAATTTTCAATCCCAGTTTGGCCGTCCCGTGCGGCTGTTCTTTCTGTCCCGGAAAATCATTTTCCTCCTGTTCACAGGCGATGCCCTCTTTCTGCAGCAGATGCATCAGGTTCCGTTCAATATTGGAATCAGCGATTTTAGATGTGATTCCAAGCACCATGCTGTCACCGTAGGAACAGGAACACATCTGTACTTTGTCGGTGCTGGTGAAAAATCCGAACCGCTCAATATATGTTTCATACTCCGGCGGCATCTGAATCCGGCCGATATTGGAATAGACGGTCGTAATGCTTCGTCCGCCGAGCGTCGTGCCCGCCATCAGCGCCAGATTTTTGATTTCCAGCGGCACGGCGCGCAGCACCGGATTCCGCTCAATCCGCACCAGATCGTTCATACGTGTGGAAATCTCCTGCTTCAGCGCCTCTTTCTGCATCGCGGCTCCCGTGATCTGCAGGGCATCCTCAAACGATGCCTCCGGCCCAAGATCACAGGCAATCTCGATCCAGCTCCAGAAATTCGTCATCGATGCGGATGGGAAAAAGTTACGCAAGTTGGCTGGAACCATCAGAGAAACCGGCTTTTTCAGCCTGCTTTTCGGGATTTCTTCATATACCGCATATACCAGCGCCGCCGCAAGGTACGCCGTCACCGACACGCCATGTGCTTTTGCGCACTTATGAACTGCTTCCGCGGAAAGCAGAATCTCAGTAATTTCCATCTCCTCCTGCTCCAGATACTCGCCTTTGATCTGGTATGCCGGGCGGCTTTTTTCTTTTTCATTTTTCTTTCCGGTGTAATACTGTGAAAAGCTGTCCTCCTCGAAATCTGTCTCTGTCAGCATGTCTTCGCTGACCTTTGAAAAGATTTCCTCGGGATGACACAAGATCAGATAATTGCTCACCAGTTCTTTCAGAAACAGCATCGCACCGGTGCCGTCTGTCAGGGCATGGAATACTTCGAAATTGATTCGGGTTTTATAGTAAGAAACCTGGAAAAGAAGCGTTTTGTGGTCGGGTACGTAAATCTCACTGCACGGCGGACGCTTTTCCTCTTCTACTTTTGCTGGCAGATCGCGCTGCTCCAGATAAAACCAGAAAAGACCTTTCCGCAGTACCATGGAAAACACCGGATAATGCTCCATTGTCTGCTCCAGCGCTTTCTGCAGCAGATCCGCCTGGATGTCCTCTTTCAGCTGGCAGTAAAACCGGAAGACTCTCGTATCCTTTTTTCCGGTGGCCGCCGGAAATGCCTGTGCCGCGTTGTCCAGCTTTCTCCAGCGCGAAGAATGTTCTTTCTTCATTTTCTATGCCTCCTTACGCCTTCCCGTGTGTCAATTGTTTCTTCACTGCTGCTATGTTTTCCAGTTCTTCGTCTGCATTTTTCTGCTGTTTTTCTTTCCTTAAAAATGCATTCATATACTGAAAACTTTCCTGCACATATAGGTGTTCAATGCCAAGCGCAAAATAGCCGTGCAATGCGCCCTTGATCCGATGATGTTCAACCAGATTGCCAGCCCTTTTCAGCTTTTTCGCATAATCCTCGCCCTCATCGCGCAGCGGATCGTACTGCGCCGTCAGTACCAGCGTGTCCGGCAGTCCCTGCAGATTTTCTGCCAGTACCGGTGCAAAGTACGGATTTTTGCGGTCTTCTTCGGTCCGCTGATACAGAATTACATAATCTTCCATTTTGACACTGGTCAGAAGGTATCCGGTTCCATTGGTTTTCACGGATTTGTACGGTGATTTCTCTGTGTAACAGGAATTCACCGCCGGATAAATCAAAATCTGTTTCCCCGGCAGCAGTTCTTTTTTGTCCCTCGCCATCAGGCAGACCGCAGCCGCAAGATTTCCTCCTGCGCTGTCGCCCATGATCGTGACATTTTCCGGCGTTACCTCCGGCAGAATCTCCCCGCGCAGCATTGCCTGGGCGGCGGCGTAGCAGTCTTCTAAGCCTGTCGGGAAACGATGCTCCGGTGCAAGACGGTATTCTACCGATACAACAATCTGCCCCGTCGACTGCGCCATGCGTGCGCAGACACGGTCGTATGTCTCCACACTCTCGGTTGTCCAGCCGCCGCCATGGAAGAACAGAATCGCTTCTTTTGCACCATGCTCCTCCATTTTTTCATCCGGGAAGAACAGCCGAATCGGAACCTTGTAGTCCCCATTATATATTTCCATATCCAATTTTCGCAGAAAAATACGGATCGGATCCAGCTTCTTGATATCGGCAAGCCGACGGGCGGATTCTACTTCAATTCCGCCGTAGGACAATACATTTAAAATGGCTTTGACTGCTTTTTTCATTCACTCTCTCCTCTGTTGCTATTTTTCTGCTTCTGTTTTTCGTCTAGTTGCAATGTACTGCTTCAAAAATTCATACATCTGCTCATCGGTCGGTGGGCAGCCTTTCAGATTGTATTTAAACCCTGAAGTACAACTTCCCACACCAAGCACCCCGCTCTTTCCCCGGTATCCCTGCCCGATGCAGATTTTTTCGTGGAGTTCCTGCAGCAGTCCTTCCTCCTTCAGCCGGTCGAGCGCCGGGATCAGATAGCCGTAGCAGGCACTGCAGGACTCAACTTCCTCTACGGCATCCTGCAGTTCCACGATCTTCCGTTTTTCCGGAATCACTCTTTTTTCACCAATTTCGCCAATTTGGCGGATTGAAAGCCGTGTGAGATCAGCGCTGCCCACGCCCAACTCTTCTGCCATTTTGACATACGGGACATCTTCTGGCTTATAATGCAGTTCCGCGCAGACATATGCATCGATCAACACCGGATCTAACCCAGCGAAAAGGCGATTCATGATAAACGGATTACCGCCATCCTCAAAGTCAAGGTCTCCGCAGATATTATCCACCAAAATAAAATCCTGATGAATCCCAAGCCCCAGATGCGCAATTGGCCGATGAAGTCCCATGGCATGAAAATGACGTTTTTCTTTATTCGGCAAGAGACCTTTCATGTTTTTCAGTGCGCAGGTAATTTTAGTCTGGCAATGGCCTTTCATGACCGGGACATTGATCATAAAATCCACCTTTTTCGCACATTCGCAAATCTGAAGTTCCATATCACCACACTGCACCGGCATGCTTTTTTCCTTCTGCGCATCGATAAGCGGAACGCCGTACTGTTCCGAAAGCATACGGTATCCACAGACCTCAAACGATTCCTCTGTCTTATCCCCGACCCAGGAACCTTCCATGATTTGAAGGTTGGTAAATCCGTTTTCCTGAAGATATTCGATGATCCCCGCAACCACCTCCGGATGTGTCGTCCCTCCAAACTCCGCCGGGACAGGTGCTACCAGATTTGGCTTAATACCGATGAGACTGACCCTCGAAGGAATGAGCGTAGCTAAGGCACATTCGTTCAAAAGCTGTTTTGTCATTTCTTTATATTCCATTCCCTGTATCTGGATAATTTCGTTTTTATTCATTTAGTATTGCGGCCCCTTTATTCTGATTTGATTTTTTCTGACATTCGATATTCTTTAGTATATAATAGTTACTGCTTTCTTTCAACTCATCCAAAAACAAAATCATTTCCTGTGAACTGTAACCATTCCCGTCAGCTCCAGCTTCATAGAAAATTAAGCACTGTATGCTTGTAAGATTTCCAATCGCATTGTATAATAAATGGAAAACGGTACACAGAAAAAGTACCTCATCAGAAAGGAACTGTCATGAGTTTTGAAGATGATTTAAAGGATGTCGGCGACAGTATTGGAAAGCTTGTGGATAACGCTGTGAATTCTCAGGATTTTCAGGAATTAAACCGGAAGATTTCAGACACCATCAACCAGTTTGTCTACCCCAACCGGAAGGGACCATTCCGTGCAAATGGCACACAGGAGCCGTCCCGCGGCTATTCCGCAGATACTTCCTACAGCAGCCAGTATTCTTCCCATAATAATACAGCGCAGCAGACCGGACCGCATCACTATTCCTACGGGCCGGGAGGCACGATGCCGGGTAAGAGCGCGAACCCGGTTCCCAAACCTTCCCATACCTGGCAGACCTCCCAGAATACGGAATGGAACAGCCGCATACAAGAACGCCGTGTACTGCGCGAGCGCTTTATGCCATCCACCGATCTTGCACTTGTCGGCGGATTTCAGACGGCCGCCGGCTGGGGTGTCACCGGACTGTTCGGCTGCTGCACAGCGCTTAGTCTCTATTCCTTATTTGCAGGTCCAGACAACAGCGCGCTGATTCCTTCTCTTATTTTTGCCGCATTTACCATCGGCGGCGGCATTCTTCTGAAAAAGGGAAGTAAAAACCGGCGTCTGGTCCGCCATTTCCGCCAGATCTGTACGCTGATCGGCACAAAGGAATATATTTCCACGAAAGAACTCTGCGACAGTATGCACTGTGAGAAAGGTGAGCTTCTGACCGATATTACGACCATGATTGATAAATCCATGCTGCGCCAGGGCCACCTCGACGAGAATGGTACCTGTCTGATGGTAACAAATGACTGCTACGACCAGTACCGCGCAATGCTCGCCAGCCAGAAGGAACAGCAGATTGCTGAGCAGAAAGCACGTGAACAGCTGGAGGCCTCCGGTGTAACGCCGGAATACCAGCAGATGCTGGAAGAATGTGAATCTTATATTCAGAAGATCCATCAGTGCAACCTGGATCTGCCGGGTGAAGTCATCACAGCCAAGCTGAGCCGTCTCGAAACGGTTGTTACCCGGATTCTCGAGGAGGCAAAAAAGCGCCCAAAAGAAGCCGCCGCCCTGCGGAAATTTATGGATTACTATATGCCGACAACCTGGAAGCTGCTCGACGCTTACCGTTCCTTTGAGAACGAACCAATTCAAAGCGACAATATCCTCCGAACCAAGAAGGAAATCGAGGACACACTGGATACCATCAATGCCGCATTCGAAAAGCTGCTTGATGATCTGTTCCAGACAACGGCATGGGATATTTCTTCTGATATCTCTGTTCTGCAGACGATGCTGGCGCAGGAGGGACTGACAAATCAGGCAGGTCCGTCAAAGCAGGATATTGAGCCGCTTCACATGTAACTATTCAAAGCTATACAATTGAAATCAAATCACCGGTTACGTTTCCGTACCGAAGAAAAGGAGAATAGAAAACATGAATAATTTTGTAAAGGACACCACTGAAATTCCAAGCTTAAGTTTCGGCACTCCAGAGCCGGAACCGGAACTTCCGGTACAGCAGCCGGAAGAAAAGAAAGAGGTCATGGATGATTCTGTTCTGTCCGACGAACAGAAAGCCATGGTGGATGCCTTTGTTTCCCAGATTGATCTTGCCAATACAAACGGCATTCTGCAGTACGGTGCCGGTGCACAGAAGAAAATGGCAGACTTTTCCGAGAAAACGCTGGAGAACGTCAGAAGCAAAGATCTCGGGGAAATCGGCGATCTGCTCACCTCTGTTGTGACAGAGCTGAAAACGTTTGACGCAGAAGAAGAAAAGGGACCATTCTCTTTCTTTAAGAAAAGCACGAACAAAATCAATGCAATGAAAGCGAAGTATGACAAGGCAGAGGTGAATGTCAATAAAATCTGTGACGTGCTCGACGGCCACCAGCGGCAGCTTCTGAAAGACATTGCCATTCTGGATCAGATGTATGCACAGAACCTGAATTATTTTAAAGAGCTGACCATGTACATTCTCGCTGGAAAGAAAAAGCTGGAGCTGGTACGTTCCACAGAACTCCGTGATCTGCAGAATAAAGCGCAGATGACCGGAAAGGCCGAAGACGCACAGGCTGCCAAGGATCTCGAAGATCTCTGCAACCGATTTGAGAAGAAACTGTATGATCTGGAACTGACCCGTATGGTTTCGATCCAGACAGCGCCGCAGATCCGCATGATTCAGAACAGCGATTCTGTAATGGCCGAAAAGATCCAATCCACACTCGTCAACACCATTCCGCTCTGGAAAAACCAGATGATCATTGCACTCGGCGTTCATCACTCGACTGAGGCTGCCAAAGCACAGCGCCAGGTTTCGGATATGACAAATGAGCTTCTGAAAAAGAATGCGGAGAATCTGAAGATGGCAACGATCGAGACTGCAAAAGAATCTGAGCGCGGTATCGTCGATATGGAAACCTTAAAACAGACGAACCAGAGCCTGATCTCTACCCTCGATGAAGTGATGAAGATTCAGGAGGACGGCCGCCAGAAACGTGCCGCCGCTGAAGTTGAGCTGGTACAGCTCGAAAATGATATTAAGAAAAAAATGCTGGAGCTTTCTGCAGGCGGACAGCACTGATACTTTTTGTATCCTATATAAAAAAAAACGGAGAAGCCGCTTTTTCTGTGGTTTCTCCGTTTTTTACGTCCTGTCTTACCCTTATCTCGGGCGTTCTGCCTTTTCATTCTTTCTTCGGTATTCCGTGAAATAAAATTCAATATCAAAGCAGGTCTGCTCATCGCCCTCTTCTACCATCTCCCAATCCGGTGATTCGTCAAGATCCTCAAAGAAGGTATCCGCCTGATACGTCATGTCAATTCGTGTGACGTATGCCGTATCACAGTATGGGAGAAGCTGACGGTAAATTTCTCCGCCGCCCGCAACATAAATATCGTCGTCCTCATACGGCTTTAACACTTCCATCAGCTCTTTGATACTGTGGACAACGGTTGCGCCGCGGACAGTCCATTCCGAATCACGGCTTAAGATAATATTCGTTCTGCCTTTTAAGGGCTGCCCTGCCGGGAGTGTAGCAAGTGTCTTTCTTCCCATCACGACAACGTGTCCCATCGTAGTTTCACGGAAGAATCGCAGATCAGACGGAATACTTACCAGCAGCCGTCCCTGATATCCCAGACCCCATTTGCGGTCCGCACTTAAAATTGCTTTCATTTTGTTTCCTCTTTCTGTGTTATTTTCTCATCCATACTGCCGGAACGGAACCCTTCCAGATCCATCGTCAGGTAAGAAAAGCCGAGCTTTTTCAGATATGCAATCATTTCTTCTCTCTTCTCAAGCACTTCCCCCATACGCTCCGGTGAGATTTCAAGACGCACCACATCGCCATGTACACGCAGGCGGAGATTCTCTTCCGCACCGAACAGCGTATGAAGCCATGCTTCGCCGTCCGCAATCCGATCCAGAACGTCATAGTTAATTTCTGCCCCGTAGGGAAGGCGTGTCGCCATACATGGAGTGGATGGACGGTGTGCTACGGAAACGCCGTACTTTGCAGCAAGTGCTTTTACCTCTGTTTTTGTCACATGACACGCTGCAAGCGGGCTGATGACACCATATTCTCTCAGCGCTTTTCGCCCCGGCCGGTAGACATGAAGGTCATCCTCATTTGTTCCGTCGAGTACCTGGGTGACACCGTGATCGCGGGCAAATTCCAGAAGTTTCCCAAATAGATAGTGCTTACAGAGATAGCAGCGGTTTTCCGGATTGTAACGGATTGCCTCCTGCTCCAGCTCATCAACAAAAAGGACCTCATGAACAGCGCCAACCTCCTTTGCTACTCTTGTCGCTGTCTCCAGGTCGCAGGGCGGATGCAGCCGTGTCTGAAAGGTTACTGCATAAACCTTTGTTCCATATTTTGCAGATGCATCCATGACAAGCTTCAGCAGCAGACTGCTGTCCACACCGCCGGAGAATGCCAGACAGAGATCCTGTTTTGCAATCTCGTCAAGTTGGGTAAGCAATGCTTTTTCCTTATTCTGCATATCTGTTTTCTGTTCTGTCCGGTTCTTTTTCTTTTCCTGTAATTCCATCGTATCTGTCTTCCTTTCCTGTAAAATGGCCGATGTCTTCTTATCAGAAAATCCATCGGCGGCACTGCTGCCCCGATGGATTTTCTCATACAGGTATTCCTGTTCTATTTTTTATCGATATGTCGGATCGCTTCCGAAAGCACCGCCTGTCCAGGTATAACGGGTCGGGTTTGTCAGCGGATAATCCAGATTGTCGCCAATGCGGACCGTTGTTCCGCTGCTGACGTTATCATAAATCCATTTTGCATCGATTGCAGTCAGTCTGACACAACCATGTGACATCGGTGATCCCAGGGAATTGAAGTCTACGGCAGAGATCATATTCAGATCCGGTGTGCTGCTTGCTACGCCATGGAAGTAAACAGCGTCATAAATCTGTGATACATATGGTGCCCAGCACACATAATCTTCACCTCTCATTTGCTTCTTTTTCAACTGCCAGCCGATTTTATATGTTCCTGCTGCAGTGTAACTGATTGGATTTCCTACGGAGCAGATCATTGATTTGATCGGGGTATCGTAAGAACCGGTTGCACTGTTATAGCCGTAAATGGTGACACGTCCGCGGGTTCTGTCTACTGTGATGTATTTGGATGACGGATTGAAGATGCTTGTCACATCCTCCATCAGAGAACCGTCTGCTTTGCGGTAACGGCGGTATTTTCCGATGTACTCCCATCCTTCCGTGATTCTGCGTCCGGAAGCATCGAATTTGTACTGTTTTCCATTGATCGTAGCGGTGCAGTTCTGATATCTTCCGCCCCAGCTGCGGAAATAATACTGAGAACCGTTCAGTGTCAGCCACTGATCATGGTACATGCCGCCCCAGCTCTTGAAGTAGTACCAGTTCTTATCATGAAGAATCCACTCGTCATGTGCCATGCCGCCCCAGCTCTTCATGTAATAATAGTTACCGTCATGGTAAACCCAGCCGGTCAGCATTTTTCCATCTTTATCCAGATAATAATAATTTTTATCATAGAGGAACCAGCCTTTTTGCGTCCGTTTGGTTCCATCTGCATTAAACCAGTACCAGGTATCGCCGGACTTGCCCCATTCGTTTTTATACATACCACCCCAGCTCTTGAAGTAGTATTTTCCATCGAGCCATTCATTGGCAAGCATGGTTCCATCGGATTTCAGATAATACTTATTTCCTTTGTAGGTCAGCCAGCCGCTGGTATATTTCTTTCCATTTCCGTCAAAATAATACCATACATTGTTGACTTTTGCCCATGCGTTTTTGTAGGCCGCACCCCAGCTGCGGAAGTAATAGGTGTTATCCAGCCACTCATTAAAAGCCATTTTTCCATCGGCTTTCAGATAATAGCTGTTTCCATTGTAATCCAGCCAGGAATTCGTCAGCAGTTTTCCGCCGTCTGCAGTTGCCCAGTACCAGATTGTCTGCGTGCTGGTTTTAATTTTTTTCCATCCTGTTGTCGTCGAAACGGCTCCGTCAGCACCAACGTAATAATAATTTCCATTATAGCTTCCAACATCGTTGACACACATGCCGCCCCAGCTCTTGAAGAGATACATGGTTCCGTTCACATTCAGCGCGTTGTCTTCCATATGACCGTCTTCATGGAGATAATATTTATTTCCATCGTAATTGAACCAGCCTGTCCGTACGCCGCCCCAGCTGCAGAAGCTGTACCATTTTCCATCAATCTGTGCCCAGCCGGATTTATTTTTCTGATTACCGGTTTCCATCTCGAAACTTCCATCTTTCAAATTTCCGTTTGCATCAAAGGAAGCTGGTTTCATATAGTAGATTGCTGTATCTACCTTTTGCCATCCTGAAAGAAGTTCCCCTGTTTCCGCATCCACTAAGTACCAGTTAGAGCCAACCGTCAACCAGCTTACCGTACGATCTCCCTGCTGATACGCATTGTGATTTCCAAGAGATACAGTGCTGTCTTCTGCATTCAGATAATAGGTATGCGTTACATTGTTTTCATCAACAACAGTCTGGAAACCTGCCTCTTTTACGCGGGTTCCATCATTGCCAAACAGATATGTTACATCTCCTACTTTCTGAGTTGTGCTCCAGACTGCATAGCCTTCTTCATCGGCATAGTAATCATCCACACTGCCATCCTCAAATTTGATGGTAACAAGTTCATTTTTTTTCAGTTCCGGTGCAAATACTTTTCCTTCACAAATACCCTGCTGTCTCGAACCAAGTTCATCTTTTGCAGGATCTTCCCCTTCTGTCTCAAAGTAGTAGATTCCGGTTTTTCCATCTTCATCCGTCAGCTCTACTTCACCGGTCAGCATATAGCCATTTTCGTCAAACGCATAATCGACGCCGTCGATTTCTATTGGTCCGGTAGCAGCTACCACCTTATTATTCTCATCCAGAACTCCGTACTGAAACTGTTTCTTTCCATCTTTTTCAACGCTGTTCCAGCCTTCCTTCAGATTACTTACTTCCGGAGCCGGAGTTGCGCTCGGCGTCGGTGTCTCGGAAGGGGTCTCAGTTGGTGTTACGGTTGGTGTTGCGGTCGGTGCCTCGGTTGGAGCCGGAGTCTCACTCGGTGTAACCTCTGGGGTCTCAGTTGGCGCCGGAGTCGTTTCTTCGTCTTCGGCCTGAGCTACAGTATCACTTTCCGAATTTACCGGTAATGGACTGGTTTCTGTAGAAGCTGCATATGCACCGGCTGGTGTAACACTTACCATGACGCCAAGTACGGCTGCGGCCAGAAACTTTCTTTTCATTCTTATTCATCCTCCCATTTTTTTACTCTTATACAATTTATAGCTTACTACATTTTTCCATCTATTTCAAGTTATCCGCCGGTAAAATACCTTACAAATTTCTTATGGTTTTTTCCGGTTTTTCGGGCAGAAAAAACCTCCCGGCTCCGGTTTTCTTGCCGGATACAGGAGGTTTTTCATTTGTTTCTTTTTTATTCGTTTACGGTAGTAGATCCGTAGATTTCTGTCTGAAGTCTGGAAATGGTTGCCGAGAAATCCGGAACAAGCATCTCACCCTTGCTGGAGTACAGATCATCGTATGGTACACGGCTCTGTACAATCTCATAGGAGAGGATCGTCGGCAGCTCGCCGATCAGCGTCATCAGTGTAGACTGGTCGATGTTATGGGTGACACTCGGAAGAATGGTATCTGCCAGCGCGCTCAGTTCTGTTACGCTGGAAGATTTCATCTCCTGCATCATTTTGCTTAATACCTCTCTCTGGCGCTCGGTTCTCTGATAATCCGAGTTTCCGACGTAACGAATTCGTGCATATGCAACCGCCTGATAACCGTCCACGTGCTGATCGCCGCTTGACGTATACTGATGTGCGGATGCATCTGCATTGCGAAGCTTGCACATTTCGTTGATATAGTTGTTTGCCACACGTACCTCATCATCACTCGGGGAAAGCTCGATTCCGCCGATGGCATCGATAATGTCAATCATGGAATCGAAGTCAACACTTGCATAATTGTCAATCGGCAGTTTATAGTTGTCCTCGATGGTTCGTACAACCAGCGGACCGCCGCCATATGCGCAGGCTGCATTCAGTTTTTTCACACCGACATCCGGGATATTTGCATACAGGTCACGCATAAAGGATGTCATGTGGATCTGTTTTGTATCTTTATTGATGGACATCAGAATCATAGAATCGGAGTTTCCATACCACGTTTTGTCACGACGGTCAACACCGATCAGCAGAATGTTGTACACGTTATTGTTGTTTGGAAGTTCAATGTCCTGTGTCTCATTTAAAATCTCAGACTGCAGGGCATCCGTCTCCTCATCAGTCAACCCGGTACTTTCTGTCTCAACCTCTGTGGATTTATTGATCGTGATTTTATCATCGCTTACGTAGTTACTCTTGCTGTAATAGTGATTGATTACAGCATAGACACCGACGAGCACAACCAGTACAACTACGAGAAGGATGGTGAGCACATTAACCCAGCCGAATTTCTTCTTTTTCTTTCCTGAGGAATGGCGTCTTTCCGGGATTTCATCCTCGTCATCATATTCTTTTCTCATAACGACCTCTTTCATTTTCTTATTTTCCGGTATTTTCCAGCCGGATATCGTTTATAATATAGTCAAAAAACGGACTGCTGTCAAGTGTGCAGTCCGTTTTGATTGATTTCCGTTTGCAGTTCTTTTTCCTACCGCTGCATTTTCTCCCACTGGTTCAGTGCAGCCTCAATGACTTTGTCCATATCGTAATACTTGTATTCTCCAAGTCTTCCGCCAAAGATAATCTTCTCTTCTTTTTCCGCAAGTGCGGCATATTTCTGATAAAGTTCCTGGTTTCTGGCATCATTCACCGGGTAGTACGGCTCCATCCCCTCTTTCCAGTCGGTGGAATACTCTCTGGAAATGACGGTCTTTTTCTGGGTTCCGAATTCGAAATGCTTGTGTTCGATCACACGCGTATACGGTGTCTCCCGATCGGTGTAGTTTACTACAGCTACGCCCTGATAATTGTCGGTATCCAGCACTTCTGTTTCAAAGCGCACCGTACGGTATTCCAGCTTGCCAAGTGCATAATCGTAAAACGCATCAATCGCTCCGGTGTAAATCACCGTCTCACCCATCGCCAGGTACTTTTCTTTATTTTCCAGAAAATCAACACCTATCTGTACATCCGCTTTTTCAAAAAGCCGCTCTGTCAGAACGTTATAGCCTCCAATTGGAATTCCCTGATAAAGGTCATTGAAATAGTTGTTGTCATACGTAAAGCGCACCGGAAGCCGTTTGATGATAAAGCTCGGCAGCTCACTGCAATCTCTTCCCCACTGCTTTTCTGTATAACCCTTAACCAGCTTTTCATAAATATCTTTTCCAACCAGTTTGATCGCCTGCTCTTCCAGATTTTTCGGCTCTCCCGGAACAGCTTTTCTCTGCTCTTCGATGATTGTTTTCGCCTCTTCCGGTGTGCGGATTCCCCACATTTTACTGAAGGTATTCATATTGAACGGCATATTATAAATTTCGCCTTTGTAGTTGGCAATCGGCGAGTTTGTATAACGGTTGAATTCTGCCAGCGAATTGACAAACTGCCACACCTCTTTATTCGAAGTATGGAAAATATGCGCTCCATACTTGTGTACATGAATTCCCTCGATTTCTTCGCAGTAAATATTTCCGCCTGTATGATCTCTTCGTTCCAGTACAAGACAGCTTTTCCCTGCCTGACCGGCAAGATAAGCAATCACTCCGGAATACAGACCAGCGCCAACCAGAACATAATCATATTTCTTCATTGTTCTTTCTCCTTACAGTTCTTCCCCAAGTCCCGTCCGGATGGAATTGACAAGGAACTGCAGAGCTTCCTCCTCGTCCTCTCCCTCGCAGAACAGCTCAATTTCGTCTCCGCATTTGACGCATGCGCCAAGGACGCTTAAGACGCTCTTTGCATTTGCTGTATTTCCATCTCCGTAGTGGAATGTAATAGATGATTTAAACTGCATCGCCTGTTTGCACAGGGTTCCGGCCGGGCGAAGATGAAGGCCGGTTGGATTTTTCACGGTCACTTTTCCGCTTACCATTGGTTTCCCTCCTAATTTGTTCCTGTCGTTTTATTTGCTACTGCTTTTTCTTTGATATGAATCGTTGTCTTGACACTGTCTACGAGCTCATAGCCATCCGGCAGTGTGATTTTTACCGGTACCTCGTAATCCCCGACACCCATTCCATTCAGATCTATGGATGCGTTGATCTGGGAAGTATCTAATTTGGCCAGATTTTTGTCCGATGCTTTAATGCGGATTGCAAGCTGTGTCTGATCATACAGAACGGTATAAGTGGACTGAAGATTGCCCGTCTCGATCTGATCGACATCAAGTTCAAATTCCCTGCTCTCATTCGGCATAACCGTTACGTGAACGGTAACGGATGCAGACGAACTGGAAGATACTTTCAGATCTGTCACATCGGCGAGAACATCGCTTAAGTCAACCGTCGTCTCCACATCGGAGCGCTGTCCTGCAACGGAGGTATAGTCTTCCGGAATTTCAATCGTATTGCCTTCATCCGCCAGCTTTGCAAGTGCCTCCTCGGATCCGGCAACGGTGATTTCCTCCGGTGTGGTATAGATATTTTTAATCTGATAGCCGTCTGCCGGAGTTCCGCTGTACAGTGCACTCAGCTTAATACCGGATACACGGCGCCACAGTTCAATATCCACATCCACCTGCGGGGAGCCGCTGTCGAAATTCAAAAATTCCATCTGGGATTCCGGCATCTCATCCTGGTTTTTATCAATAATCATCAGATCCGCCGTGACGGTTCCGGAATTCCGCATATTGGTTACATCTACTTTTGCCACCACACTGCTGATCTTATTGATCAGGGACGTCGGGCCGGAAATGGTGATGCTCTCCGGATCGGAAGTCATCGTTCCCACTTCGTAATCTTTTGCCGGTTTCGTATTTCCTGCGTCAATTGTGATCGGGAATTTTTCGCTGTCCACATCCTCGATTTCCACAGGGATCGTTGCTGTCACTGTGCTCAGTTTTTCCTGTTTTACCATGGAGCACGCTGCCTTGATCGGCACATAAACCGGGTTTGTATCCATCGTCACAATCTGGGTCAGATCGGCCGTGACAGTGATATCCGATGCTTTCAGCCGGCTGACAACCGAGTTGTTGTCCGTGACAGTAACCGTGACCGTCTGGTATTCCTCCGCAATCTGGTATGTTTTCTTTCCGGCTGCGATGTAGGCTTCATTGGTCACCTGCACGGGGACATCAAAGCGCTCTTTCACAATCGGGTCATTCACACTGACCACAACGTACCAGATTACAATGGCAATCAGGATAGAAAGAATTTTCAAAGGGAGATTGTTCAGAAGCTTTTTCAGAATTTTCTTTTTCATTTCTTCTCTCCCTCCACTTTCTGACGCATTCCACGGATATACCATCCTTTCTTCTCTTCCGGTTTTTTCGCGAGCTTCTGGATTTTGTGAAGCTGCTCCCGAAGGTCGCTCGGTGTTACTGCCGTGTGGAGTTCTCCGCCGGAAGCATACGACACATTTCCGGTTTCCTCGGAGACAATAATCGTAAAGGAATCCGTCACCTCACTGATGCCGACACCTGCACGGTGGCGTGTTCCAAGATTCTTGTTCAGATCCATGTTGTCGGACAGCGGCAGGTAACATGTTGCTGCCGTGACACGGTTGTTCCGTACAATCACGGCTCCGTCGTGCAGCGGCGTATTGTGTTCGAAAATATTGATCAGCAGCTGGCTGGTCAGAACGCCGTCAATCGGGATTCCGGTCTTTTCATATTCCTCCAGGGTGATGGTCTTTTCGATGACGATCAGCGCTCCGGTCTTTACTTCTCCCATTTCAAAACTGGCCCTTACCAGTTCATTGATGGTTTTGTCACTGAACCGTTCATTTTCCTCCTGGCCGCTCGCAAAAGAAATGGCAGACAGCGGATTCTTTTCTCCAATCTGCTCGACCACTCTTCGAAGCTCCGGCTGAAAGATAATTACAACCGCTGTGATCGCCGCCCCGCCGATGTTTCCGAACAGCCACAGAATCGTCTGCATTTTCAGCACGTTTGCAATGATGACAAAGACACCAATCAGAAAAATACCTTTCATCAGCGTATAGGCCTTTGTATTCTGCAGCCAGCGGATCAGGTGATAGACGAAAAATGCAATGAGCAGAATCTGCACAATATCAATCAGTTCAATTTGTTTTGGCAGCCCGTAGTCTGCCGTTCTTGTGACAATCCAGTTCCACACGCCACGCACACTGTCACTTCCTTTCTTTTCCCACGGCCGGTTTTCTTCTGATTTTCAAAATTCTTTTAAAGATCCTTTAAGGTGTCCTCCAGCATGCTCTTATAATCCACATCCTGATAATCGCCCTCGTCCAGCGGCGGAATTTCTTCTTCCTGAATTTCTTCTGTTTCGTTTATTTCTTCTGTTTCGTTTATTTCTTCTATTTCTTCTTTTTCCTCGATCTCATCAAGATCCCTGCTGTTCCCGGATTCTTCTGTATGTCCAAGATTTGCCAGAGCATCGAGTTCCTCGTCTGTCAGATCCGGTTCTTTTTTCTTTTCATTCCGAATATAAGTCACACAGCGCTGTGCCTTTGTCACATTGAATTTTGGAACGGCTTTTACGTAGTAATAATAATCGTCGTCATCATATTCCAGGTATTCTGTCCGGGTGTAGTCTGCACCGAACAGGAAAAACTCCAGAACAAATCCAACCAGACAGCCGGCCGCCGCCCCGATCAGAACCATCGGGAGTGCAATCTGTACATCCAGTGCCAGGCTTCCGGCAATCATAATAACCGCATAGGCAACCGAACCTGCCACAATGGAAATCTGCCATGCATAGTCCGCACTGCTGTGGCGGATTGCATTGACAAGAAGTACGGTCAGTGCGCAGGCGATCAGAACCAGCAGCATTTCCTCATTGCGGAAGAGGCCGTTGAAAAATTCCTGTACGACTGCCGTGATCTCCGGTGCTTCCGCCGCATGAAGCAGCGGCTCCATTTTTCCGTGAATCATGTCGCACATATAGTAGACAACGACACCGCAGGCTGCTGAAAATGCAGAGAGCGGCGTGCCGGCAAGACCATAGGCAACCGGAACGGCAGATGGCACGTGAAGCCAGAATGCGAGCGGTGTCAAAAGGAGTGCCGGCGCATCCTTCGGCACAAAGCGAAGATATAGAAACCAGAGCACCAGCAGAACCAGCGCCGCAAGACCCGCGACTACCATGTGAAGTGCAAAGCAGTGGCCGATGATCACCAGCATTGCAAGGAAAACCATTCCATTCAATGGCAGGATGGCGCAGATCAGTGACAGAATCAATACCACATACATGCTGTTCAGCATCTTCAGATAGCCGAGATTGGAATTAATACCACGAAATACAGCAAGAGCGAGCAGAAATTTCACAATCGGAAGTACGATTCCGCTGCAGGAGCCGTAAAACTCTTTTAATTTTTCTTTCAGTTCGATCAATACTGTCATGTTTCCTTCCTCCTGCGCCCGGATTTCTTCCCGCTTTTTTCCTGTTCCTCATATATGTTCTGCAGGTCATCCAGCTCTTTTCCATACCATTTCAGCTTTTTCTGTGCTCCCTGGTAACGGATCGTGCTGATCACATACACGGCAATGGAATAGACTGCCAGAAAACACAGATAGGACGCGATCAGACACCCTGCTGCAAACTGCAGGTCGATTGTGTCTATCTCGTCCACCAACCATTCAATATGATATAAGACTGCAACCGCAAGTACCAGAATGTATCCGATGGAAGCCAGAAAAAAATTTTTCAGAAGCTCTTTTCCGATGTAATCACTCCGAAAATAGCGGCCGATTCGTAAGGCATTTTTTTCTTCTTTTTTTTCGAAAAAAGCCAGTTTTGTCATCTGACGAATCCTTTTTTCGTCCAACATGCCTCTTGGTCTCCTCTTCCCGTTCTAAATTATGTTTATTTTACCATATGTTTCCGATATTGGAAAGCTATTCTCAAAATATTCACACACTATTTTACAATTGCCGCACAAACAAAATCCACCTGTTCTGCTCCATTCACTTTCAACAGTGACGCAATGGCATCAACCGTGCTTCCCGTTGTGTAAATGTCATCTACCAGAAGAATCCGGCAGTATTTCATCTGTCCCGGCTTTGCCAATGCAAAAGCTCCCTCCAGGTTTTTCCGCCGCTCGGCGGGACTAAGCTCTTTCTGGCGTTTTGTTTTTTTCACACGGCGGATCAGGCGGGCATTCATGGGAAGTTCCATTTCTTCTGCCAGCTTTTCTGCAAATACCTCCGCCTGATTGTAGCCGCGCTGCCGCTGTCTCGCCGGATGAAGCGGCACCGGAACGAGCACCTCCGGATTTCTTCTCTGGATCTGCTTTCCCACATAGAAAAACGCCGCGTGAGCATAAAATCCAGCGTATTCCTGCCGTTCATGATATTTGAACCGCATCAGGGAAGCCTCAAGTTCCCCGTGGTAACCGTACGGCGCAAAACCGCGGTCGAAGCTGTGCCTCATTCTGCTGCAGTCCCGGCAGAACTCTTCCTCACTGCCCACGGGTTTCCCGCATTTTTTGCACCGCGCGCCCAGAATCGGATGGATCTTTTCCACACAATTCCGGCATAGATACAGCTCTTCACGTGACAGCAGTCCGTCACAGATGGGACATCGTCTCGGATAAACTGCGTTTAAAAGCCAGTTTCCTGTTTTATTTTTTTCTTTCATGTAACCTGCGCTTTCCCTTATCCACTCTGCCGGATGCAGCCGCATCCATGCCCCGGAAAAACGTGTTTACGCGTTTTCTTCCTGCATTTCCCAGATTCTTCTGGCGAGCGTTGTATACCGGTTCGCCTCGATATGATTTCCGATCATTGCCTGGAATGTCACATCACTTCCGACGATGGTGACGCACTTTCTGGCTCTCGTCACGGCCGTATACAGAAGATTCCGCGTCATCAGCATGCGCGGGCCGCCGAGCAGCGGAATCACAACCGCCGGGTACTCGCTTCCCTGCGCTTTATGTATCGTTGTGGCGTAGGCGAGCTCCAGCTCGTCCGCCTGTTTGAACGTATAGTCTGCGAATTTTCCTTCCTCAAACTCCACGGTGATCACCTCGGTATACGGGTTGATGCTCCGGATCATGCCGAGGTCTCCGTTGAATACACCCATACCGCGCTCCGCCACGATTCCGTTGATGCCGCGGATTTCCCACTCCATCTGGTAATTGTTGCGGATCTGCATGACCTTGTCGCCCTCGCGGAGGATATTACCTCCATTTTCCCGCTCGGCTTTGTCCGGTGCGGGCGGGTTCAGGTATTTCTGCAGAATCTGATTCAGATTTTCCACGCCGAGTGCACCTTTCCGCATCGGAGTCAGAATCTGGATATCCTGCGGGCGGGCATCCACATAACGCGGCAGTTTCTGGGACACCAGCGTCACCAGCACTTTCCAGATCACGTTGACATCGTACCGTTTCAAAAAGAAGAAATCTTTGCTCTTATTGTCCAGTATAACCTCTTCCCCATTATGGATCTTATGTGCATTGACAACAATATCGCTCTGGGATGCCTGCCGGAAAATGTGCGTCAGGCAGACAATCGGAAAGCATTCCGAACGGATCAGATCCCGGAGGACACTGCCCGGGCCGACACTTGGAAGCTGGTTCTGGTCTCCCACCAGGATCAGCCTTGTTCCCGGCACAATCGCGGAAAGAAGGGCATGCATCAGGTGGATATCAACCATCGACATCTCATCAATGATGATGACATCCGCGTCGAGCGGATTATCTGCGTTCCGCTCAAAATGCACATTTGCCGAGGAGTCATCCACATTTCCCGTCAGTTCCAGAAGACGATGGATCGTGCATGCCTCACAGCCAGTTGCCTCTGTCATTCGTTTCGCCGCTCTTCCGGTCGGCGCTGCCAGGAAAATGTCGAGGCCTTCTGCCTCAAAATAATGGATCATCGCATTGATGGTCGTCGTTTTTCCGGTTCCGGGACCTCCGGTCAGGATCATAAGACCGCTGTATGCCGCCTCAACGACTGCCGTCTTCTGCATCTCATCCAGCTCGATCTGATATTTTTTCTCGATCTTTCCGATCCGCTTTTCGATTGCCTCACGGTCTTCCTCGCATGTAATATTCAGCTCATGCAGCATGCGCGCCGTACTCAGTTCCAGATAATAATACTGGCTGGCGTACACAATCCGCAGCGGCTCATCCCCTTCCCGTTCGGCCGGGAGCTCGCGGATGACCGCTTTTTTGTCGATTGCCATATCCTGCAGAGATTTCTGCATCCGCTCCGGTTCTACGCCGAGAAGTTCCTGCCCTCTCCGAAGCAGCACCGGTTCCGGCAGATAGACATGGCCTTCTGCCGTCGCCTGATTCAGCACATACGAAAGACCGCTCTTGATGCGGAATTCGCTGTCCACGGCAATCCCGATTTTTCCGGCAATCTCATCCGCCGTCCGAAATCCCACGCCTGCGATATCTTCCGCCATTTTATACGGGTTTTCCTTTAAAATCCGGTACACATTGTCCCCGTACTGCTGATAAATCTTTGCACCGAGATTCAGTGCAATGCCATATCCCGAGAGGAAAATCATCGCATTCTGCATTTCGGCTTTTTCTGCCACCTGCTGTGCAATTTCACGCGCTTTCCGCTCGCTGATTCCCTTTACCTCCGCGAGGCGCTCCGGCTCTTCCTCGATGATCCGAAGCGTATCGTCACCGAAGCGGCGCACAATTCTTGCCGCCAGCGCCGCACCAACTCCTTTGATCGCACCGGAACCGAGATACCGCTCCAATGCAACAGAATCCTGTGGAACTTTCGTCTCATAGGATTCAATGCGGAACTGCTTTCCATAGGCAGCATGTTCAATATAATCTCCGGAAGCCTCGATCAGCTCGCCCTCTCCGATCATCGGAAGCGTGCCGACGCATGTCAGCTCGCGCCCCTTCATGCTCAGATTCAGGACGGTATAGCCGTTCTCCTCATTTCGGAAAATAATGTGTTCTACGTAGCCTTCTACTTTTTCTTTTTCACTCATCTTTTATCAAAACTGGCTTTCAAATTCATTCATCACTTCGCGGTACTGGCCGGTTCCAAGCGCAACGACGCTCGCCGGATTTTCTGCTGTCACGGTATTGATGCCGGTCCGCTCCTGGATCAGCTCGTCCATTCCGTCAAGGAGACTGCCGCCTCCGGTCAGGATAATGCCGCGGTCGGAAACATCGGATGCCAGTTCCGGCGGCGTTTTTTCCAGTACGGCACAGATCGCGTCCGCAATCTGGTTTGTCGTCTGGGCAAGGGCACCTCGGATTTCGTCGGAGGAAACCGTAATCGTCGCCGGAAGTCCGGTGATGACGTTTCTTCCCTTGATCTCCATCGTTTTCTCCTCGGCCCGCGGATAAGCGGAACCAATCCGGATTTTCACTGCCTCTGCGGTCTGTTCTCCGATAAATACGTTGTATGTTTTCCGTACATAGCGGATGATATCCTGGTCAAATGTCTCACTGGAAATCTTGACCGAATTGGAAACAACGGTTCCCGCAAGCGAGATCACAGCGATATCCGTCGTGCCTCCGCCGATGTCCACGATCATATTTCCGCATGGTTTCGTAATGTCAATTCCGGATCCGATTGCCGCTGCCACCGGCTCCGGCACGATCAGCACTTCCCGGGCTCCCGCCTGGTACGTTGCCTCCTCCACAGCCTTCCGCTCTACTTCCGTCACACCGGACGGCACACAGATGCTGATTCTCGGTTTCCGGAATGCTCTTCTTCCCATTGCCTTCTGGATAAAGTAGCGCAGCATGCGCTCGGTGATCAGAAAGTCCGTGATCACGCCCTGCCGCATGGGCCGGACCGCCATAATATTGCCCGGTGTCCGTCCAATCATCTGACGCGCTTCTTCTCCAATTGCCCGTACTTTATCTGCATCTTTATCATACGCAACTACGGACGGCTCCTTTAATACAATGCCTTTTCCCTTGGCATAGACCAGGATGCTGGACGTCCCCAGATCAATTCCGATATCGGTCGTTGCAGCCATAGTAATCCCCTTTCCTGTTCTCTTTTATTTTTCTTTATTTTAATCTGTTTGAAATTTGTATAGAATAAGTTCGGGTTCAAAACACCCGAAACACAAAAGGATCGAATGTGTTCTGAACCCAACCCGCTTCTTATTATATACAATCCCTTTTAAAATGGAAAGGATTTTTTAGAGATATTTTTCGACATATTTTCCGGTGTAGGATACCGGGCTCTTGGCCACTTCCTCCGGCGTTCCGCACGCAATCACGGTTCCGCCGCCGTCTCCGCCCTCCGGTCCGATATCAATAATATAGTCCGCCGTCTTGATGACATCCAGATTGTGTTCGATAACAACGACGGTATTTCCGCCCTCGGACAGGCGGTGCAGAATCTCCACCAGTTTGTGGACATCCGCAAAATGAAGTCCCGTCGTCGGCTCGTCGAGAATGTAGATCGTTTTTCCCGTGCCGCGGCGGCTCAGCTCTGCTGCGAGCTTGATACGCTGCGCTTCTCCGCCGGACAGCGTGGTGGACGGCTGGCCGAGGCGGATGTAGGAAAGGCCGACATCGTACAGGGTCTGTAATTTCCGGAAAATCGACGGTACCGGCCTGAAGAATTCCAGTGCCTCCTCGACCGTCATATTCAGCACATCGTAGATGCTCTTTCCTTTGTATTTGACTTCCAGTGTCTCACGGTTGTACCGTTTTCCATGGCAGACCTCACACGGCACATAGACATCCGGCAGGAAGTGCATTTCGATCTTCAGGATACCGTCGCCGCCGCAGGCCTCACATCGGCCGCCCTTCACATTAAAGCTGAATCTTCCCTTCTTGTAGCCGCGCGCCTTGGCATCCTGCGTTGCCGCAAACAGGTCGCGGATCTGATCGAACAGACCTGTGTACGTTGCCGGATTGGAACGCGGTGTTCTTCCGATCGGGGACTGGTCGATGTCGATGACCTTATCGAGCTGTTCCATACCGATGATGTCTTTGTGTGCACCCGGAATCGTCCGCGCACGGTTCAGATCTCTTGCCAGCCGTTTGTACAGAATTTCATTGACAAGGGAACTCTTTCCCGATCCGGAGACTCCAGTCACGCAGGTCATGACACCGAGCGGGAAATTCACGTTGATATTTTTCAGATTGTGCTCTTTTGCTCCGACTACCTTCAGCCAGCCCGTCGGCTTTCTGCGCTCAGACGGAACCGGAATTTTCAGCTCTCCGCTTAAGTATTTTCCGGTGATGGAATTCGGATTTTTCATCAGATCTTCCGCCGTTCCGATCGCCACCAGCTCTCCGCCGTGCTCACCGGCTCCCGGACCGATATCGACAACGCAGTCAGCGGCGCGCATCGTATCCTCGTCGTGCTCCACGACGATCAGGCTGTTTCCGAGGTCACGCAGATGTTTCAGCGTCGCGAGAAGTTTGTCGTTGTCTCTCTGGTGAAGACCGATGCTCGGCTCGTCGAGAATATAGGCGACACCGACAAGGCCGGAGCCGATCTGCGTTGCCAGACGGATTCTCTGCGCCTCACCGCCGGACAGCGATGCCGTTCCGCGCGCCAGGGTCAGATAGTTTAATCCGACATCCGCAAGGAAGCTCACACGCGCACGGATCTCTTTTAAAATCTGCTTTCCGATCAGCAGCTGCTGTTCGGAGAGTTCGAGGTTCTGCATAAACTTCTGCAGATTGTCGATGGAAAGGGATGTTACTTCAAAAATATTTTTATCTCCGACCGTCACACCAAGCGACGTCGGTTTCAGACGCTGGCCATGGCACGCCTGGCACGGGGTCACACGCATGAAGGTTTCGTATTCCTGTTTTGTAGAATCCGATCCGGTCTCACGGTAGCGGCGCTCTACATTTTTGATCAGCCCCTCAAAAGCCACATCGTACACACCGACGCCGCGCTGACCGCGGTAATGCACCTTGACGGATTTTCCGTTCGTTCCGTAAATCAGGATATCGTGGATTTTTTTCGGATATTCACAGAACGGAGTGGAAAGGGAAAAATCGTACTCCTCTGCCAGCGCATCGAGAACGGCTCTCGTATAGCTCGATTTGTCCGTGCAGGACTGCCAGCCGAGCACGGTGATGGCTCCGTCTGCGATGGATACGGTCTTGTCCGGAATCATCAGATCCTCGTCGAATTCCATCTTGTAGCCAAGGCCGGCACAGCTCGGGCAGGCGCCGAACGGGTTGTTGAAGGAAAAGCTTCTCGGCTCAATCTCCTCCATGCTGATGCCGCAGTCCGGGCAGGAAAAGCTCTGGCTGAAGTTGAGCTGATTTCCGTCCATCGTGTCGACCACCAGAAGGCCGTCCGCCAGATCCAGTACGTTCTCGACGGAATCCGTCAGACGTTTCTCAATGTCCGGTTTGACTACAAGACGGTCCACAATAATAGAAATGTTGTGTTTCAGGTTCTTATCCAGCGTGATCTCCTCGGACAGCTCATACTGGCTGCCGTCGATCATCACGCGGACATAGCCGCTGCGTTTTGCCTGTTCGAGCACCTTTTCGTGTCTTCCCTTGCGGCCGCGCACAACCGGCGCGAGAAGCTGGATTTTCGTCCGCTCCGGGAGTGCCATGATCTGATCGACCATCTGGTCCACCGACTGGCGGCTGATGACTTTTCCGCACTTCGGACAGTGCGGAATACCGATTCTCGCGTACAGAAGACGGAAGTAATCGTAAATCTCCGTCACGGTTCCGACGGTGGAACGCGGGTTCCGGTTCGTCGATTTCTGATCGATCGAAATAGCAGGCGGCAGGCCTTCGATGCTGTCCACATTCGGTTTTTCCATCTGTCCTAAGAACTGGCGCGCGTAGGAGGAAAGGCTCTCCATGTACCGCCGCTGGCCCTCCGCATAGATCGTGTCAAACGCAAGCGAACTCTTTCCTGAACCGCTGAGGCCCGTAAATACAACAAACTGGTTTCTGGGGATATCGACATTCAGTGCTTTCAGGTTGTTCTCCCTGGCTCCCCGTATTCTGATAAACTCTTTTTTCTCTGCCATAACTGTTCCTCTTATTAATTGGAATCCCTGTCCGGACAGGGACAGGAATCTTGTCTCGTTTTCTCCCATTATAGCACACCGCCGTGCGTTATGCAAACATTTGTTCTATTTCTTTATCATCTTTTTACAGCAGAAAATCTGCCAGAATCACATTGCTGACGGAAATCCCATCGCGTGTCAGAGCCAGACGCCCGCTGTGTTCCTGTAAAAGATGCATCGCTTCGTATTTCTTCAGAACCCCGCCGTATACGGCATGGATCTCCTTTCCAAACTGCTCCTCAAACTCCGCCGTCGAGATCCCTTGTGTCATTCGAAGGCCGAGAAACATAAATTCTTCCATGGCATCCTGCCGGGAAAGAATTTCCTCATCCTCACGGATCTTTTCCAGTGCTCCGCACGCTTTCAGATACAAAGATCGATCTGCCGTGTTCGTCCACCGGCGGTTTCCGAATAACGATGCCGCGGAAGGCCCGAACCCCAGATAATCCGTCCTTTTCCAGTAGCCGATATTGTGGCGGCATGCGAAGCCCGGCTTTGCATAATTGGAAATCTCATACTGGAAAAAGCCGTATTCTGCGAGGATTTCCGCCGTTCTGGCATACATTTCGCGTTCTGTGTCCTCATCCGGCAGATCCAGTTTCTGCTCCGCAAACGGGGTTCCCGGCTCCACGATCAGGCTGTAGGCGGAAATGTGCTCCGGAGAAAGCTCCGCGATCGTCCGAAGACTCTCTTCCCATTTCTTTTCACTCTGCTCCGGCAGACCTGACATCAGATCCACGTTGATATTCGCAAACCCGGCATCCCGTGCCAGTGCAAAACTCTCCTGAAATTCCGCAAACGTGTGGATTCTTCCCAGCCGTTTCAGCTCCTCATCGTGAACCGACTGACAGCCGATACTGATCCGGTTGAAGCCGCTCTTCCTGTAACATTTCAGTTTTTCCGCATCCAGCGTTCCCGGATTGGCCTCCAGCGTAATCTCAGCATCCTCTGAAAAAATGTACTTGCTCCGCAGTTTTTCCATCACACGGGCGAGCATTCCGGCATCCACTGCGGATGGTGTTCCGCCGCCGAAAAAGGCGGAAATCACTTCACTTTCTGCCGTCTCTTCCGCTGCATCGATTTCTGCCAGCAGAGCCTCTTCATACTCCTTCTGCATTGCTTTCGTGCCCGGTCCCGAGACAAAATCACAGTAGGCGCATTTCCGGATGCAGAACGGGATATGCACATAGAGTTCCAGTGGTTTTCTTTTTTTATTCATTCTGCTTTTCCTCCGTACGATCGAAAGACCGGCCCCTGCGCTCCCGCAACAGCAGGCGGCGCCGACAGGCCGGTCTCATTTTTATTTCTTAATTTTCATCCAGTTTCAGCACGCTCATAAAGGCTTTCTGCGGAATCTCCACGTTTCCTACCTGGCGCATCCGCTTCTTACCTTCCTTCTGCTTCTCCAGCAGCTTCTTCTTTCGGGAAATATCGCCGCCGTAGCACTTGGCGAGGACGTCTTTGCGCATCGCGCGGACGGTTTCTCTGGCGATAATCTTCGATCCGACAGCCGCCTGGATCGGGATTTCGAAGAGCTGCCGCGGAATCTCTTCTTTGAGCTTCTCGCACATCTTTCTTCCGCGCTCGTAGGCAGATCCCTCGAATACGATGAAGGACAGCGCATCCACTTCTTCTTTATTGACGAGGATATCGAGTTTTACAAGCTCGCTTCTCTCATAGCCGAGCAGCTCGTAGTCGAATGACGCGTAACCTTTGGAGCGGGATTTTAAAGCATCAAAGAAATCGTAGATAATCTCATTCAGCGGGAGATGGTAATGAAGCATCGCACGCGTCGTCTCCATGTATTCCATTCCCTGATACTGGCCTCGTCTCTGCTGGCAGAGCTCCATGATCGGTCCGATGTAGTCGGTCGTCACCATAATCTCTGCTTTTACCAGCGGCTCTTCCATATAATCAATCTCGGACGGGTCCGGCAGATTCGACGGGTTGGTCAGGTCAATGACGGTTCCGTCGGTTTTGTGAACCTTATAGATAACGCTCGGTGCGGTCGTCACGAGATCCAGATTGTACTCACGCTCCAGGCGCTCCTGAATAATTTCCAGGTGAAGCAGTCCAAGGAAACCGCAGCGGAAGCCAAAGCCCAGTGCTGCCGATGTCTCCGGCTCGTAGAAGAGGGATGCATCGTTTAACTGCAGTTTTTCCAGCGCGTCGCGCAGATCGCCGTACTGTGCGCCGTCGGCCGGGTACATGCCGCAGTATACCATCGGGTTGACTTTTTTGTAGCCCGGCAGTGCTTCTGCACACGGACGGTCGGCATCGGTCACGGTATCACCCACGCGGGTGTCGCGCACGTTTTTGATGCTGGCGGTGATATAGCCTACCATTCCGGCGGAGAGCTCGTCGCACGGGATCAGACGGCCTGCGCCGAAGTAGCCGACCTCGACAACTTCCTCGACAGCGCCTGTCGCCATCATGCGGATTCTCGTTCCTTTTTTCACGCTTCCTTCCATTACACGGCAGGAAATGATGACGCCGCGGTATGCATCGTAAACAGAGTCGAAAATCAGTGCTTTTAACGGTTCCGTCGGATCACCTTCCGGTGCCGGAATTTTCTGTACGATCTGTTCGAGCACCTCGTCCACGTTCAGGCCGGTTTTTGCGGAAATCCGCGGAGCATCCTGCGCTTCCAGTCCGATGACATCCTCGATCTCTGCAATTACACGGTCCGGCTCGGCGCTTGGAAGGTCTACTTTGTTGATGACCGGGAACACATCCAGGTCATGGTCAAGGGCGAGATAGACGTTGGCAAGGGTCTGCGCCTCGATACCCTGCGATGCATCGACAACGAGCAGCGCGCCGTCGCATGCGGCAAGGCTTCTGGAAACCTCATAGTTGAAGTCAACATGGCCCGGGGTGTCAATCATGTTTAAAATGTACTCCTCGCCGTCGGCCGCTTTGTATACGGTACGGACCGCCTGTGCCTTGATCGTGATGCCGCGCTCACGCTCCAGATCCATATTGTCCAGCACCTGATCCTGCATCTCACGCTCGGTCAAAAGGCCTGTTTTCTGAATAATACGGTCCGCAAGGGTTGATTTTCCATGGTCGATATGGGCAATAATACAAAAATTACGAATTTTACTCTGATCTATTCCTGACAAGTTTTTTCCTCCTGCTTTTTCACGGGTTAAATATCAATTTTATCTCATGTCTATTTTGTATGATACGAAATTCCACTCAAAAAAGCAAGATAAATTTATCCGCCTGATGCCGGACTTTTGCCCGACAGAACCTTATGCAGGATATCCGCAAACGGCCCCATTGCATTTTTCACCTCCTCAACCGTATTCGTCTGCGCACCAACCTCGAGAAGAACAGATCTCGGGCGGAGATGGAGGTTGTAGCGGTAGCCTTTTAAATAGATACAGCGCGAAAAGCCGGGATAATACTGTTTTGCCTCATACTCCATCTGAAAGGAAAATGCAAGGTTTTCCGCCTGATACGGATTGGGCAGGCTTGTCAGTTCGCCGCTTTCTTTCGTGCGGGAAAGGCCGTTGAAAAACATGATCTGCGCGGTCGGCTTTCCGTTGATTTCTGTCACAAGACGTTTTGAACCATTGACCCCGTCCCGGTGCAGGTCGATCACGACCTGAATGGACGGGTGTTCTTCCAGCGCCGCTGCGATGACCGGCTCCGCGTAGTTGTAGGCGCGGCTCCGCTCGAGACAGCCTTCTTTCATGTCAAATGCCTCTGTAATATGAAGCACTTCGTATCCGTACTGCTTTTCCAGAAGCTCCTGCAGATCATCACCGAGGCCGATTACCGTGTCCGCTCTTTCTCCCGGACGGGAATCGGCGAAGGTTTCCTGCGAATGGGTATGATAGATCAGAATCTGCGGGCCTTCGGCATTTTCCGGCAGGGTCAGGTCTTTTCCGAGCAGGGTGCTGCCGTCGATCTCGCCCGGCAGGACCGAAGTGTTGGGATCGACAACGAAGAAGCGGTTCAGGAGCGCCTGCGGGTCAGCAAGAAGGTCAGGGGAAATTGTCTCCTGAATCGTGTCGGCCTCCGGGTAGAGAATCTCACGCGGTGCGCCGCCGGTTTCGATGGTCTCCTCCGGGACAGACTGTGGCGCTTCGGGTTCTGCCGTTGATGCCGACTCTCCGGCTGCCGGTTCTGTGATTCCTGTTTCCGTCTGCTCCGGCTCCGTGATTTCCATTCCATCTTTTTGAGTTTCATCTTTTTGAGTTCCATCCTTTTGATCTTCCTCAGTTCCATGCTCCTTCGATTCTGTCTGCCCTCTTTCTGCTCCCGGTCCCGGATTCGAATCCTGCTTCGCCGTATCCGTTTCCGCTGCTTCTGTCCCGGCAGACAGCGTATTTTCTGCCGTGCTTCCCTCCCGAAGCGCCGGTATCTGATCCCGCACTGCCGCGAGGAGATTTTCCATCCATCCCCTTCCGTCCTCTTTTCCGTCATAAAAAAGAAGCGGCATCATCACATCCACGGATAACTGCTCCGCCTGTGCTGCCGCCCGGTGCAGCAGAACTTTCCCCTCTAAGAAATGATTTTTCCGGAGAACCGCTGCACTGCGGAACAGCAGTATACTGCAGGACAGGAAAAGACATCCCCATCCGAACCATCGTCCATTTCGCCTGGCATTCCACATATTATCACCATATTCATGATATGTTACATTTCCCCGGAAAATGCCTGATTCATACCTGCCGCAAGAACCCCGGCCAGGCGGCGGACCATCTCGTCGATCTCTTTTGTCGTCACGTAAAGGCTTTCGAGCGCCGGTGAAATGACTTCTCCCAGAAATTCATCCATCTCGGACTCCTCCAGCGATTCCAGAACGCCTGCGACGGCATCGTGGACGATCGTTCCTGCCCCTACAACGGTCGGCACACCGATTCCGATGACCGGCACGCCGAGCGTCTCCTGATTTAAGGCATTGCGGTGGTTTCCGACGCCCGAGCCCGGCCAGATTCCGGTGTCGGCAAGCTGGATCGTACAGTTCAGCCGGTGAATACTGCATGCGGCAAGGGCATCCACGGCGAGAATCACATCTGGATGGGTCTGTTCTGCCGTTCCGCGCAGGATTTCCACTGCCTCCATGCCCGTCTGTGCCATAACGCCGGGAGCAAGGGCACTCACTTCCCGGCCCTTCTTTCCGTAGGTGCGCACCAGATGGCGCGTAACGTTAAGCTGCTCCACCGTCTCCGGCCCGAGCGCATCCGGCGTGATGCCGCGGTTGCCGAGGCCGGCCACAAGAACGGATCCGCACGCTTCCGGCACCATTTCCATCAGACAGTGGGAAAACTCCTCCGCCGCTTTCCGGCTCTCCTCCTCGTCTGCCGTCAAAAGCAGCGGCGCTTCGATCGTCACATACGTCCCTTTCGGCTTTCCCATCATTTTTGCACCCTGCTCCGATGTGATTTTCACAATGGTTGTCTGAATTTCCGCCTTTCTTTTCTTCTTCTCAATCTCGACCCCGGAGATCTCCACATGGTCCCTCTCAAATTTTTCCTGATTCTCCATCGCCAGGTCTGTCCGCATCCTATACTTTCCTATCATACTTTTCTCCTTCTCCTGTATTTTTGTTGTAGTTTTTGCAATTTTTCCAAAAATATGTATTGACAAACCATGCGAAATATTATAGGATAATAAAGCATGTTTCAGTGGAGCGCCCGTGTCTGTTCCATTGAATAACATCCCTTAAATCACATTAATTTTAAAAATATTGGAGGTGTACAGTTTGGCTAACATTAAATCCGCAAAGAAAAGAATCCTGGTAAATCAGACAAAGGCAGACCGCAACAAAGCAATCCGTTCTGCAGTTAAGACTTCTATGAAAAAAGTAGATGCTGCTGTTGCTGCAAACGATAAAGAGGCTGCTGCTGCTGCATTAGTAAATGCGATCTCTACCATCGACAAGGCTGCTTCTAAAGGCGTTTATCATAAAAACAACGCTGCCAGAAAAGTATCCAATCTGAGCAAAGCTGTAAACTCAATCGCATAATAAAGATATAAAGCAAAGAGAACTTAGTCATACCGTCATGTGGCTGGGTTCTTTTTTTATGCTTACCAAAAGAGTGCGCCGCGACAGATCTTTTGATAAACACAGAACAAGGCGTACCGGTACAGGAAAACTGGCCGATACGCCTTGTTCTTTTTAGAAAACTCTGCTCTTACGCCGCCCTGCTGTATTTCGTAATCAGCAGCTCCACGCTCAGCAGATCGGAAATTTTTCCCGTCTTCACGTCCTCTTCCATCTGCACGCAGTCATTGACCGCCGCTTTTAATTCCTCCGCCGCATACTGGCGCGACATGGGAATATAGTTCCGCACAACGAAGCTCTGCAGTCCCGTCCGTTTTGCGATCGTCGCCTGATCGCAGTGCTCTGCCAGCAGCTCTTTGACCTGCAGCAGCAGATTGAACTGGCGTGCCAGCAGAAAGAGAATCCGCATCGGCGGCTCCTTTAAAGCCAGCAGATCCTGATACAGATCGAGCGCTTTCCGCTGCTTCTTCTCCGTTACCGCGCGGATCATCTCGAAAATCCGGTTCGTAATCTGCGTTGTGCAGACTGCCTCGATATCCGCCCGCGTGATCACATCTCTTCCCATCGTATAGCTGAGCAGTTTTTCCAGCTCCTGCGAGATATTTCCCATATCCGCGCCCGTCTTTTCCAGAAAATCTTCCATATCCTGGCGCGTGATCTTTTTTCCCTCTTTTTTCATCATGCCGAGTACCCAGGTCATCAGCGTCTTTTCGTCCTGACGAGCAAATTCCACTGCTCTTCCCTGCTTCTGCACCGCCTTGTACATACGGTTCCGCTTATCGACTTCCTCCTCCACGAAGATCAGCACCAGATAATCCGGCAGGGATCCCATGTAGTCTGCCAGCGCGTCGGCTTTGTTTTTGAAAAATCCTGTATTTTCCAGCAGAATCACACGGCGGTCCGCAAAAAACGGCATCGTCTCCGCAAGGTCAATCACTTTGGGAATCTCGGTTCCTTTTCCCTCAAAGCGGGAGAAATTCATCGTGTCGTCCTCCGGCAGCAGTGCGTTTTTCAGCTTGTTTTTATACTGATGCTTCAGATAGGCTTCTTCTCCGTAGAGCAGGTAGGCCTGCTTAAAATTCTGCGTTTTGATATCTTCTAAAATGCTTTTCATTCCATCCTCTTTCTTTCGTTCCGGCAGAAGCACGTTTGCGCAGTGCCGCAGCAGCCGGAGCTTTTGACCATTCAGGAGACGGGAAATTCCACATCCGACCGGTATCCGTGAACCGCCAGGCGGTCACGCTTCAGCTGTACTGTCACGGCTCCATCCACCGGTGTTCCGTAGATATGGCTTTTGCAGGCACGAAGCCGCTCCAGCAGCTCCCGGTGCGGATGGCCGTACCGTCCCGGCCACGCGCAGGAAATCAGGCTGATCTGCGGCTGTATGCGGTTCAGAAATGCCTCGCTCGTTGAATTTCTCGAGCCGTGGTGCGCCACCTTTAAAATCTGGCACCGCTCTGCCGCCCCCAGGACCTCTTCTTCTCCGCTTCCCTCCAGATCTCCCGTCAGAAGTGCGCGGCAGGCACCGCAGGAAAGCTGTAATACAACACTTCCGGCGTTTTCCTCTCCCGTATAGTCTTCGCCCGCTCCCGGATGAAGTACCGATACGGTGAGTTCTCCTGCACGGATCTCGTCTCCCTTTTTTAGATATTCTACCATAATTCCCGCTTTTTGTGCGGCTAAAATAAAAGGATTTTCTTTTTCGCTTCCTTTCATCCACACAGGCAGGAACAGATGGCGGATGCGAAGCGCCGTTTTCTGCTCCCCGATCAGCTCCAGCAGTTCGAGGATTCCGTTCGTGTGATCTGCGTCCGGGTGCGTGACAACAACGGCATCAAGAGCGGCAATGCCGCGCTGTTTCAGATATGGGAGAATCCTTTTTTCCCCGATCGCAGACGCACTGCTGCTCCCGCCGTCATTCAGCATCACAAAACGGCCGCTCTCCACCACCAGCGAATCGCCCTGGCCGACGTCCAGCGCTGTAATGGAAAACGTTTCCCGGGGACGGTAAAAAAGCAGAACACAGGCAAAAAACATGGTAATACCAAAGAGCATCCGCTCCCGCTTTCGTGCCTGCGCACCTTTTCGTTTTGCCCCATCCGGATTCATCTCCCGTTTTCGTTTTCGCACATACAGTATCACCAGAAGACCGGTCAGAATGATTCCATATCCTGCCATCTGCCATTTTTCCGGCTGACCGCAGATCCACACATTTCCCGGAATCTGTGCGACCGCCGCTGTCATCTGCCGCAGAAGTGTGAGCAGGAACCGCGCCGGAAGCAGAACAACACTTCCCGCTTTCACGCTTGCCAGTCCCGCCAGAAGCCCCGCAGCACCCGTCAGCAGCACCGCCGTCATGACAGCTCCTGCAAACAGATTCGGCAGAAACGCAAAGAGCGGAATCTCATAAAAATACCACGCCTGCAGCGGGATCATGACAAGCTGCAGGGAAAGGTACACCATCGCAGCCTCTTTTCCTTTCGCCGCAAGCTTTTCCAACCCCGTTTTTTCCCCGCGTCTCTTCCGTTCCGCCTTCTCCCCCGCCAGAACCGGATAAACCCCGGAAATGGCTGTTACTGCTCCAAACGAAAGCCAGAACCCGCTCTGCTCCAGATACGAGGGGTTTTCTGCCAGCATCAGAATTGCCGCAAGAGAGAGCGCACTTAAGGAATCATACGTCCTTCCCACTGCGACAGCTCCCATCCGCACCGCAAACATCACCACTGCACGCACGGTCGCCGTTCCGCTGCCGGTAAACATGCCATACAGCACCATACCGGCGGCCGCTGCCAGAGACGCGGAAGTTTTCGGCAGATGCAGCGCCATCAGCAGCCGTCGGAGTGCCATGCCGAGCAGCATCAGATGCATGCCGGAAACGGAAATCAGGTGCAGCAGACCGCTCTGCTGATACGCCAGATACGTCTCCTCCGTGAGTTCCGACCGTTCCCCGAGCAGCATCGCAGAAAGCACACCTGCCTCCTCCTCCGGCATCATTTCTTTTAAAACGGCACAGCACCGCTCCCGCTCCAGCCGGAGCGCTTCGCCGAGATTCCACCGCCCGGCATCCACAACTTCCTCCCGCTCCGAAATCACGTAGAACGCACAGCCTTTTCCCTCATAATATGTTTTCTCATCAAACATCCCCGGATTGCGCGGGCCTTCCGGCTTTTTTACAGTTCCGTACACCCGCACAGCGGCTCCGACCGGCAGATCTCCCCGCTTTGCGAGCAGATAAATTTTCCCTTTGCTTCCCTCCCCGCGCAGCACATACCCGTTGTTGCTGCTCTTTTTCTCATACGTTTCAATTGTCCCTGCAATCCACACCTTCCTGCCCTGCTGCGCTTTGTTTTCGTATTTGGGGTCAGAAAAAGGCGTGCCAAGAGGCACGCCCGCAATCCGCAGCAGCACAAGCACCAGCATGAATCCAAGACACGCCAGGCACATGGGCCGTTTTCTCATGTATCTTTTTCCTCCAGATAAGACAGGTCTTCCTCGTAGAACTGATTGAGTTTCATCGTTTCACGGAAGGTTACATCGCTCTCTCCGTTGATGGAAAACTGCACCTTATCCACCTTACAGTTCGCCGTGATGGAATCCACCACCGCGTAAATCGGAATCTGCTCCGCCACACTCGAAAGCGCAGAATCCTTAAAAGATTTGTCAAAATTCACATAGGCAATCCGATCGGATGTCGTGACACTTAAGACATTCATCGTATCCGGCAGCACTGCATAATGGCCGTCTTCTTTCGGTCCCTTCATCAGCTGCTCCACCACGACCCGCTCCAGCGGAATGTTCGTGCTGTACGGCACCCGCCGCGTCTCCTTCACAAGATGATCGCCTGCTTCATTTGCAAAATACAGTGTCAGCGTCGCATACTGATACTGATAAATTTCCCTTCCGGAATTTTCCAGAAAGCTGTCCGCCGTCATCGTTCCGATCTCGCGTCCTTTGGAATCCTTTAACGGATCCCCGTCAATCAGAAGCGTCACGCGCTCCACCTCCGGAACCTGCACAAAGGTACGCACCAGTCCTGCACGCACCAAAACCTCCTGCGGCCGCGCAAGCTCTCCGTACTCTCCGCTTAAGTTCAGCGTAAGGAGCCCGTTCTCCAGCGTATACGTCTTGATGGAAATTCCATTGGAAAGAAGTGCCTGGTTTCCGTCCTTGGCAGGTTTCTCCTGCAGCGCGTCAACCAGCTCCTTGATCAGTTTCTGATCCGTTCCTTCTTTTGGTTCATACGGCTCCTGCACCAGTGTTGTGCCGGTTTTGTCCAGGCAGTACAGGTGATACGCCGACTCCTTCTGGCTCTTCTGCCACTGCCCGCAGCCGCTAAGAAGCAGCACGCCGGCCAGCAGTACGCCAAGTATCCGTTTCATGTGCGCCACCTCCTACATCACGTAATTCAGAGGAATCCGCACGGAAAATGTCGTTCCCTCGTTTTCTTTGCTGTATACACGGATCGCTCCCCGGTGCATGACAATCGCGCTCCGCGCAATCGCAAGGCCAAGGCCGGTTCCGCCGATTTCCCGCGAGTGGGACTTGTCCACGCGGTAGAAACGCTCGAAGATATGCGCAATCGACTCCTCCGGGATGCCGATGCCGGAGTCTGCCACCGTCACGTAGAAATATTTGTGATCCGCATTTAAGGATACACGCACCCATCCATTCTCGTTGTTGTACTTGATGCCGTTTTCGATCAGGTTCGAGAACGCCAACGAGAGCTTCGTCGCATCCACCTCTGCATTGACCGGGCGGAAGCTGTCGAGAATGAGCTCCACATTTTTCTGTGCGGCAATCGGATGAAGCCGCTTCAGCAGCTGCTCTAACAGCTCGTTGATATTGACCTGGGTGATATTGAGGTCTGCCACCTTTTTATCCATCTTGACCAGCGACAAAAGGTCGGTAATAATCTGGTTTTCGCGGTCGATCTCCGAGGTAATATCCTGCATGAACTCCTGATAAAGTTCCACCGGAACGCCCTCCTGCCCGTTCAGCGAATCCGCCAGAACCTTCATGGACGCAAGCGGCGTCTTTAACTCATGCGAGACGTTCGAAACAAATTCCTGGCGAGAATCGTCGAGCGTACGGACGCGGGTCAGCATCTTGTTGAATGCGTCCGTGATCAGCTCTGTCTCGAGATAATCCGGAACAGAAATGCTTTCGTCGAGATAGCCGTCGGTGATGTCCTCGATGGAACGGGTGACCTTCTGGAACGGCTTCATCAGAATGCCCGCGAGCAGATAGCCAAAAACCAGCACGAGAAGCGTAATGATCGAAAGAATCGTCATTCCCTTCGTCTCCAGAATTTTCATATTCGCACGGATCTCATCCGTCGAAATGCTGACGAGCATAACGCCGAGCGTCTCCTTCGTCTCGGTATTCTGAATCCGCACCGTCATTTCCAGATAGTTGTTTTTCCGGTCGTACTGGCTCGTCTCCTTGCCCTGAAAGCTCTGGATGACCTCCTGCGAGATAATCGTCTTTCCGCGGTCCATATCGTACGTATCTTTGATGACGCGGAAATCCTGGTCGATAATCAGGATTCTGCCGCCGTAGATATTCGTCAGCATACTGAGCTGTCCGTTGATGACATCCGATCCAGGATCTTCCATGTAATTCTGCTGGATGAGCTGGTTGCAGATAATATCGCACTGATTTTTTACGGTAATGCTGCGCACCGATACCGCACGGTCCTCATAGCTGTTTACGATGCTCTTCTCAAGGATCACACACGGTACAATGCCGATGATCACAAGAATCACCGTGATGCGGAAGCGCAGACTCCGCAGAAACTTCCATTTTTCTTTGTTTTTAAGCCTGGAAATAGTAACCAACTCCCCACTTTGTGTGAACGTACTTCGGTTCACTTGGATTTTTCTCAATCTTTTCGCGCAGACGGCGGATATGTACATCTACGGTGCGCACGTCGCCCGGGTACTCATAGCCCCAGACAATGTTCAGCAGGTTCTCTCTGCTGTACACCTTGTTCGGATTGAAGACGAGAAGCTCGAGCACATCGAACTCCTTCGCAGTCAGATTGATCTCGCGGTCTCCGATGAAGACTCTTCTGCTCTCGCAGTCGATCCGCAGGTCTTTCACCTGTACGACTTTTGCTTTCTCTTCTTTTGGCTCCTGGCGGGCCGCACGGCGCATGATGGCCTTGATGCGTGCTTTTACTTCCAGAATGTTGAACGGCTTTGTGATGTAATCATCTGCGCCGTATTCCAGTCCCAGGATTTTGTCCATGTCCTCGCCCTTTGCGGTCAGCATGACGATCGGAACGTTGGAAAATTCACGGATCTGCTGGCAGACGGACAATCCGTCCAGCTTTGGCAGCATCAGATCCAGAAGGATCATATCGTATTCTTTTTCTTTTGCCATGGAGAGTGCTTCCTCGCCGTCGTATGCGCAGTCAACCTCCATGCCGTCCTGCTCCAGGCTGAAGCGGATTCCTTTTACGATCAGTTTTTCATCATCAACTACAAGAACTTTCTTTGCCATTTCTTCTCCTTCTTGTTCTAAACCTCGATAGAACCCCTTATCTTTTCAAACATCTTTCCCTTGATGCCCTCAATGTTCATAATCTCCTCAATCGAACCAAACGGGCCGTTTGCTTCGCGGTAGGCGATGATGGCATCCGCACGGCTCTCTCCGATGCCGGAGAGTGTCATCAGTTCTTCTTTTCCGGCCGTGTTCAGGTTGACTTTGCCGGAACCGGAAGCCTGCTCCGTGCCGCCCGTATTCTGCTGCGGCGTTTCCGTGATTTCCATGTTTTCTGCCTCCTCGCGCGTCCAGACGGTGATCTGCTCTCCGTCTTCGATTTTCCGTGCAAGATTGAGGATTTTTTCTTCAGCATCCGGCAGAAATCCGCCTGCCGCTTCCACAGCCTGCACTACGCGGCTTCCGCCCGGCAGCGTGTAGACACCGGGGGAAGCGACCGCACCGCAGATATAAACCTGCACCGTTTCTTCCGGTGCTGCCTCCTGTGCCTCACGTTTTTCCGGAATGCCTGTGGTTTCTCCGGCGCTTTTTTCGGAAACCGTCTGCTCCTCATCCACTTCCTTCTGATTCCCGAAAACGTTTTCCGCCGTGCTCCCGCCTGTGCTATCTGACAGTTTGTATTCTGTATCCCTGTGGTTGCATCCGCAGAGCAAAAAAACCAGCATCGCCGCCAGTATTTTTGCATGTTTTCTGCCTCTGTCCTGCTGTTTTTTCAATTTCATGCTGTGTACTCCCTTCCGCTTCGCATCTGACGCGCAAGGGTCCCTTGTGTACGCATAACTACGTTTCTATTGTATCGAAGAAACCATAAAAATACAAGTAGAAATCTTAATCGTTATTCCCACTGAAACACTACAATTCCCACAACTGCCACTGCCATGCCGAGCAGCTTGCGCACGGTGAAATCCGTTTTTTCCATACCGAAAAGGCCGAACAGTTCAATCAGCCACGCCGCTGCGAGCTGGGAAATGACGATCAGCATCGCCGCCTTCGCCGGGCCGAGCCCTGCCATACTCCAGATAACCGTGATCGTGATAAACGCGCCAATTGCACCGCCGAGCAGCAGATACCACGGCTTTACGCGGAACAGATCCCCGATCGGCTCCCTCCCGGTAATGCACCATGCCGCAAGACAGACGACAAACGCACTGATCTGCACCCAGCCGGCCGCCAGCCATGTACTCGTCTGTTTCGTCACCTCCGTGTTGAATACACCCTGAATACTCATCAGCGCTCCGGAGAGCAGCGCTGTTAAAATTCCCGCCATTGATTTTTCCTCCTGCTGTTTTTTTATGTACTCTCGGAGTCTTTCTGCGCTTGATTTTACGAGAAGATTTTTTGTCAGTTGTGCCCAAATTTCTGAGGCGTACGCGGTGCGTACGTTGATGAAATTTGGGTGCAGCTGGCGGAAAATCGGCCGTAAAAGCAAGTGCAGAAAGGCTCCGAGAGTACATTTTATACTATTCCTTTTTTCCCCGTTTTTATACAGAACTCAGGGACAGCAGGAAAACAGCCGACCGGTCTCCTGCCTAGGAAACCAGACGGCTGTCTATTTCACATTACTGTAATGCTTTCTCCAGTTTTTCAATCATCTCATCGATGTCATCTTTCGTAATCACAAGCGGCGGTACCATACGAAGAACGTCGCTTCCGGCGGAAATCACAAGAAGTCCGTTCTCAATCGCGCGGTTGATGACTTCTCCGACCGGACGTCCCGTTACGACAAGGCCCTGCATAAAGCCTTTTCCACGGCGTGCTGCGAGGCAGTCATATTTTTCCACCAGCTCGTCCAGCTTTTTCTCCAGATACGGAGCCGTCTCTGCTACATGCTCTACGACATGCTGTTTCTCATAGCATTCAAATACAGCATTGACAGCCGCGCAGGCCAGCGGGTTTCCGCCGTATGTCGTTCCGTGGTCTCCCGGAATGAGCGAATGCTCTGCCGTCTTTTTATTCAGCACGAAGGCGCCGACCGGAACGCCGCAGCCAAGTGCTTTTGCACACGTCATGACATCCGGCTGTACGCCGTAATCCTGCCATGCGAACAGCTTTCCTGTTCTTCCCATGCCGCACTGGATCTCATCGAGGATCAGCAGAATGTCGTGCTCGTCACACAGATCGCGCACGCCCTGTAAAAATTCTTTCGTTGCCGGATAGATACCGCCCTCGCCCTGTACAGTCTCCATGATGATCGCACATGTCTTGTCGGTAATCTGTGCCTTTACGCTCTCCAGATCATTAAAATCCGCAAATTTAATGCCGCCGATCAGCGGTTTGAACGGATCCTGATAATGCGTATTTCCTGTTACAGAAAGCGCTCCAAGGCTTCTTCCATGGAAAGAATGGTTCATCGCGATGATCTCGTGATCGTTGCTGCCGTCTTTTAAGTAAGCGTATTTTCTCGCTACTTTGATGGCTCCCTCGATCGACTCCGTACCGCTGTTCGTAAAGAATACTTTATCCATGCCGGATGCCTTCGCCAGCTTTTCTGCCGCGGAGCCCATCGGCACATTGTAGAACAGGTTGGAAACATGGATGACTTTGTCCACCTGGTCTTTCACTGCTTTTTTATAATCGTCATTGCTGTAGCCGAGCGCATATACCGCGATACCTGCTGCAAAGTCCAGATATGCTTTTCCGTCGGTGTCATACAGATGAACGCCCTCGCCGTGGTCGATCACGAGCGGGAACCGGTTATAGGTGTGGAGCACGTACTGCTCGGTCTGTTCCATATACTCATTTGTCTTCATGATTGAATTTCTCCTTGTTTTCCCCTAAAATCGCCGTACCAATTCCTTTGTTCGTAAAGATCTCAAGCAGCAGGCAGTGCTGGATTCTTCCGTCCATGATGTGGACTCTTGAAACACCGTTCTCAATCGCGTCGATACAGCCCTGGAGCTTTGGAATCATACCGCCACCGACATTTCCGTTGGTGATGAGATCTCTTGCTTCCTGTACGTGGAGCTCGGAAATCAGGCTCTCCGGGTCCTTCGGATCTTTGTATACACCCTCGATATCGGTCAGGAATGCCAGTTTTTCTGCATTTAACGCCTCTGCGATCGCGCAGGCTGCGTCGTCTGCGTTAATGTTGTAGGTGTTGAAATCATCGTCCATGCCAACCGGGCAGACAACCGGCAGGAAGTCGTTGTCCAGAAGATCGTACAGCACCTTCGGATTTACATTTTTGATATTTCCAACGAAGCCGATGTCCTCTCCCTTGGACAGCTTTTTCTCTACGTTTAAGAGACCGCCGTCTTTTCCGCTGATGCCGACTGCGTTGACACCGAGCGACTGAATCATGGTGACAAGCTCTTTGTTGACCTTATTCAGCACCATCTCTGCCACTTCCATCGTATCCGCATCCGTTACACGAAGGCCGTTGACAAACTTCGGTTCCATGCCGACCTTTCCGACCCAGCGGCTGATTTCCTTTCCGCCGCCGTGTACGATGATTGGTTTGAATCCAACCAGCTTCAGAAGAACAACGTCCTGAATGACGTTTCTCTTCAGCTCTTCATCCACCATCGCGCTTCCGCCGTATTTGATGACAATGATTTTGCGGTTGAACCGCTGAATATAAGGAAGTGCCTCGATCAGCACATTTGCTTTGTCCAGATACATCTGATTTACCATGATTTTTTCCTCGCTCTCCTCTTTTGATTCCTGGTTCTGCTGTACCGGAAACACGATTTCCCGGCACGTTTTCGTTGTATTCCCTCAGAATTTCATCCGAATGTTTTTTAAGAACGGTAATCCGCATTAATTTTTACATAGTCATAGGTCAGGTCGCAGCCCCATGCCGTTGCTGCCGCCTCTCCCATGTGGATGTCGGCGGTCGCAGTTACTTTCGGCTCGGAGAGGATCTTCGTTGCCTCCTCCTCGCTGTAGTCAACGGCAACACCTTTCGTGATAATCTGCAGTTTTCCGGCTGCGCTCTCAAAGTAGAGATCTACATTTTCCGGATCGAATTTTGCTCCGGAGTAACCCATCGCGCAGAGGATTCTTCCCCAGTTGGCGTCATGGCCGAAGATTGCCGCTTTCGTCAGACTCGATGTGATGACGGATTTTGCCAGTGTCACGGCCTGCTCTTTGCTCTCGGCTCCCTGAATCGTCACTTCGAACAGTGCGGTTGCGCCCTCGCCGTCGCCTGCGATGTGCATCGCCTGTGTTTTATTGACTTCAAAGAGTGCTTCTTTGAAAATCTTGTAATCCTCGTTTTCTTCCGTAATTTCCGGGTTTCCGGCAAGACCGTTTGCCAGAAGGAGAACGGTATCGTTTGTGGAAGTATCACCGTCTACGGAAACCATGTTGTAGGTGTCCGGTACGACTTCGCTCAGTGCTTTCTGCAGCATCTCTTTCGAAATATTGGCATCGGTTGCCACAAAGCTCAGCATGGTGCACATATTCGGATGGATCATGCCGGAGCCCTTGCACATGCTGCCGATCGTTACGGTTTTTCCGCCGATTTCGATCTGAACAGCAACTTCCTTCGGCTCGGTGTCGGTTGTCATGATCGCCTGTGCTGCTGTAGCTGCGGCTTCTCTTGTAGCTGCAAGCTGCGGTTTCAGCATTTCCACGCCGGCTGCGATCTTATCGATCGGAATCTGTTTTCCGATAACACCGGTCGATGCAACGAGAACGGAGTCCTCTGGAATGGAAAGTGCAGCCGATGCTGCCTCTGCGGTTTTTCTGCAGTAGCCATAGCCCTCCTCGCCGGTGCATGCATTGGCGATTCCGCTGTTGCAGACGATTGCCTGTGCGGTTGGATGGTTGTATACAATCTCCTGGTCCCATTTGACCGGAGCTGCTTTTACGATGTTTGTAGTAAAGGTTCCTGCTGCTACGCACGGTACCTCGCTGTAGACAAGTGCCATATCCTTTACGCCCTGTTTTTTAATTCCTGCTGCGCCGCCTGCTGCCTGAAAACCTTTTGCAGCAGTGATGCCTCCTTCAATCTTTTTCATTCTTTTATCCTCACTTTTCGTAAATTCCGTCTGTTGTCTGCTTCTGTCTTTTTTACGGGAACATCGGCGGCATGCACAGGCCTTCGTTTTCCGGCAGGCCGAACATCAGGTTCATATTCTGTACCGCCTGTCCTGCTGCGCCTTTGACCAGGTTGTCCATCGCACCCATCATGATGATTCGTTTCGTTCTCGGATCAATCTTGAAGTTGACATCCACATAGTTGCTTCCCTCGACCCATTTCGTCTGCGGGCAGACATCCTTATCGAGAACACGTACAAACTGCTCGTTGGCATAATACTTATCATAAACGGCTTTAACCTCTTCGTAAGTCACATCTTTTTTCAGGGATGCATATGCCGTTACGAGAATGCCGCGGTTCATCGGAACAAGATGCGGGGTGAAGTTCAGGGTGATCGGGTAGCCAGCTGCATAGGAAAGCTGCTCCTCGATCTCCGGTGTGTGGCGGTGGCCGGCAACGCCGTATGCCTTGATGTTTTCATTAACCTCGCAGTAGAGGTTGTCCACTTTCGCTCCTCTTCCTGCTCCGGAAGTTCCGGATTTTGCATCGATGATGATGGTGTTGCCATCAATGAGATCTTCCTTTAATAAAGGATAAATCGAAAGAGTTGAGCAGGTCGGATAGCATCCCGGGTTTGCCACGATGCGCGCCTGTTTTACTTTCTCACGGTTGATCTCGCACAGTCCGTAAACCGCCTCGTCGATATACTGCGGGGATTTATGCTCGATCTTGTACCACTCTTCATACGTTTTTACATCTTTAATACGGAAATCGGCGCTCAGGTCGATGACCTTTACTTTCGAAAGAATTTCATCATTTACCAGGGAAGCACAGAGTCCCTGCGGAGTTGCTGTAAAAATGACGTCTACTTCCTTTGCAAGCTGCTCCATGTTGTCGTCCTTGCAGACATCGTCTACTAACTGAAACATATTCTGGTAAACCGACGCATATTTCTTATCGATATAGCTTCTGGAACCATACCATTTAATCTCCACATCTTTGTGTCCCAGGAGAATACGCACCAGCTCGCCTCCTGCATATCCTGTAGAACCGATAATTCCTGCTCTGATCATACCTTTTTCTCCTTTTTTCTTTCGCCCGTTTTCTTGTCTTGCCGGACATTTTTTCTTTTCTCTTTATGATAGCTCAATTATTTTCTTTTTTCAATGAAAAATCTTTGTTTTCTGCTGTCATATACCGTCGATTGCATAAGTATACACCTCAAATGTATATTATGCAAGTTTTTTTTGAATTTCTGAAAAAAAGCTTGCATAATCCTGTCGTATGATGTATATTTTAGTCATTGACGATGCACCGCGCATATAGGTGCACGAGAAATCCAAGGAGGATCTTACATTATGAAAGAAAAAGTTGTACTTGCCTATTCCGGCGGACTTGATACTACTGCCATTATTCCGTGGCTGAAAGAGACCTTTGACTACGAAGTAATCTGCTGCTGCATCGACTGCGGCCAGGGAAACGAGCTGGTTGGCCTCGATGAGAGAGCAAAACTTTCCGGCGCTTCCAAATTATATATCGAAAACGTTATCGACGAGTTCAGTGAAGACTTCATCATGCCGTGCGTAAAAGCAGGCGCTGTTTATGAGAACAAATACCTGCTCGGTACTTCCATGGCACGTCCGGTTATCGCAAAGAAACTCGTTGAGATCGCAAGAAAAGAAGGTGCTGTTGCCATCTGCCACGGCGCTACCGGTAAAGGAAATGACCAGATCCGTTTCGAGCTCGGCATCAAAGCCCTTGCTCCGGATATCAAAGTAATCGCTCCTTGGAGAATGACCGATGTATGGACCATGCAGTCCCGTGAAGACGAGCTGGCTTACTGTAAAGCACACGGCATCGACCTTCCGTTTGATGCAAACCACAGCTACAGCCGTGATCGTAACCTGTGGCACATCAGCCATGAGGGACTTGAGCTTGAGGATCCGTCCAACGAGCCGAACTACGACGATCTTCTCGTACTGACCACTCCTCCGGAAAAAGCTCCGGACGAAGGCGAGTACGTAACCATGACCTTTGAGGCCGGCGTTCCGAAGACCTTAAACGGAAAAGAAATGAAAGTTTCTGAAATCATCACCGAGCTGAACAAGCTGGGCGGAAAACACGGCATCGGTATTGTTGATATCGTTGAGAACCGTGTTGTCGGCATGAAATCCCGCGGTGTTTATGAGACTCCTGGCGGAACCATCCTGATGGCTGCACATGAGCAGTTAGAGGAGCTGATTCTCGACCGTGAGACCCTGAAAACAAAGAAAGATCTCGGAAACCTGCTTGCTGAGGTTGTTTACGAAGGAAAATGGTACACTCCTCTGCGCGAGGCAATCCAGGCATTCGTTGATGTAACCCAGAAATATGTAACAGGCGAAGTAAAATTCAAACTGTTCAAAGGCAACATCATCAAAGCCGGCGAGTCTTCTCCGTACAGCCTGTACAATGAGTCTCTTGCTTCCTTCACCACCGGCGATCTCTACGATCACCACGATGCAGACGGATTCATCACACTGTTCGGTCTGCCGCTGAAGGTTCGTGCGATGAAAATGCAGGAGCTGGAGAAAAACAACAACAAATAAGATCTGATCCTATGGATTCCCAAAAGAAAGCGGACTCGCTCCGCTTTCTTTTTTTGCATACAAAAAGGACCCGCCCATTTCAGGCAGGTCCCTTTGTTTATTCGTAATATGCGTCGATTCCGTCCGCAATTCCCTGTGCCATCTTGTTTCGGTAATCCTCGGTTGCCATCAAACGGTCCTCGGAAGGATTGCTCATGAAGCCAAGCTCAATGATCGTGACCGGAATGGTACTCCAGTTGATGCCGCTCATGGAATCGGTGTAAATCACATCGCGGTTCTTCGCACCGGTGTCTTTGCAGAATGCTGCGATCATCTTCTGGGAGAGCTTCTGGCTCTTGCTGACCACATCACCGGAAAGATACGTATTTCTGCTGCTCGGTGCCATCGTGAGTGCTCCGTAAACCGACTGGTTCGAATCTCCGTTCGCGTGTACACGCACGAGAATGTCTGCTCCGTTCTGCACGGCAAGTTTTGCACGCTCGGAGTTGCTGATATTGACGTCGTGCGTCTCGCGGATCATGTAAACATCGTAGCCGCGCTCCTCAAGGATATCGCGTACCTTTAAAGATACCGCAAGGTTCAGCTCATACTCATTGATGCCGGTTGCCACACCGCATGTTCCGGAAGCAACCTTCGCCTTATAGGTCGATGATCCCGGTCCGATCGGCTCTTTCTCGCTGTTTCCTCTTCTCTGGTGTCCTGCGTCGATTGCCACGCAGATATTTTTGCTGTTCCGGCGGACACCGTTTTTATCAACGTAATAGCCGTCGATGTAGGTATCCTTATAGATGCCGCCCCAGCTTCGGAAGTAATACGTTTTTCCGTCCACTTCCTGCCAGCCGTTCTTGTAAATACCGCCCCAGCTCCGGAAGTAATACGTTGCGCCTTTGATCGTTACCCATTGGCTCTTATACATGCCGCCCCAGCTCTGCAGGTAATACCAGTTATTATCATACCACAGCCATTCACTGTGCATCATTTTGCCGTCCTGCCTCAGATAATACCAGTTCTTGTCATACAGCAGCCAGCCTTCCCCTTTTGGGGTTCCGTTGCTGTCCATGTAATACCAGTCACTGCCCTTGGCCGCCCAGGCGTTCACGCGCATGCCGCCCCAGCTTTCAAAGTAATAATCAACGCCGTCAATCGTCTGCCAGCCGGTACTCATCACACCGTCTGCGTCTACATGGTACGTTCTTTTATCATGCACAAACCACTGATTCGTTCTGAGGCTTCCGTCCTCATTCAGATAGTACCATGTTCCGCCGACTTTTTTCCAGCCCTGGAATCCGGCTCCGCCCCAGCTCTCGAAGTAGTAGAGCGTTCCGTCAATCTTCTGCAGTCCGGTGCTCATCACACCGTTTTCATCTACATGGTATGTTCTCTTGTCGTGAACGAACCATTCATTCGTTTTGACGCTTCCGTCCTCGTTCAGATAGTACCATGCCCCGCCGACTTTTTTCCAGCCCTGGAATCCGGCTCCGCCCCAGCTCTCAAAATAATAGAGCTTTCCGTTGACCATCGAAAGACCCGTGCACATGATTTCGTCTGCATTCAGATAATATCTCCGGTTCAGATGGGTGATCCACTCGCTGGCGGCCATCGTGCCGTCCTCTTTTCTGTATTTCCAGCTTCCGTCCTCCTGTTTCACCCAGCCGGCAGGAAGTTTCTCTTCCGGCTCCTGTTCGTTGTCCTCACCTGGAATCGTAACAGCCGGCGTCTCGTTTTCCGAAGTACCGCTCTGCTCCTGCGCTGCCGCTTCCTCATCCGAATTCTGCTCGGAACTTTCCGTCTCATCCTGCTGCCAGGTTACGGCCGTGCCGTCATTTTCTGCTGCGCTTACCCTTGCCGGAAGCGCCCAGCCTCCCGCCGCAACGGCCGCTGCGATCAGCAGTGCTGCGATTTTCTTTTTTGCCATCTGGTTTTCCTCCTTTTATCGCGCCATCTGGTAAATCTCATATACTTCCTGTGCGCCCAGCTTGCGGATGCGGGACAGTTTTACAGTGTCCTGCTGTGTTGCATCCATGGAAAGGGCACGCAGATCCTCATCCGACGGGTTCGGGATATCAAGCTCATGCAGGGAGGTCGGCATGCCGAGCGAATGGAAGAACGCTACTGTGCGCTCAATGCCTTCCGTTGCCCGTTTGTGATCGCTTCCCTCTGTGATGCCCCAGACTTTTTCTGCAAACCGTGCAAACCGCCAGAGAACCGTCTCCTCATCGTACTGGTATTTCGCCCAGGCACCCCAGACTGCCGCCAGGGATGCGCCGTGTGCTACATCGTATTTTGCACTTAACGCATGGCCGAATTTATGTACCGAAAAATCTTTGCCGCGTCCGCACTCCGTCAGTCCATTGTGTGACAGGCTTCCGCACCACATGATTTCCGCCATCGCATTGTAATCGGATGGGTTTTCCAGAACCTTCGGTCCGTTTTTGATTACGGTACGGAGGAGTCCCTCTGCGATCTCGTCCGTCATCTCGCACTGGCTCTCCGGAATGAAATAGCGCTCCATCGTGTGCATCATGATGTCGGTTACGCCGCAGGCAATCTGGTATTTCGGCAGGGTTGCTGCCAGCTCCGGGTTCATGATGGCAAATTTGCAGCGGTTGAACGGCGTGTTGATGCCGGCCTTTTTGCCGATTGCCTCGTTTGTCAGAACGGCTGAATCGCTCATCTCGCTTCCGGCTGCCGGTATCGTCAGAACCGCTCCTACCGGGAGAGATTTTGTCAGCGGTACTTTTTTCGTCCAGATATCCCAGAGTGCCTCCGCCGGATTTGCAGCTCCATGCGCAACGGCTTTTGCGGTGTCAATCGAGCTTCCGCCGCCGACGGCAAGAATAAAGTCTGCCTGCATTTCCACTGCTTTTTTCACACCCTCCTCGGCAAGGGCAAGTCTCGGGTTTGGTTTTACGCCGCCAAGCTCTTCAAAGGCAAGGCCCTCTTTTGCAAGAGATGCTTCCACTCGGTCCAGAAGACCGCTCCGTTTTGCACTTCCGCCTCCGTAAACGACGAGCACCTTTGTGCCGCCCCATTTCTTTACCTCAGCGCCTGCCTGGTTTTCGGTCTCTTTTCCGAACACGACTTCCGTCGGGGTATACTGTATAAACTGATCCATCTTCTTATTTCCTCCCTGCATTTTTATTCTTCATAAATCCGTACGTTTCCCGAGCTTACACGGTAAAGATCGTCTCTCCTGTTTTCCAGAGACGGGATTTCATTTCTTGTCCGCTCCAGCACTTCCGGATCCAGCTCTGCGATGAGTACCTGCGGGGTATCATCTGCCTCCGCAAGAATTTCGCCGTCCGGCGCAATGATCATGGAATGGCCGTACGCCTCAAACCGCGCTTTCTGGCCGCACTGGTTGGCGGCGAGCACGTAGCATCCGTTTTCAATGGCGCGCGTGCGCAGCAGTGCTTCCCAGTGGCGCTCTCCCGTTGCTTTCGTAAAATCCGCCGCTATCAGAAATGCATCTGCTCCGGAGGATGCCATCAGCCGGTACTGTTCCGGAAAGCGGATATCGTAGCAGATGCTCATGCCGAACAGGCCAAGCGCCGTGTCCGCAAGAACAATTTCATTTCCCGGACAGATCTCGTGTGATTCTTCGTAGGAGACACTGCCCGGAATATTTACATCAAACATATGTATTTTGCTGTATTCTGCAATCGTTTCTCCATCTGGTCCGAACAGAAACGACGTGTTGGACGGACGCCCCGGATGGCGCCGTACCGTCATGCTGCCGCAGTGCAGATAGACACCGTACCGTTTGGCAAGGCTGGAAAACCGGCGGCTGACGTAGCCCGGCACTGCACTTGCGTGCCCCGGCATGTCTGCTCCCGTGTATTCTGCGGTCTCCGGGAAAAGAATCAGCTTCGCTCCCTGTTCCGCCGCCTCCCGCACATACTGCTCGGCCATACGCATATTTTCATTCATATCCGGCCCAGAATCCATCTGCACCAGGCCTGCAATTATTTTTTCCATCTTTTTGTCCCCTCGTTTCACATGTTATCTTGTGATTTTTCCGCTTATACTCTCGTTTATTATATCGCATATTCCCCAAAACAGCTACCCAAATTCGCAATTTTCATACCTTTTGCAGCTTTTATTTTTTAATTTTTGAAAATAACAATTGACAAATCCGGAAAACAGGAGTAGCTTAGAACCATAAGCTGTCGTGTTCGATCAGATGCGGCAGAAAAAATCATGAAAGGAGAACACCACTTATGATCAATCTTATTTATGCATCCAGCGTAAAACAGAATAAACTTCGTATGGCGATCAAACCAGGTGGCTGCCCTTCTTTCGAAATTCTTTGTAAGCATTAACTCTGCATAACAAATCTCTATGCATTCTTTATGCCTGCTATTTCGCACAGAAGGCGCGGTACGTCGATACTGCGGCTTTTTTTATTGCTATAAACAGTACGAAACCGTTCTTTCCGGCTTCGCTCCGTTTCCGGCAGGCAGATTCCGCGGTCTTCTTACCGCATCGATTCCCTTCTTTTATATACAAACGCAGCCTTCGCTTTCGTTTCCCGTTGTTCCGTTCCCACACTTACGGAGCTTTTGAAAGCCCATGTTCTGCCAGACACCCAAACGACATCAATGAGGAGGTTTTAACATTCATGAAGAAAAATCCAATCGGTAAGTACCTGCTCCAGAACTGGTACTACTACGTTTTCGCTTTTGGTTCCATGGCCTTAAGTGTCTTTCTCGATATGCTCGCGCCGCTTGTCACGCTGCACATCGTGGATGACGTGCTGGTCAGTCACAAAATGGAACTGCTCTGGAAATACCTTGCCGCCTTTCTTCTGATCGGTGCCGCAAAAGCCCTGTTTCAGTACATCAAAGAATTTTTATTCGATGTCAGCAGCGTCCGCGTCGCCAGCCAGATGAGGGACAACCTGTTCCGCCACGTCCAGCGGCTTTCGGTGGAATACTTTGACAAAAACAATACCGGCGAACTCCTCGCCCGCGTGCGCGATGACGTCGACCGGATCTGGGATATCCTCGGCTTTGCCGGCATGCTGATCTTAGAAGGCCTGATCTGTATCATGATGGCAATGGTCAGTATGGTCAAACTGGATCTGCCGCTGACACTCGTCTCCGTGGCGATCCTTCCTTTCGTCGCAGGCATCGCAATCCGCCTCGAAAAAGAACTCGACCGTGTCTACGATGCGATCAGCGAGGAAAACGCCGTCATGAATACCGTTGCACAGGAAAATCTCGCCGGTGTCCGCACCGTCAAATCCTTTGCACGGGAACCGTATGAGATCAAAAAATTCCGGAAACACAATCAGAAATACTGCGATCTCAACATGGATCAGGCGCGCGTCCTGATGAAATACGATCCCGCCATCTCGTTTCTTACGAAGCTGATGCGCGTGCTCGTCCTTCTCGCGGGCGGCTACGGTGTCATCCACGGACGCATTACGCTCGGTGTTTTAACGGCCTTTATGGAGTACACCTCCAAGATCACCTGGCCGATCGAAAACGTCGGCTGGCTCGGCAACTGCTTCGCTTCTGCGATTGCTTCCAACAAGAAGCTGAACAAAATTCTCGCAGAGGAGCCGCAGATCGCAGAACCGGAAAATCCGGTGGAGCTTTCAAAACTTCCGGGTGACCTGGAATTCCATCACGTCGATTTCTCCCTGCATGACACACCGATTCTGCAGGATATCGACTTTACCTTAAAGCAGGGCCACACACTCGGCATCATGGGTATGACGGGTTCCGGAAAAACAACCATCGTCAATCTGCTCGAGCGTTTTTACGATGTCACCAACGGTTACATCTGTCTCGACGGCCACGATATCCGCACCCTGCCGCTGCGCACCGTGCGCGATACTTCTTCCGTCGTCATGCAGGACGTCTTCCTGTTCTCAGATACCATTTCTGAGAATGTCCGCCTCGGCAGCCGCAGCACGATGAAATCCGAGGAGGTACATAACGCTGTCTCCGCTGCATGTGCTTCCGAGTTCGTCGACCATCTTTCGGATCAGTACGAAACCGTCATCGGCGAACGCGGCATGGGACTTTCCGGCGGTCAGAAGCAGCGTCTTTCCATCGCACGCGCCCTGGCAAAACAGGCTCCGATCCTTGTACTGGATGATTCCACCTCGGCGCTCGATATGGAGACCGAATACGAAATCCAGAGCCATCTCGCCGAGAAAAAAGATGTTTCCAAGATCATCATTGCCCACCGCATTTCTTCGGTGCAGAGTGCCGATGAGATCCTGTATCTCGATCACGGACGCATCGCCGAGCGCGGCACGCATGAGAGTCTGATGGCACAGAAAGGCCTGTACTACTCCACCTGGGAGGCTCAGTACGGTGATTACCATAAAGCAAAGGCAGCCCTCGAGCAGGCACTTCCTGCCAATGCTTAATTCAATTTAATCTGTTACCCGACAACTTCTGTATTTACTTACCCGTTAAGAGAGGAACAATACGATTATGGCTATCAATTCCAGTAAAGTAGATGAAGAGCAGAAAGAGGTCTTAAAGAGCGCGACCATCCGCCGCCTCTTCTCCTACTTAAAAAATTATAAACGCCAGGTTGCCGTCGTTCTCGTGGTTCTCGCCGTTACCATCGCGATTTCCACTGTGAACCCGCTGCTCCTGGAGTACGCCATCGACGTCAATATTGCGCAGAAAGACTGGCGCGGGCTTATTGCCCTCTGCGTATTCATGGTTGTGATCAACCTGGTTTACGCGGCCGGTGTCCGCCTGCGGATGCTTCTGATGGCGCGTATTACCAACAACATTCTTCTGGAAATCCGTGACGAGCTCTACACGCATATCCAGACCTTAAGCTTCAGCTTTTTCGATACCCGCCCGGCCGGAAAGATTCTGGCACGCATCATCGGCGATGTCAACTCGTTAAAGGATGTGCTGAACGACGGTGTCACAAAGCTGATTCCGAACATTCTCACGATCATCGCCATTCTGGTGATCATGATGATCAAAAACATCTGGCTCTCCTTAAGTGCGATTCTCGTGCTGCCGCTGATCGCTATCGGCATGTATTTTATTCAGATCGTCGCACACAAGAGATGGCAGACGTTCCGGAAAAAATCTTCCAATGTTACGGCGTATATCCACGAGGACTTCTCCGGTATCCGCATCATCAAGAGCTTTACCGCAGAGCAGGAATCGCAGGGCGAGTTTGACCGGCTTCTTCTTGAGCATCAGAACTCCTTCATCCATGCGGTCCGCCTGGCGGATGGTTTTTCCGCTGTGATCGAGGTGACCTGGGGCATCGGAACGTTTCTTCTGTATTTTATCGGTATTTCCGTGCTCGGCGTGGATGCCGTTCCGATCGGTACGTTCACGGCATTTGCGATGTATCTGACGATGTTCTGGGATCCGATCCAGAACCTGGCCGGTTTTTACAACAAGCTGATCACGAACCTTTCCGCTGCGGAGCGAATCTTTGAGATCCTCGACACACCAGCGGAGGTTGCCGACAAGCCTGGCGTCACAGAACTGCCGCCGATCAAAGGAGAAGTAACGTTCGACCATGTCAGCTTTGCCTACTCCGATGATCCGGACACGCTGGTTTTAAAAGATGTCAGCTTTACAGCGGCTCCCGGTGAGACGATCGCACTCGTCGGCCCGACCGGCGCTGGAAAGACGACCATTGTCAATCTGATCAGCCGTTTCTACAATATTACTTCGGGAACGGTCCGCGTCGACGGCCACAGCCTGACGGATGTCTCCATCAACAGCCTGCGTGCCCAGATGGGCGTGATGACACAGGACAACTTTCTCTTCTCCGGCACGATCCGCGACAACATTGCGTATGGAAAGCTCGATGCCACGGAGGAAGAAATCATTGCCGCCGCAAAGGCCGTGCATGCCCATGACTTTATCATAGAACTGCCGGACGGCTACGACACCGAGATCAGCGAGCGCGGTGCCCGTCTTTCCAACGGCCAGCGCCAGCTTCTCGCCTTTGCCAGAACGATGGTGTCCGATCCGCGGATTCTGATTCTCGACGAGGCGACGTCCAGCATCGACACACAGACAGAAATTCAGGTGCAGCAGGGAATCGAAAGCCTGTTGAAGGGCCGTACCTCGTTCATCATTGCGCACCGTCTTTCTACTATTAAAAATGCGGACCGGATTTTCGTGATCGACCACGGAAAGATTTTCGAGCAGGGAACCCACGACGAACTGATGGCAAAACAGGGCGCGTACTACCAGCTCTACCAGGCACAGTTCCGCAGGGTATCCTAAAATCAAGAAATTTTCTCAAAACTGCCTTTCTTTTTTACAGGGAAAGGCAGTTTTTTTCCCTCTTTTCTATAACTGGTTTTCCTTTCCTTGACAAATGAATCCTCCCTGCTATATGATGATAACTGATCTTTTTTCGGGGACATTTGTTCCCGTCTGCCGCTTCCCACTCCTGCGGCATTTGTCACGAAACAGTCTGATACGGAGCTTTTTCGAATGCCTCCGTGTTTTCTTTCAGAAAGGAGTATCATGACATTTTTTTCAAAAAAAACGTTACGCCTTCTCCTCCTTCCTGCCCTCCTTCTTCTGACGGGCTGTGCGGGATCCTCAAAAGAGACGGCGGATTCCCAGGAGAACACGAAACTCTCCGCCGTGGCTACGATTTTTCCGCAGTATGATTTTCTGCGCGCCATCGGCGGCGATCATCTCGATCTCCACATGCTGCTTTCCCCGGGTGCGGAAAGTCACTCGTTTGAACCGACACCGGGCGATATGATTACGGTTTCCGAATGTGATCTCTTCGTCTACGTCGGCGGCGATTCCGATGCCTGGGTCGAGACAATCCTTGATTCTGTCGATACCTCGAACAAAGAGGTAGTGACGCTGATGGACTGCGTTGACACCGTTGCCGAGGAAACCGTCGAGGGAATGGAGACCCACGGCCACGCACACGATCATGAAGACGAGGATGCGCACGACCATGAGGACGAAGATGCAGATCACGAGGATGTACACGACCATGAGGACGAGGATACACACGACGAATCTTCCCATGATCATGCGCACGAATCCCACGGCGAACAGGACGAGCACGTCTGGACCTCGCCGAAAAATGCGATGCGGATTGTCCAGAAACTCTGCGATTCCCTCTGCCGCCTCGACCCGGAGCATGCGGATGAATACCAGGCAAACACCGCCTCGTATCTTGCTTCGCTTGCCTCCCTCGATGAGGAATTTTCCGATGTCACCGCAATTGCAAGCCGCCATACCATTGTTTTCGGCGACCGTTTCCCGTTCCGCTACTTTGCGGACACCTACGGCCTCGACTACTACGCGGCGTTTCCCGGCTGCTCCTCGGAATCCGAGGCAAGTGCCAAAACCCTTTCTTTTTTAATTGATAAAATCAAGGAAGAACAGATTCCCGTCGTTTTCCACACCGAGCTGTCCAATGAACAAATGACGGACTCCATCTGTGAGGCGACCGGCGCGAAAAAGCTGCTGCTTCATTCCTGTCACAATGTATCCAAAGATGATTTCGAAAGCGGCGCTACGTATCTCTCCCTCATGGAACAGAACGTTTCCGCATTAAAGGAGGCTTTAAACTAAATGGCTCTACTTACCTGCAGTGATGTCACCTTCTCCTACGAGGGCATCCCGGTCCTGACCGATGTCAACTTTGCCCTGGAAGCCGGCTCCTACCTCTGTATTGTGGGCGAGAACGGTTCCGGAAAAAGTACTCTGATCAAGGGACTGCTTCACTTAAAAAATCCGTCCACCGGCTCGATCACAACCGGCGACGGGCTTCATCCAAGCGAGATCGGCTATCTGCCGCAGCAGACCGCCGCACAAAAGGATTTCCCGGCGAGCGTCTGGGAAGTCGTGCTGTCCGGCCGGCAGAACCACCCGCATTTCCCGCCGTTTTACACAAAGGCAGACAAAGAGGACGCGCTCCGCAATATGGAGCTTCTCGACCTCCTTTCATTAAAGAAACGGTGCTACCGTGATCTCTCCGGCGGCCAGCAGCAGCGTGTGCTTCTCGCTCGTGCGCTTTGCGCCACAAAGAAACTGCTGCTCCTCGACGAGCCGGTCACTGGCCTTGACCCGGTCATGACAAACGAAATGTACCAGCTCATCCGCCGCATCAACCGCGAGCAGAACGTTACGATCATCATGGTTTCCCACGATATCCGCAATATTCTGCCGGACGCAACGCACATTCTCCAGCTCGACCAGAAGCAGGTCTTCTTCGGTCCGACGGACGAGTATCTGAAAACCGAGGCTGGAAAACAGTTTTTAGGAGGTGCCGACTTATGATTTCGAATCTGCTGAAAATGCTTTCTTATCCGTTTATGCAGCGTGCCCTTGTGGTCGGCATTCTCGTCTCTTTGTGTGCCGCACTGCTTGGCGTCAGCCTCGTGTTAAAGCGCTACTCCATGATCGGCGACGGCCTCTCCCATGTCGGATTCGGCTCTCTTGCAATTGCAACGGCACTCGGTTTTGCTCCGCTTGCCTTCACAATCCCTGTCGTCGTGCTTGCCGCCTTTCTGCTGCTCCGCATGAACGAATCCAGCAAGATCAAAGGCGACGCCGCCATCGGCCTGATTTCAAGCTCTGCGCTTGCGATCGGTGTCATCACGGTTTCGTGGTCGAGCGGCATGAACACCGATGTCAACAACTACATGTTCGGAAGCATCCTTGCGATGAGTGATGAGGACGTTGTTCTCTCCGTGGTGCTCTCCATCATCGTGCTGATCCTGTTCGTCCTGTATTACAACCGTATTTTTGCCGTCACTTTCGACGAGACATTTGCCAAAGCAACCGGTGTCCGCGCAGAGGTTTACAACATGCTGCTGGCATTCTTAACCGCCATCACCACCGTCCTCGGCATGCGCATGATGGGCGCGCTTCTGATCTCCAGCCTGCTGATTTTCCCGGCACTGACCTCGATGCGTCTCTGCCATACCTTCCAGAGCGTGGTAATCTGCTCCGCGGTTCTTTCCGTGGTATGCTTCCTTCTTGGCATGTCCCTCTCGTTTTTCCTGTCCTCCCCTGCCGGAGCGACGGTCGTAATCGTGAACCTGCTGGCATTCCTGATCTTTTCTGCGATTGCCAGAATCCGCGAGCATACCGCATAAAAAGTTTCCGATCTGACCTGCTTTGTTTTACTGGAGGTATTTTATGAATCGAATTGTAATTGCACTGTTAAAACCGTTTTCCTTCATCCCGGCGATTCTGATGATGTCGATGATTTTCTCCTTCTCTTCCCAGAACGGAACGGAATCCTCACATCTCAGTGAAAAGGTGGCACGCGGCATTTTCATCACGATCGACCACGTCATGGACCGCGGATGGGATGATGAGAAGATCCAGGAACTGGCTGACGAGTATCAGTACCCGGTGCGGAAGCTGGCTCATATGACAGAGTACTGTCTGCTTGCAATCTGTGTTTCGCTTCCGCTCTACGTCTACGGCCTGCGCGGCTTCGCGCTCACATTTCTTGCCGGCATCCTCTGTGTCGCCTTTGCCGCGAGCGATGAGTTCCACCAGACGATGGTCGCCAACCGCGGCCCGTCGGTAAAGGACGTCGGCATCGACAGCATCGGCGTTCTCTTCGGCATCACGTTTGTACGGCTGTTCTGCTGGATTGCACTCGGCGGAAATACGAAAAAAAGAAAGCGGCGCAGACGCCGTTACTATTACTAAAAATATTGGATAACAGAAAAATCCCCGTTGGAAAAATCATTTCTCCTGAAACTGATTTTCCCAACGGGGATTTTTTCATTTTTCTTAAAAACAGCTCTTAGGAAAGTGAATCCGCATATGCCTGAATATCTGCCTTCATCTGAATCCAGGCATCCTCATGCTCCACGTAGTACAGAGGGCAGAGCTTTTCGGTTACATCATAGTGACGGATCACATCGTCCGAAGTCAGATTGAACCGCTTGCATAAGAAACCGGCGAGCTGGACCACAGAATTGTATGTCTCATCGGTAAATTCACCGCTGTCATCCGGGTGGCAGCATTCAATCGAGATCGTATCGAAATTACGCTGGTTCGATGCATACGACCATTCACTCGTCGGGATACACTGAACGACTTCTCCCTCGATGCCGACGACGAAATGGCTGCTGGCCTGCGCCTCCTGCGTCTCAGGCAGGTTTTCAAAGTAATCACGGTTCTGCATCGCCGTGCTTCCCGGGTTTGCCGTGTAGTGAATAACGATGCCGTCCACCTTTTTCAGCCTCGTCTGCGGTCTGGACCAGCTGTTCGGCGTCAGAAGCTCCACATCAATCGGCGGAGCGCCGGTCCAGTCGGTGATATCGTTGTCCTCATAATCAGAACCGGAATAGTCAACGGCCGTGATATCACTTGCCGTTTTTGCCACACAGCGGATGCCGCTGTAAATGCCGACGCAGATCAGCACCACCAGAACTCCCGTCAGAAACATTCTGCGGTGAAGCTGGCGCTGCCTCTGTTTTCTTGTCATTTTTCCCCGTCTCTTCTGTGCCATATGTTCTCTCCCCGCTGCAAATAAGCGCCCCCTCATTTGAAAAGGCAGAAGCTGAAAAGTTTCTGCCCTTTCCCCCTTCTGCCTTTTGCGACTTTTTATTCTTATTTATCGTCCACGCTGTAGTTCGGAGCCTCTTTGGTGATGTGGATATCATGCGGATGGGACTCTTTTAAGGATGCTGCGGAAATCTTCACAAATTTTCCGGTCTCCTTTAAGGTCTCAACATCTTTTGCTCCACAGTAGCCCATGCCGGAACGAAGTCCGCCGATCAGCTGGAATACGGTATCCTCTACAAGACCCTTGTATGCCACACGGCCTTCCACACCTTCCGGAACCAGTTTCTTGGCGCCGGTCTGGAAGTAACGGTCTTTACTTCCGTTCTCCATGGCTGCGATGGATCCCATTCCACGGTATACTTTGTATTTTCTTCCCTGGAACAGTTCGAAATCTCCCGGGCTCTCATCGCATCCTGCGAAGATGCTTCCCATCATGCAGACATTGGCACCGGCTGCGATAGCCTTTGTCATGTCTCCGGAGTACTTGATACCGCCGTCGGCGATGATCGGAGTTCCGGTCTTCTTTGCTTCCTCATAGCAGTCCATAACGGCTGTGACCTGCGGTACACCGATACCTGCAACGACACGGGTCGTACAGATAGAACCAGGTCCGATACCGACTTTAACAGCGTCTGCTCCGGCTGCGATCAGGTCTCTTGTTGCCTCTGCGGTTGCCACGTTTCCGGCGATTACCTGCAGATCCGGATAATGCTCTTTGATGAGACGAAGTGTTTTGAAGATATTTGCGGAATGTCCGTGAGCGGAGTCGATGACGATCACGTCTACGTGTGCTTTTACCAGCGCATCGACACGATCGAGCACGTTTGCCGTGATGCCGACTGCGGCACCGCAGAGCAGACGTCCCTGCTCATCCTTGGCGGACAATGGGTACTTGATGGTTTTCTCGATATCTTTGATGGTGATCAGACCTTTGAGGTTGAAATCGTCATCGACAATCGGAAGTTTTTCTTTTCTGGATTTTGCAAGGATTGCTTTTGCCTCGTCCAGCGTAACGCCTACTTTTGCAGTGATCAGGTTTTCGCTGGTCATGGACTCTTTGATTTTCTTGGTGAAATCAGTTTCAAACTTCAGATCACGGTTTGTAATAATACCAACCAGTTTTCCGTTCTCGGTAATCGGGACACCGGAAATACGGAATTTTGCCATCAGATTATTGGCATCTTCCAGGGTGTGCTCCGGAGACAGATAGAACGGATCGGTGATAACACCGTTCTCAGAACGTTTTACTTTGTCTACTTCTTCTGCCTGCTGCTCAATCGACATATTCTTGTGAATAATACCGATTCCTCCCTGACGTGCCATGGCAATTGCCATACGGTGTTCTGTAACCGTATCCATGCCGGCGCTCATCATCGGGATGTTCAGCTTGATCTTCTTGGTCAGATGCGTAGTCAGATCTACCATGTTTGGGGTTACTTCAGAATACTGCGGAACCAGAAGCACATCATCGAAGGTAATACCATCACCAATAATTGTACCCATTTTCATTTCTTCCTTTCTTCTTAAGTCTTTTTGATTTATCACCTAATTTAACATAAAACAAAAAAGCTGTCAATCCATAAATACTTTTCTTGGTGCACGGTTGCGGATATCTTTTAACATCACTTCGTCCGGCTCGAAGATCACCATCTGCATGGCATTGTCCTTGGAGATGACGAATGCGTACGGTTTGTGGCCCTGTCCTTCGATGCCGGAGGAATAGTTGTAACGTTTGATACTCTGGTTGTTTTTGTAGGAATCAAGCTGATGGGACTGGTACGGCGCCAGGATTTCCATGTTGGAAAGCTCATAGCTTGCGGCTCTTTTTCTTCTTGACTGCGAATAGATGCGGTCGATGTCCAGCTCGCCGTTGACGTACAGATACTCAAACTCTACCGAAAGCTTCGGGATAAAAATATAGTCTACGATTCCAAGAACCAGCGCAAGAAGCAGAATCAGCGGATTCATCATAATTCCTGCGGCTGCAAAAAGAACGGTAAAGAAGATCAGAACTCCTTTGATCGCCTTGTCTTTTCCTGTCTGCTGTTTTTTCACCAGCACTTCTGTGTACAGATCACTCATTTACTCCATCCTCCTCAAGATATTCGATCAGTTTTGCTACATTGTCCGCGTTCTTTGTATTGACCAACACGGTCAGATAACACGGCTCATAGTACGTAAGGCCCATATCCTGGTACTTTTTCAATTTGGAAATGTCGAGGCAGGTATCTCCCGCCTTTATCCCGTACTTCTCACACGTCGCTTCGTCAAACAGTGTGGACAGATCCAGAAAATAATCGTCTTTGCTGTAGTTGTCGTACACGGCCTGTGAACAGATCAGAACATCCATGCTCTGTGCGGCAATCACGGCTGTGAATTTCATCAGCGTGTTGTAATCCGCGTTTTCCAGTTTTTCACCGAAGCTGTAGCTTGTATCGATGCTTACCTTTTCGTACTTATCTCCGGTTCCGAGCGCTTCTTTTAGGTCCTCCTCGATCGGACTTACATCCTGCAGTCCTGCGTAATCCACTACGGCAATGCTCACGAGGTCATAATACTTCGCATTTTCATGGATATTCACAATCGTGCCGATGATGAAGATAACAGCGATGATGCCGAAAATGACAGCCTTGTAGTATTCCCAGATATAGGCCAGTTTCTCTTTAAAATTCATTTTCGACAGCTTCTCTTTTTCGAGCTGCATCTTCTCCTTCCTTGTCATGTCGGATTCATAACGACTTGCCATGTGTGTTTCTTCTCCTTTGTTGTATTTCCCCCAACATCCTACAAATCAGTATAGCATAAAACGCCGGAAGCGTCCATATACGCCGCCCGGCGAAAGCATGAAAACTTTCTGAAATTTTTTGTAACGATTCAGGGCCATTCGAAATGGAAGAAAAACTTTCCACTAAAAAATCGGCCGGCAAAGACAGGACTTCGGAACCCATGTTCCGCTACGGTCTTTGCCAGCCGGTTTTCTTATTTTGTTTTACCAGACATTTTTATCCCGGAAATTACATCATTCCCATTCCGCCGTCTGCGCCTGCCGGCATAGCCGGAGCCGGCTCTTTGATGGTGGAAACTACGGACTCGGTGGTCAGCAGGGTTGCGGAAACGCTGGTAGCGTTCTGCAGTGCGCTTCTGGTAACCTTAACCGGATCAAGGATACCAGCCTGGATCATGTCTACATACTCTTCGTTGTATGCATCAAATCCAACACCTACTTTGGACTCTTTTACTTTGTTGATAACAACAGCGCCTTCCAGACCTGCGTTTGTTACGATGTGGAACAGAGGAGCCTCAAGTGCTTTCTGTACGATTCTTGCACCGATCTTCTCGTCGCCGTCCAAGCTGTCAATCAGCTCTGCAAGCTGTGTTGTTACATGGATGTATGCAGAACCGCCGCCTGCGATGATACCCTCTTCTACGGCTGCTCTCGTTGCATTTAAAGCATCCTCCATACGGAGTTTTTCTTCTTTCATCTCGGTCTCGGTTGCTGCACCTACACGGATCACAGCTACGCCGCCTGCCATTTTTGCCAGTCTCTCCTGCAGTTTCTCTTTATCGAACTCAGAAGTGGTCTCCTCGATCTGGGATCTGATCTGGCCGATTCTTGCTGCGATGGCATCTTTTGCGCCGGCACCGTCAACGATAACGGTGTTCTCTTTCTGAACTTTAACAGATTTTGCACGTCCGAGCATTTCCAGAGTAGCGTCTTTTAATTCCAGACCAACTTCCTCGGAGATCACCTGGCCGCCGGTCAGGATTGCGATATCCTCGAGCATTGCTTTTCTTCTGTCGCCGTATCCCGGTGCTTTGACAGCTACTACGTTGAAGGTTCCGCGCAGTTTGTTGATCACGAGTGTCTGGAGAGCCTCGCCCTCTACGTCCTCAGCGATGATCAGCAGTCTTGCGCCGCTCTGTACGATCTGCTCCAGCAGCGGAAGAACTTCCTGAATGTTGGACAGTTTCTTATCGGTAATCAGGATATATGGATTGTCGAGAACGGCTTCCATTTTCTCCATATCGGTGCACATGTAAGCGGAGATATATCCACGGTCGAACTGCATACCTTCTACCAGCTCCAGCTCGTTCTGCATGGTCTTGGACTCCTCGATGGTGATAACGCCGTCTTTGGAAACTTTTTCCATAGCGTCAGCTACCATCTGGCCTACTTCTTCGCTTCCGGAAGAAACAGCTGCAACTTTTGCAATCTGCTCTTTGCCTGCTACCGGCTGGCTCATCTCTGCAAGGATCTGAACAGCTTTATCGGTTGCTTTCTTCATTCCCTTACGAAGAACGATCGGGTTAGCGCCTGCTGCCAGGTTTTTCATTCCTTCGTTTACCATAGCCTGTGCCAGAACGGTTGCGGTTGTGGTACCATCACCTGCTACGTCGTTGGTCTTTGCAGCAACTTCTTTGATGAGCTGTGCGCCCATGTTTTCAAAGCCGTCTGCCAGCTCGATCTCTTTTGCAATCGTAACACCATCGTTTGTGATGAGCGGAGCGCCGTACTGTTTGTCCAGAACAACGTTTCTTCCTTTCGGTCCAAGGGTTACACGTACGGTATCTGCAAGCTGGTTTACACCATTCTGAAGAGCGTTTCTTGCCTCTGCTCCATATTTAATCTCTTTTGCCATGATTGTCATGCCTCCTGATTTTTACTTGATTATTCTTTATTTTACAACTGCCAGAATGTCATCCTGTTTTACGATGATGTACTCTTCGTCTTCCAGTTTGACGTTGGTTCCTGCATATTTGGAATAGATTACCTGATCTCCGACTGCAACTTCCATTTTTACTTCTTTGCCGTCTTCTACTTTTCCAGGTCCTACTGCGATAACCTCAGCCTGCTGCGGTTTCTCCTGTGCCTGTCCCGGAAGTACGATACCGGATTTTGTGGTTTCCTCTGCTTTTAACTCTTTTAATACAACTCTGTCACCTAAAGGTACTAACTTCATTTATGTTTCCTCCTTCAAGATTTCATTCAGTTTTATTTATTAGCACTCAGTTCATTCGAGTGCTACTTGATGGTTCTTACTATAGTGTTTTCCACCTCATTTCGCAAATGTATGAATTTTGTAATTCTCTTTTTTTTTCTCGTGATAGCTCTTAATTTCTCTTATTTTCTCGTTTTTTCTTATTTTGGCAACTTTTTCATATTTTATACTCTCTTTAGAATCTAATTATAGTTTATTCCTAAAAACGGGAATGATACCATTTTTTTCCGCTCCACGAATGCTTTTTTGCACAAAAAGAAACGGCGCCATTCTTAAACGGCTCCGATTCTTTTCTACATTCCACTTTTTTATTTTTTCGCCTCGTCCGGATGGGCATCGCCCTTTCCTTTCAGGTTCTTTCTTGCTTTGATCTCGTCGAGTTCATCAAAGATATAATCATTTAATACCTTGATATACGTTCCCTTCATACCGCTGGAACGGGACTCGATGACGCCTGCGCTCTCGAATTTGCGGAGGGCATTTACGATGACGGATCTTGTGATGCCGACGCGGTCTGCAATTTTGCTTGCAACCAGAATGCCCTCATCCCCGTTCAGTTCATCAAAGATATGGATGATGGCTTCCAGTTCGGAGAAGGACAACGTGTTGAATGCGGATTTAACCACCTGAACCTTGCGGTTTTCCTCCACATTTTCCTCGTTGACGGAACGCATCATTTCCAGTCCGACAACGGTTGTGCCGTACTCACTGACGATGATATCGTCGATATCGTACTGCGGGGTGCAGCGGTACATAAATACGGTACCAAGGCGTTCTCCGGCGATCTCGATCGGGCAGATAATTGCGGTGTAGCGCTCTACACCAGGCCGCTCAAAGCCGAGGGTCTGTAAATTGACGTTCTCTTTTGTGGAGAGTACGCCGAGGAGACGCTCGTTTAATGCGGCATCGACATAACCGCCCACCTTATCCTCGATCAGCTCCGTAATTTCTTCCACGCCCGGGCAAAGGCTGATGCCCAGCACTTTTCCTTTTTTACTGATCACCAGGATATTGGAACTTAACGTTTCCATCAGGACTTCACAGATATCGTTGAACACGACCTTCGTGGAGTGATTGTTATGAAGCAGTTTGTTGATTTTTCTGGTTTTATCCAGCAGTTGTACGCTCATGTTCTTCTCCTTTCTTTATTTTCTGCATTTTTTTGGCGTATCCGCCGAAAAAAATGCACACTGATGCCTTTTTCAGACAACCCTTAAAACTAAGCTCATTCTATCATGTAGTTTTCCGGAAATCAATATATTTTTCAGAAAACTATAAATTTTATAAAAATTCATGCTAAATTTTTTCGGATCTTCCTGTTTTTCCGCCTCGATAAGCAAAAAAAACGGCCTGCACCAGTTTTTCACCAGTACAGACCGCTTTGTCATTCTCAGTCTTCGTCTTTCTTTTCGCGTGCTTCTACATAGCCGCACTGCTCGTCCGCGCAGACCAGCTTATTGCCTTTTTCCAGCATATAGCCGCCGCACTGCGGGCATTTCTTGGCAGACGGTTTCTGCCAGGACATGAAATCGCATTCCGGATTGTTTTCGCATCCATAATATTTCCGTCCTTTTTTCGTCTTGCGCAGGATCACTTCTTTTCCGCACTTCGGACACGGAACACCGATCTTTTCCAGATACGGCTTCGTGTTCTTGCAGTCCGGGAATCCCGGGCAGGCGAGGAATTTTCCGTGCGGGCCGTATTTGACCACCATGTTGCGGCCGCAGTTCTCGCAGATGACATCCGTCACCTCATCCTCTACCTTAACTTCTTCGAGGTTCTTTTCTGCCTCTGTGACCGCCTCATAGAGATCCGGCCAGAAGTTCTCGACTACTGTCTTCCACGGAACACTGCCATCTCCAACCCTGTCGAGCAGAGCTTCCATCGTTGCCGTAAAGTTGACATCCACGATGCTCGGGAATGCCTCTTTCATCATGTTGTTGACCACCTCGCCGAGCTCTGTCATGTAAAGGTTCTTGTTCTCCTTTGCCACGTAACGGCGGTTGATGATCGTTGTGATGGTCGGCGCATACGTACTTGGACGGCCGATGCCGAGTTCCTCAAGCATTTTGACAAGGGATGCCTCGGTGTAGTGTGCCGGCGGCTGTGTGAAGTGCTGCTGCGGATCCATCTTTTCCAGTGCCAGCTCCGTTCCTGCCTCCAGGCTCCGGACAGCGGCGTTTTTCTCTTTCTTTTCCTCATCCGGATCGGTGTAAACGGACATGAAACCATCAAATGCCAGACGGGAGGAAGCTGCTGTAAAGAGATACTCTCCTGCATTGATCCGTGCGGAAATTGTCTCATAGACGGCCGGCTGCATGCGGCTTGCCACAAAGCGTTTCCAGATCAGCTGATACAGGCGGAACAGATCTCTTGGCAGGGATTCTTTTACCATTACCGGTGTATTCGTCACATCGGTCGGACGGATGGCCTCGTGCGCATCCTGTGCCTTGCTGTTTTTATTCTCCGTCGTGTCCCCGCTTGCGGTATATTTTGTGCCGTACTGCTCCTGGATAAAGGAACGTGCTGCCGCATCGGCCTCCTCGCTGATTCGTGTAGAATCGGTACGCAGATAGGAAATCAAAGCGATCGTTCCCTTTCCTTTTACTTCCACGCCCTCGTAGAGCTGCTGCGCCAGACGCATCGTCTTCTGCGTGGAGAAGTTCAGCACCTTCGATGCTTCCTGCTGCAGGGTACTCGTGGTGAACGGAAGCGGTGCTTTCTTGGAACGCTCTCCTTTTTTCACTTCGGATACGGTAAAGGTCTCATTTTCCAGTCCCTTTAAGATTTCATCGAGCTGCTCTTTCGTCTCGATCGCCATCTTTTCACTGCCTTTGCCGTGGAATTTTGCGACGAGCGGTTTCTTCTCGCCCGGAATTTTCAGATCTGCTTCCAGTGTCCAGTATTCTTTCGGAATGAACGCATTGATCTCATCCTCGCGGTCGCCGATGATGCGCAGTGCAACGGACTGCACACGGCCGGCGGAAAGTCCGCGTTTGATTTTCTTCCATAACAATGGGCTGATTTCATAACCTACCATACGGTCGAGGCAGCGGCGCGCCTGCTGCTCGTCCACCAGGTTCATATCGATGTCGCGTGCCTGTTTGATCGACGCTTTGACTGCTGATTTTGTGATCTCGTTGAAAGTGATGCGGCGCATCTTGTTCTCATCGAGATTCAGCGCAATCGACAGATGCCAGGAAATTGCCTCTCCCTCGCGGTCAGGGTCAGTTGCGAGATAAACTTTATCTGCTTTTTTTGCGGCTTTTCGAAGAGATGCCAGAAGCTCTCCTTTTCCGCGGATGGTGATATATTTTGGTTCAAAGTCATGTTCTACATCAATTCCAAGCCGGCTTTTCGGCAGATCGCGCACATGGCCCATAGATGCTGCAACTTCGTAATTTGCCCCGAGATACTTTTTCACCGTCTTGACTTTTGCCGGTGATTCCACTATTACAAGATATTTTGCCACCTCTGATGCCTCCTGAATACATATTTTTATAACTGTCCAGATCTATATTGCGTTTTTCATATCGCATAGTTCTGCATCATTACAAATTCCAGAATAATTCCTAAATTAGTCGTAACTTCCACTGACTATACACCAAAAAGTTTTTTCTTGCAAGTGTTTTCCATTTTTAAAATGTACCATTTTTCGATGTTTCCCGACAAAATAACAGGATTTTTTCAATTTTTTAACGATTTTTCCTGATTTTTTTCTTTTCTTTTTCCTTTTTCAGACATGCACGCGGCGCAGAAGAGCCCCCTTTTTTCTTTTTCTTCTATTATAATTGTGCACCGGGCGGAATATCACAAAACCTTTCTTTTCCTCGTCCCTTTTACGATAACGCCATGTACACGCCCGGCGGATTTTCCGCAATAATGCCGTCAATTTCGAGTGCCAGCAGAATGCCGGTCAGCTCCTGCAGCGGGATTCCGGTGCTGCCGGCAAGCTGTGCAAGATTCTGCGGTTCTGCCGCGAGTGTTTTCAGAACCATTTCCGCCTCTTTTCCATAGCGCGGACGCGGTGCGGCTCTTTTTGTTCCGGCCTTTTTCACGCCCAGCTCCTCGAGAATCGTTTCGGGTGAAATCGCAATTTCCGCTCCCTGCGCGATCAGGCGGTTGCAGCCGCGGCTTGTCGCATCCGTTGTCCGTCCGGGCAGGGCAAATACCGTTTTTCCCTGCTCCAGCGCGTAGTCCGCCGTAATGAGCGAGCCGCTCTTCTCTTTTGCCTCAATTACCAGAACGACATCTGCCAGCGCACTGATCACGCGGTTGCGGATCGGGAAATGCCACGGAAGCGGCTCTGCGCCCGGCGGAAATTCGCTTAAGACACCGCCTCCGTTCTCCAGCATCCGCCGCATCAGCGGGTAATTCTGTTTCGGATAGCAGATATCCACGCCGCAGCCAAGCACGGCAAACGTCTTTCCCTTTCCGCGCAGTGCCCCCTCGTGCGCCGCCGCGTCGATTCCACACGCCAGTCCGCTGATCACCGCCACGCCGTTTGCCGCCAGCACCTGCGCGAAAAAGGCCGCCTGGCTCTTTCCGTACGCCGTACACATCCGCGCGCCCACAATCGCCGCTGTTTTCTGCTCATCCACCGGCAGCGCGCCCCGCACGAAAAGGCGGGACGGCATGTCCGCGAACGGCATAAGCCGCTCCGGATAGCCCTCCTGCCCGCGGCCGACTGTAAAGATTTCCATCGCCATACGTCAGATCCTCCATATACTTTTGTCGGCGCTCCGAAAGCAGATCGCCTCGCTGATATGCGGCACGCCGATTTTGACCGCCCCGTCCAGATCCGCAATTGTCCGCGCGGTGCGGATAATCCCGTGGTAGGAACGCGCGCTGAGGCGCAGGCGGCGGAAGGCATCCTCTAAAAGCTCTTCCGCTGCCTTTTCCAGGATACAGTATTTCTCGATCTGGCCTGCTTTCAGTTCGCTATTGAAATGAATCGACTCCTGCCGGTAGCGCGCCGCCTGAATTTGCGCCGCTGCCGTCGCTTTTTCCCGCATCCTGGCCGAGGATTCGCACCGCTCCTCGCCGTGCAGATCCTCGTAGGAAAGTGCTTCCACCTGCACGCAGAGATCCATGCGGTCGAGGAACGGCTGGCTGACTCTCGAGAGATACCGGCTGATGTCGCCGGGTGCGCAGGTACAGCGCGATAAGTCGGGGTAAAAGCCGCAGGGGCAGGGGTTCATTGCCGCCACCATCAGAAATGACGCCGGAAACACATAGTTTCCGCTGACACGGGAAATCACAATCCGGTGCTCCTCGAGCGGCTGGCGCAGGATCTCAATGGTTGTGCGCGTCATCTCCGGGAGTTCATCAAGGAAGAGAACACCGCGGTGTGCCAGCGTAATTTCGCCCGGGGACGGCTGTTTTCCGCCGCCTGCAAGAGCCTGCGGCGACATCGTGTGATGCGGAGCACGGAAGGGCCGCTCCCGGCGGACACCCTCTCCTTTGGCAAGCATTCCGGCGATGCTGTAGATCCGCGTTACTTCCATCTGCTCCTCCTCAGACATCGGAGGCATGATCGTCGGAATCCGCCTTGCAATCATGGATTTTCCGCTGCCCGGCGGCCCCAGCATCAGCAGATTGTGAAATCCGGCCGCAGCGATGAGCGCCGCCCGCCGCGCCGCCGTCTGGCCCTGCACTTCGGAAAAGTCCGGCTCTTTTCCGTCCTCCTTCTTTTGATTTTCTATAGACGGAAGCGACGGCATTTTCCCTTCACAGCAGTAGTTCAAAAGCTCCTGTAAATTCTGGATTCCAACGACGTGAAGCCCGCCGACCAGACCCCCTTCCGCGGCATTTCCGGCCGGAACAAGAAGCGTTGTGCATCCAAGCTCCCGCGCCTTCGCCGCTGCCGGAAACACACCGCTGATCTCCTGCACATGGCCGTCAAGGCCGAGTTCGCCGAGCACCATCGTTTTCCGGAGTGACCCGGGCGGAATCCGGCCGAGCGTCATCAGAACGCCCGCTGCAATCGGAAGATCGAAACGCGATCCTTCTTTTCGGACGTCCGCCGGGGATAAATTAATCGTAATTCGTTTCGGAGGCAGGGAAATTCCCATGTTTTTGAGGGCTGTCCGCACGCGGTCCTGCGCCTCCTTTACCTGGGCACTCACGTAGCCGACCATCGTAAACTGCGGCATGCCGTCACTGACATCCGCCTCCACCTGCACCGGAATCATCTCCATGCCCGAGACGGTGGCTGATAATACACTGCAATACAAAGAAAACCTCCTTTTCTTTCAGTAGCAGGTCGTATAGTTCCTATTTATTTTTCATTTTGGGAAAATGTCCGGCAAGAACACCGGGAAGATATTATCTTTGATTTTTGTTCGAAAAAGTAAGGATAAGGAAACCTTTTCTGCACCTGATTTCCTTACCCTTTATTATAGAAGCAGTCCGTTTGAAATGTCAAGCATTTACGAAGCGGCAAACCGTAACCGCAACTTTTCAATTGCATTCTTCTCGATCCGCGACACGTACGAACGGCTGATGCCGAGCCGGGCAGCGACCTGTTTCTGTGTGTATTCTGCTTTTCCGCCAAGGCCGTACCGGAGAAGAAGCACCTGTTTTTCCTGCTCTTTTAATTCCGAATCCAGATAACAGTACAGCCGCACCGCGTCCTCTTTCCGGTTGTACTGTTCCGCGATATCCTCCCCGCCGCCCTCCACGATGTCGAGCAGATGGATCTCATTTCCCTCCTTGTCGGTTCCGATCGGCTCGTAGAGGGAAATCTCCCGTGCCGTTTTCTTTTTGCTCCGAAGATACATCAGCAGCTCATTATCAATACAGCGGGCGGCGTATGCGGCCAGCCGGTTTCCTTTTTTCGAATCATATGTCATCACCGCCTTGATGAGTCCGATCGTTCCAATGGAAATCAGATCGTCGAGATCATCGGGCAGGCCCTGATACTTTTTCACAACGTGCGCGACCAGGCGCAGATTCCGCTCGACCAGAATGTCTCTGGCTTTTGTATCGCCCCTCTGATACGCATCCAGACAGCTTTTTTCTTCCTGTGCAGACAGTGGTTTTAAAAAGGGTTCCAAGAAAAGCGGCACCTCAAAGGGGATTTTTCTTTATTTTATGTTTGAATTGCAGGAAACGTGCCTGTCTGCTATACTGATAAGATCAGCCGGGTTTTCCGGCACTCGACATTATATTTTTAAGAGGAGGTTTCCTTTTATGACAGACCAGAAAAACGGACAGGAATATCTTTCTTTTGTGCTGGAAAAGCTGCAGGCGCGTCTTGCCGAGATCAGCCAGTCTCTGCTGGACGGACAGAAAGAGATTGAAAATATGCACGATTATTACTGGCAGAACTATACCGAGATGGACCAGTACGGATATGAGGATTACGACAATCAGCAGGCACTGCTGCATCAGGTGAATGCGAATCAGGAGCAGCTTCTTCTGCGGAGCCGCTTCCGGAAAATGCTGGATTCTCCGTTCTTCGGGCGTGTGGATTTCCGCTATGACGGGGATGATGAGCCGGAAATTTTCTATATCGGCATCGGCAATTTTGCGGAGCGGCCGGGCGAGCTGCCGCTGATTTACGACTGGAGAAGCCCGGTCAGCGGTCTTTTCTACGATTTTGACCGCGGGCCGGCTTCCTATCTGGCGCCGGGCGGCGAGATGACAGGGGAAATCTGTTCCAAGTGGCAGTATAAGATCCGGGATGGAAAGATGATTTACGGATTTGAGAGTGATGTGAAAATTGATGATGATATTTTAAAGGCGGAGCTTGGCAGCAACGGCGAGGTACAGCTGAAGAATATTATCCGCACAATTCAGAAGGAACAGAATGCGATCATCCGCAATACGAAGGACCGGATTCTGGTAATTCAGGGAGCGGCGGGAAGCGGCAAGACATCGGTGGCGCTGCATCGGATTGCCTACCTTTTGTATCATGACAGACAGAATCTGAAGTCTTCGAATATTCTGATTTTATCGCCGAACGGGGTATTTTCGGATTATATTTCACATATTCTGCCGGAGCTCGGTGAGGAGAATATTCAGGAGATGAGTTTTGATCTCTTTGCTTACCGCAAATTACAGGACACGGCTGCGGACTGTGAGGATCGCTGTGATCAGATTGAGCGGGAGATGCGGGATCCAAAAGCCGCAGAACGGTTTGCTTTAAAACAGTCGCAGGCGTTTGTGGACCAGATGGAGGGATTTGCGCTGGAGCTTGAGGACGAGCTGATGAATTTCTCAGACGTTTCGTATAAGTCGTTTGTGAAGTCAGAATCGGAGATTATTACGCTGTTTTATGACAAGTTTGCGGATATTCCGCTGCTCTCGCGGATGGATGCGGTGGCGGAGACGTTTATTGACGAGATCGAGACGCTGCTGAACCGGGATCTGCCGGAGGAGGAGCGGATTCCGCTCATCGAAAAATTCCGGAAGATGTATGAGACGATGGATTTTTATGTTCTCTACAATCGTTTTCTGAAGAAAGAGGGATATCAGACGCTGCCGCGGCGGCCGTTGGAGAAGCGGAAACTGCGGTATGAGGATGTGTATCCGGTTCTGTATCTGAAGTACCGCCTGTCGCGGCAGGCGGAGCGGTCGAATATTAAGCATCTGGTGATTGATGAAATGCAGGATTATTCGCGGCTCCAGTATCTGATTATCCGGCGGATGTTTTCCTGTAAGATGACGATTCTCGGCGACCGGGCGCAGACGATGGCGGATCAGCAGCAGGATGTACTGCAGTTTTTACCGGGGATTTTCGGGAAGGATCTGCGGCGGATTGAGATGCGGAAGAGTTACCGGAATACGGTGGAAATTGCGTCGTATGCGGCAAATCTCATTGGCGTGACGGATCTGGAGCTGTTTGAACGGCACGGAATGCCGGTGTTGGAACGGGATGTCACGGATCTTGAGGCGGCTCTGCGGGAGGCAGTGGATACGCTGTTTCCAGATGAGAAAACGTATGAGACGGCGGCGGTGATTGTACCGGATGAGAAGACGGCGGAACGGGCTTATTTGATTTTGCGGGAGATTCTGGCAGAAAAAGATTTTGACTGCGGGAAGCGGCTTTCTTGGCTGAACCGTGACAGCTCCAGTTTTAAGAAAGGACTGACGGTTACCACATTTTATCTGGCGAAAGGGCTGGAGTTTGATCAGGTGTTCTCTATTTTCCCGAAGGACGAGAAACGGGAGATAATGATGCAGGCGCAGTATATTGCAGCGACCAGGGCATTGCATGAGCTGAGAGTGTATCATATTTAAAAACAGGGAGATCCTCCGAAAAAATTCGATTGGATCTCCCTGTCATTTTTATTTTCGATCAGATATGATAGAATCCTGCGGACTGTGCCGGGATGGTGATGGTTCCGTCTTTGGATTCTGCTTTTCCTCCGATCGTGTAGAGGGCATCCTTCAGCTCTGCACTGTATGGGAAGGACTGCTCTTTGTCGGATGGGTTGATGATAACGAGGACTTTTTCACCCTCAGCCTCACGGACGTATGCCAGCGGATACTGGTTTTTCTCTGCATAAACGAACTCGATGGTTCCGCGGCTTAAGAGTGCTTTGCTGCTCTGGCGGATCTGGATGAGTTTTTTAACTTCGTGGTACAGGGAATCCGGATCGGCCATCTGTGCTTTGGCGGTCGGACGGTCTTTGCCCGGGTCCATGGTGATGTAGAGGTCACTGGCCGGTGCGCTGGAGAATCCTGCGTTGGTGCTGTCATCCCACTGCATCGGAGAACGGGAACTGGTGCGGTTGTATCCACCCTCAACGGATTTCAGGCCTTCGACGTAGCGCATACCGATTTCATCACCGTAGTAGATGAACGGCGCACCTGGCATGGAAAGAAGGAAAGCGAAAGCAATTTTCAGCTCATCCCCCTGCAGACGGCGTGCCAGACGGTCCATATCATGGTTTCCGGACGGGATGCAGATCAGGCCTTTCTGTGCGGTCTTATTGTAGTTGGTTTTGTAGGTCTCTACAAACTCAGAGATATCTCCTTTTCCGCGTTTGGAGAAGAATGGCTCATCGCAGCGGAACAGATCGTTGTAATGGGACGGTCCAAAGTGAAGCAGGAAGTCCATGTGGAAGCCGCCCTGTAAGGATTTGTCCGGCTCGCCCCACTCGGATACCATGGCTGCATCCGGGAACTCGGCGTCCAGGAATTTCCGTACCTGCTGCCACAGGCGGATGGTTCCTTTGCCTTCCTGATCGTTCTTTACCAGGGAGCCCGCCATATCGACACGGAAGCCGTCGCAGCCCATGTTCAGCCAGAATCTCATGACATCTTCCATCGCTGCCAGCGTTGCCTGCGGTCCCTCATCATCAAAGGACTGCTGCCACGGTTTTTCCGGATCCGGCTGATAAAAGCCGTAGTTCAGGGCCGGCTGGTTGGAGAAGAAGTTGATGGCGCAGGCGCCGTCACGCTCGGAAATGCCGCGCAGGCTTCCCATTCCTTCCGGTGCTTCCCATACGTTATTGGTCCATACGTAGCGGTCTGTAAATTCATTGCGGTCTGCTTTCATGGATTCTTTGAACCATGGATGCTCAACAGATGTATGGCCCGGAACCAGGTCGAGCAGAACGTGCATGTCACGTTTGTGTGCTTCTTCGAAAACTCTCTTCAGATCCTCATTCGTTCCGTAGCGCGGTGCAACGCGGCAGTAATCTGCGACATCGTATCCTGCATCACCGAATGGGGACAGGAAGCACGGGTTGATCCAGATGGCGTTGCAGCCCAGCTCCTTGATGTAGTCTAATTTTTCAATGATACCCTGGAAATCTCCGATTCCGTCGGCGTTGGTGTCGTTGAAGGACTGCGGGTAAATCTCATAAAATACTGCGTTATCTAACCATTTTGACATTTTTTCTTTTCCTCTTTCGCTCTTATTTCTGCTGTATTTTCGTCGTTGCAGCAAGTGTTTCTATATGATATATTACTACTGTATCCGCTGAAATACCAGTAATTTCCTATTTCATTCTAATACTATTCTATGATTTTATGCATGCCGCGCTCTGCCATTTCCGGCATTTTACGCACATGCTTTTTGGAGGAGGATTTTATGATGCTTTCTGCTGCGAAAGAAAAACGCCAGCACGGCTCCATGCAGGTTCCCTACAGTTATTATGACTGCCGGATGCCCGACTATTTTCCCGGCGTACCGCTGCACTGGCACGGGGAGATGGAGCTGAATTATATCAAACGCGGAACGGGGTATTTTCAGTATGAGGACCGTCTGCTTACGGCGCATGCCGGTGATATTTTTCTGATTCAGCCGAACCTCGTACATGCCATTCTGCCCGCCGAGCAGGAGTCGATGTTTTATGATACGATTGTTTTCCACCAGAATATGCTGATCGGCGGGTATGACGACCGCAGCTACACGGAAATTCTGCAGCCGTTTTTCTCCGCCCGGCGCCGCATCCAGGCACCGATTTCACCCGAACATTCCGGTTATGCTGCACTTTCTGCATCCGTCCATCAGATTTTCCGCTGCATCCGTGAAAACTCTGCTGTCTCCGATCTTCTGCTGAAAAGTGAGCTGCTCCGCTTCTTCTATCTGCTCGCCGCATCGCCGGAACTCTGCACCGATCGTCCCGCCATGCCTGCGGCTGCTGAAAACCTGCGGCCTGTGCTCGCCTATATCCAGGAGCACTTCGCCGACCCGATTACCATAGAGGAACTTGCCAGGCTGTCGCATTTGAGCAAAAGCTATTTTATGAGCTGTTTTAAGCAGACCTTCGGACTCGGGGCCGTTGAATATCTGACACAGCTTCGGATCAAAGCCGCCTGCGAGGCGCTGCGCAGTACGACGCGGAGTGTGTCCGAAATCGCGTACGACAATGGTTTCCGCAACCTTTCCAACTTCAACCGGCAGTTCCGAAACAAAGTGGGATGTACGCCGCAGATGTATCGGAAGGAATTTCAAAATCCGTAAATTCAAAAAGGGATGCATCAAAATATGCATCCCGAAAATCTATCTCTGATCCTATTTTTATTCCGTAATCTCCGGTACCGACGGAACATCTTTATCTTCTTCCCGCCAGCTCCCAGAATGCGACAGCGCTCGCCGCAGCGACGTTCAGTGAATCCACACCGTGTGTCATCGGAATCAGCACGGTTGCATCTGTTTCAGCGATCGTATCACTTGCCAGTCCGTCACCCTCGGTTCCGAGCAGAATGGCGAGCTTTTCATGCGTTTTTAACGACGGATCATCCATCGGAACGGAGTCTTCTTTTAATGCCATCGCAACGGTATAAAATCCAAGTTCCTGCAGTGAAGCAATTCCCTGCTCCGGCCAGTAACTGCCGCCTGGCAGCACGGTCCACGGGACCTGGAAGACATTTCCCATGCTCACGCGGATGGCGCGGCGGTACAGCGGGTTGCTGCAGCCTGATGTGAGGAGCACGGCATCGATGCCAAGCGCGGCGGCGGAACGGAAAATCGCACCGACATTCGTCGGGTTCACGACATTTTCCAGAATCGCCACGCGGCGGGCATTCCGGCAGATTTCCTCCATAGCCGGAAGCGTGCGGCGGTGCATCGCGCAGAGCATGCCGCGCGTGAGGGCAAAGCCTGTGAGCTGTTCCAGCACCTTCGTCTCTGCTGTATAGACCGGCGCGTTCGGGCAGTGCGCAAAGAGTGCTTCGTTTGCGGCAAGCTCTGCGCTTCCGGCAAGGAACGAAACCGGTTCATATCCGGCATCCAGCGCACGCTCGATGACACGCGGACTCTCCGCAAGAAAAAGGCCTGGCTGCGGTTCATAATAGTGCAATAACTGCGGTTCTGAAAGACGCGCATACACGTCGAGCTCCGGCGCCGCAAAGTTTTCGATTTTTCTGATCTCTGACATAATATTGATTTCCTTTTGCGTTTTCTCTTTGTTTTCACTATGTTCTATTGTAGCAATCCCGCTCCCGTTTCGCAATCCATTCTTTTTCCCGCCGGTGCCGTTCCCCGCACCATTCGCCAAACCGTGCTTCCAGCACGCATCGAATTTTCTTGTTTATCTGTCTTTTTTTAAAATTTCTCAATTTCCTCTTGCCAAACGCCGCCGGAGACGTTATAATAATCGACGGTTCAAAATTAAAAACTGCAGAAAAGATTGGTATCAGATTGGAAACGGCACAAGTGCATTGCTTGGTTAACGAACAACACATGTGTCTTTTTTGCGCCCATTTTTCAAAATTGCAAAGAAAAGGAGAACAATCGATGCCAAAAACAAAATTTCAAAACGTTGTATTTACCCTCATGATGTCCTTTCTGATGGTCTATGCCATGATCTGCTACAACATTTCCATGAACATCGGCGGAATGACAAATCAGGTCTTTCTGATGGCGTTTCACGAGATGATAATCATGTGGCCGGCCGCTTTTATCCTCGAGTTTTTCCTCGTGGATCATCTGGCTCACAAATTAGCTTTTTGCATGGTAACACCGCAGGATCGTCCGATCGTAATCACGCTGGCAATTTCCATTATGATTATTGCTATTATGTGTCCGATTATGAGTTTTATTGCAACACTGCTGTTTAAAAATGCAGGAAAGGAATTTGTCGCTGTCTGGCTTCAGACCACGTTCTTAAATTTCCCGGTTGCCTTCTTCTGGCAGCTCATGTACTGCGGACCCTTCATCCGTTTTCTGTTCCGCAAACTGTTTCCGGAAAAATAAGAAAAGATATCCACAAAGGCGAACCGCTTTTCCCCTCTCTTTCCACAATTTCTGTGGACAGACGGTGCAAAATGGTTCGCCTTCTGTGGATATCTTTTGTTTTCTTCCGGGATTACTCCTGCGGTACCGGATTGGATACGCTGACTACATGATCATACCAGGTTCCTTTTTTACCAATGATCGCAACATTGAAATCCTCGTCCAGTTTTTCTACCGGGATATCAAAGCCGTACACTTCATCTGTGGTTCCGTCAGAATACGTTACCTCATCTGTGGTCGGCTCGATCAGCTCTGCGCCGTCTGCCTGTGCTTCTTCTTTTGTTCCCACAAAGACATTGACAATGTTTTTGGATACCAGGCTGACGTGGATGGTCATTTTTCCGTCTTTTACCGTCAGGACACCCTTTCCTTCTTTTGCTTCATTGACATGGAACATATTGCTGTCTGTATTGAAGTCTGCCGTATACGTACCGTCTTCCAGCTCTGATGCGCTGCTTTCTCCTGCAGTCTCCGCTGCCGATGCGCTTTCTGCTGAAACATCTGATGTGGATGTACTGCTCTCTGCCTTAGATGCATCCTGTACAGAAGCGGAAGATGCGTCTGCCGCAGAAGACGCAGATACTGCAGATGCAGAAGATGACGCTGCATCCTTTCCGCCACATGCGCCGAGCATGGATACAGTCAGTGCTGCTCCAAGAAAAAGAACTGCCAATTTTTTTCTCATAATAAAATTCCTCCTTGTATCACCTTGAAGCGGATCTTTTTCATCCGCTCAACTTAAAATCCGACAGCACACTGAGTCTCTTCAGCCGTACTGCCGGATCTTATTTTACTCTATTTTACGTTCGGAATGCAACCCCTAATTATTCAGCATCGTCCTGAACGCCGTTGCCGTCCATAGCTGCCTTGGTATGCTGTACATACAGCTGCTCAACAGCATCAATTCTTCCAAGACCTTCGATCTGAGTGTCGATCTCGTCGAATGCACCGGATGCCTCAAACTGGCTCTTCCAGGAATCCTCATCCTCGCCTGCCATATCGTTGTTTGCGTGGTCACCTGCAACAACCATCAGCGGCCGAAGAATTACTTTCTTGTATCCGGCTGCTTTTACTGCCTCGATCACGTTCTCGCAAGCGGTCTCTTCCGGCTTGCCCTCAACGGTTCCGATGAATACGTTTTTGTATCCAAGAGTATCCATCTGTGTCTGCATCTGGCTGTAGGTTACATTTGCAGTGTGGGAAGTACCATGTCCCATAAATACGAAAGCAGTGCCGTCCTCTGCTGCTGCATCCAGACTGTCATAATTTGCAGATTTTACTGCCTGTGCCGTGATTGCTTCTGCAACGGCCTGTTTGTCCTCGTTGATTACGGTAGCGTCACTTCCAACCTCGCCAAGCAGCGGCTCTGCGATGGTTACGGACTCAAATTTATCTTTATAGCTATCTACTGCTTCTTTCAGCTCGTCGTACTCTGCGCCGTGCATCAGATGAGTCGGCTGAATAATCAGTTTTTTCACGCCATTGCTTACAGCTCTTTCCAGTGCCTGATCTACGTTGTCGATCTTCTCGTCATCGCGGGCCTGTACATGGTTGATGATGATCTGTGCAGTGAAGGCACGTCTTACGGACCAGTCCGGATATGCAGCCTGCAGAGCTTTCTCAACGCCTCCGATATCCTCAGCACGGCTGTCGTTGAAGGAAGTACCAAAGCTTACAACCAGAAGCTCATTCTCGCCGATCTCGTCTCCGTTTAACGGATCATCCTTGGAAGCATCCCCTGTGTCTCTTCCGAAGTAATCCGGATCTGCGTTCTCACCTTCTACGAGTTCTTTCTGTGCGTCTGTCAGGGCATCCCATGCCTCTTTTGCTTCTTTGCACTGCTCGTCGGTGTTATCATTTCTTTCCTGTACATAAATTGCGTCAATCAAAGCTGCCACTTTATCTGCTGCCTCCTGGTCTGCATCTGCGGATACCTCTTCAGATGCAGAAGATGCGCTTACGCTGCTGCTTGCTGCTGTGGTGTCTTCCTCAGATGCGGAAGATGCACTTACGCTGCTTGTTGCTGTGCTGCTTGCGCTGCTGCTGGATGCGTTGCTGCTTCCGCATGCGCCGAGCATAGATGTTACCATAGCTGCTGAAATTAAAGCGACTACAAGTTTCTTTTTCATTTTTGTTTTCCTCCCATTTGCTGGTATCTTTGCAACAACCAATATCGGGGACGTTTTACATTTCAAACTATGAGAAACACGCTCCGCGAGTTTCTCAAGTTATCGCGGCAGTCGCTAAGGTCTCGTGCAAGCACGGACTTTGGCTCGTTGCCCGCGTAAATAGAAAGAAGCCCTTTCGTTTTTCAACGAGGGGCTTCCAGTATTTTTATCACAAAGAAAACCATCTCACCCGCTGTGGGGCAAATGTCCGCTTTCCTGTTTTGTACTGCCAGTTCCTCGTGGCACGAACGTAACGTTCCTGTACTGCGAAAGGCAGGTCTCCCGGCTCATTGCTTCAGGATTTGACTCCAGCGCATCGGTCTCCTTCCCGGTTTCCCAGTGGATCATTCCCCTGCTTGCAAAATACGGTGACGAGTTCGTGCAGGATTCACACCTGCTTCCCTTTTCACCGGACACGTATGTCCGACACCTTACACATCGATATTTAATTGTCTTTTCTTTAACGACTGTTAGTGTAGCACATCATCTTTTCTCTGTCAAGTGCCGTAAAATCAGGAAATCCGGCCATTTTCCATTTCATATACCACATCCGCGACGTTCATCGTGGACACAATACAAATTATATTTTTATACTTATACAATAATGTAAAGTTTACATTGTTGTATAACATAAATACTAAAATAAAAAGCACTAGAATATTTTCTAATGCTTTTTGTCTAACACTTATCCAAAAATGTTTTTCAACTCACAGACCTAAGTCTGAACTCGCAGAATATCCTCGGTATTTGTATCCTGCCCTTTTATCTTACCATAAATTCCGCCAACGTCAATTAGTTATTCCTCCCTTCAAATCCTCTATTTATTTTGTATATCTAAAATCCGTATATTTTTATTCTGCATTTCAATCATATTTTTGTTGAATGGACTACAAGAAACTGTTATACTCAATATACGGGTGCTGCCATAACGGTAGGCGGTTAGTCCTTCTACGGAGGGACTGTGACTCTCCGATTACATAGAAACCCTTTATATGGGAATTCCTTGGAAAGGAGGGCTAAGCCATGAGTATTATCGACTTCATAGCAGTTGTAAGTTTCGGCTTAACCTGCTTTAGCCTTGGATACAACTTCGGCAAAGATACTGCGAAATCACAAAAATAGCCGCCCAGTCCTGCAAACTTTGGCGACTATTTTTACATAAACCAATAAATATGGACTAACCGTCTATCGGTAGCACTCTTTTCAATATCATAATATCATGCATTTCAGAATATGTCAAAATCTTCTTTTCACATATCCCGAAATCTCCGATACCTCTCCTCTACCAGTTCTTCCCCATCCATCTTCTCATACTTTTCCAGGAATTTCAGAATTTTGCCTCTCAATTCTTCACACACCACTGGCATTGTGTCCACCGTAAACTCCCCCGGCTCTTCCACAATCTCTTCTACAATTCCCAGTTCCTTCAAATCCCCCGCCGTCAGCTTCATCACCTCGGCGGCCTCCGGCGCGCGTTTGCCGTCTTTCCACAGGATGCTTGCAAATCCCTCCGGCGACAGGATGGAGTAGATGGCATTCTGCATCATCCACACTTCATCCGCCACGGCGAGTGCCAGTGCACCGCCGCTGCCGCCTTCTGAAATGACAATAGAAAGAACCGGCGTTTTTAACGCTGACATTTCATACAGGTTCCGCGCAATCGCCTCGCCCTGGCCGCGTTCTTCGGCTTCCATTCCGCAGAAGGCGCCTGGGGTGTCTACGAGACAGATAACAGGCCTGTGGAATTTTTCGGCCTGTTTCATCAGACGCAGGGCTTTGCGGTAGCCCTCCGGGGACGGCATGCCGAAATTGCGGCGGATGTTTTCTTTCGTATCCGCGCCTTTCGCCTCGGCGATGACCGTGACCGGTGTGCCGTCAAACGATGCAATACCGCCGATGATCGCCGCATCATCGCCATACAGTCGATCACCATGAAACTCAATAAAATCAGGAAACAGCTCCCGAATATAATCTTCTCCCACCGGTCGGTCCTTTTTCCGCGCTTTCTGCACACAGTCCCAAGCCGATGTTTTCTCTCCCGTTTCTGGTGCTGCCAAAGACCGCTTCACGTCTCCATCCCCCAAAGTCAGCACTTCCGAGGAAACTTCGATATCTTTCCCATGCATCCGCAGAATCTCCGACAGCACCTCTTTCGCCTCTTCTCTTGGCAGAATCCGATCCACAAACCCATGCTCCACCAGAAACTCCGCCCGCTGGAATCCTTTCGGCAGTTTCTGTCCTATTGTCTGCTCAATAACCCTCGGTCCCGCAAACCCGATCAGCGCATGCGGCTCCGCCAGAATAATATCCCCCAGCATCGCCCAGCTCGCCGTCACGCCGCCCGTCGTCGGGTCCGTCAGCACACTCACATACAAAAGCCCCGCATCACTGTGTCTTTTCAGCGCCGCCGACGTCTTCGCCATCTGCATCAGAGAAACAATCCCCTCCTGCATCCGCGCCCCTCCCGAGCACGCAAACAAAATCACCGGCAGCGAGAGCTTCGTCGCCCTCTCCACCGCCCGCGTAATCTTCTCCCCAACAGCCTCACCCATACTGGCCATCATAAACCTGCCATCACAGACCCCGATCACCGTCTCCATCCCGTTGATCTGTCCCTTACCAGTCACAACAGCCTCCGTAAGTCCTGTTCTCTCCTGCAGAGCCCTCACCTTCTCTTCATACCCCGGAAACCCCAGCGGATTCCCCGCCGTCATCCCCTGATCCCATTCCTCAAAACTCCCATCATCCAGAAGAAACTCAATCCTCCGATACGCATGCACCCGAAAATAATTCCCACACTTCGGACAAATATAAAGATTCCTCTTCACATCCTCCGTAAAAATAGCCCCCTTACAAGCATTACACTTCTTCAAAATCCCCTGCGGTGCCTCCGGCACCACCCCATCCGCCGTGTGCTCCTTCCGAAACACCGTCTTCTTAAAATACTTACCCAGCATCATACCACCATCACTCCTTACGTCATAACACTTTCACTCTATTGTCACCATAACAATCTTCCAACCACACACCTCACCCATCGAGGCATTCATTCTCTCTTAACCGCTCACTCCTGTCATCCCAGCCGCACCGCCCCGCGGTGTCGCTGACCACACTCTCCCAGTCGTGTGTCTGATCTCAGCCGCCCGGCAGTACAGCAGAGGGGGGCGGCCTTAGTGTTTCTTTCCTCTGAAACCGCGCCGTCCCCCTCTGCTGTACTGCCGGGCGGCGTCCGTCTCTCACAATCTCTCCGTCAACCGCTCCACAAACTCAATATCCGCCCTCCCGGCCAGATACTCCTCTTCATTTAAAATAGAATACAAATAATCAACGTTAGTGTCGACTCCCTCGATGACGACTTCCCCCAGCGCACTCCTCATCCGCGCAATCGCCTCCTCACGCGTCCTCCCATGCACAATCAGCTTCGCCAGCATCGAATCATAAAACGCCGGAATCACATACCCGTCATACGCCGCCGTATCCACCCGTACTCCAAATCCCCCAGGCAGATGCATCTCCGTAATCTTCCCCGGACAAGGCCTGAAATTCTTCGCCGGATTCTCCGCATTAATCCTGCACTCAATCGCATGACCCGAAAGCCGTACCTCCCCCTGCGTCACCGACAGCGGCATCCCCGAAGCCACCCGAAGCTGCTCCTGAATCAGATCCACCCCCGTGACCCACTCCGTCACCGGATGCTCCACCTGAATCCGCGTATTCATCTCCATAAAATAAAAATTCCCGTCCGGCTCCAGCAGAAACTCAATCGTCCCCGCATTCGCATAATGCGCCGCCTTCGCCGCCCGGACCGCCGCCGAGCCCATCCGCTCCCGCAGCGTGTCATCAATCGCCACACAAGGCGACTCCTCAATCATCTTCTGATGATTCCTCTGAATCGAGCAGTCCCGCTCCCCAAGATGAATCACATTCCCGAACGAGTCCGCCATAATCTGAAACTCCACATGACGCGGATGACGAATCAGCCGCTCCACATACATCGTCCCGTCCGCAAACGAACTTTTAGCCTCCTTCTGCGCCGTCTGAAACGCACTCTGGAACTCCCCGCGCGTCTCCGCCATGCGCATACCCTTGCCGCCGCCTCCAAGCGCCGCCTTAATCATCACCGGAAAACCAATCCGGTCGGCCTCAGAAAGACCCGTCTCCCAGTCAAAAACAGGTTCCTTTGTCCCCGGAATCACCGGCACACCGGCTGCCTGCATCGTATTTCGCGCTTCAGACTTATTACCCAGCCGGTCCATCACCTCAGGCGACGGCCCAATCCACGTAATGTGGCACTCCTGGCATCTCCGCGCAAACGTGCTGTTCTCCGACAGGAATCCAAATCCCGGATGAACCGCATCCGCCCCCGTCACAAGCGCCGCACTCAAAATACGTTCCATATTTAAATAACTGTCCTTCGACGGTGCCGGCCCGATGCACACCGCCTCATCCGCGAGCTGCGCATGCAGTGCCTCCCGGTCCGCCTCCGAATAAACAGCAACCGTGAGAATTCCCATCTCACGGCATGCCCGGATAATCCGGACCGCGATCTCCCCACGGTTTGCAATCAAAACTTTTCGAATCATTGTGCTGCCCCCACCATAAAGGTCAGTTCCGCCTGCGCGACCACCTTGCCGTCAACCGAAGCAACCGCTTCCCCGACGCCCATCGGTCCCTTGTGGCGGATAATTTTCGTCTCCAGACGAAGCTTGTCTCCCGGTTTCACTTTTCCCTTAAAGCGGCACTTGTTGATGCCGCCGAAAAATGCAATTTTTCCCTTATTCTCGTCAAGAGAAAGAATCGCAACCGCACCGACCTGCGCCAGCGCCTCGATAATCAGCACGCCCGGCATCACCGGCTCCTGCGGAAAATGACCCGCAAAAAAATCCTCGCGGTACGTCACACATTTATACCCAATGCCGAATTCGCCCGGCTCAAAATCTTCTATGTAATCCACCAGCAGAAACGGATGTCTGTGTGGAATAATCTCCTGAATCTGTTTCGTTGTCAAACTGTTCATTCGCTGCTTCCTTTCTCGTCCCGGCTTTACGCTTTTACCCGGAACAGCGGTTTTCCGTAATCAACCATCTCGCCGTTTTTCACCAGAACCTCCGCAATCACGCCGTCCACTTCGCTCTCAATCTCATTCATCAGCTTCATGGCCTCCACAATCGCTACAACCTGTCCCTTTTTCACGGTGTCGCCAACCTTCACAAACGGCTCGGCATCCTCTGCCGGAGCTGTATAAAACGTTCCGACCAGCGGGGATGTCACAAAAACGCCTTCTTCTGCTTCACTGTGATCCTCAGCCGCTGTACTTTTTCCTGCCGTTTCTTTTCTCTCCGGCATGGCTGCTTCTTTCGCTGTCACGCCATTTGCTCCGCCCATCATCTCTGCCATCTGCAGACCGGCACCGGATGGAACCCCGCTCATCTGCACCTGCACCGGAGCTGCTTTTCCATGCTCCATGGCAATCTTGATCCCATCAGCCTCGTAATCAAACGCGGTCAGCGAAGAATCCGAAACTTTATCAATCAACTGTAAAATCTGATCTAATTCCATCTTATTTTCCTTTCTGCACCGGAACACGATGCCGCTTTATTCATATTTCTGAAACAGCAGCACCGCATTGTGGCCGCCAAAACCAAGGGAATTGCTCATTGCCAGTTTCACATCGGTTTCCACCGGAGCGCCGATGCAGTAATTCAGATCGCATTCCGCATCTGCTTCCTTTGTTCCAATCGTCTGATGCACGAAGCCGTCCTGAATGGATTTCGCACAGACAACAGCTTCCACACCGCCTGCCGCGCCGAGCAGATGACCGACCATCGATTTCGTCGAGTTGACCAGCACATGGTCTGCCGCATCACCGAAGGCTTTCCGGATCGCACGCGTTTCAAACAGATCGTTGTGATGTGTGGACGTTCCGTGTGCATTAATATAAGTAACTTCTTCCGGTTTTACTCCCGCTTCTTCCATCGCAAGCTCCATCGCACGTGCCGCACCACTTCCATCTTCCAATGGAGAAGTAATGTGGTACGCATCGCAGGTTGCGCCGTATCCGACTACCTCTGCATAGATCTTCGCGCCGCGCTGTTTCGCGTGCTCCAGCTCCTCAAGTACGAGAATGCCGGCGCCCTCGCCCATGACGAAACCGTTCCGGTCTTTATCAAACGGAATCGAAGCCCGCAGCGGATCTTCCGACTCGGAAAGTGCGGTCAGTGCCGAAAAGCCTGCCACGCCGACCGGCGTAATTGCGCTCTCCGCACCGCCTGCCACACAGATGTCCGCGTCGTTGTACTGAATTGCGCGGAAGGCATCGCCAATGCAGTGCGTTCCTGTCGCACACGCCGTTACCACGCTGGTACATTTTCCTTTCGCGCCGAGTGCAATCGCAACGTTTCCCGCCGCCATGTTCGCAATCATCACCGGAACGGTAAACGGGTTGACGCGGGACGGATTTCCGGCATCAATTTTGGCTTTCGCCTGCTCGCATGCATTCAGATCACCGACGCCGGAGCCCACCAGAACGCCGACGCGGAACGGATCTTCATTCTCCATGGAAATGCCGGCATCTGCAAACGCTTCTTTTGCTGCCGCAACGGCATACTGGGAGAAAGTTCCCATTCGTCTTGCCGCCTTGAAATCCATGCGTTCTTTTGCCACGAAGCCTTTGACCTCGCCTGCCAGATGTACTTTATATTCTGCTGTATCAAATTTCGTAATCGTTCCGATTCCGCAGGCTCCCTTGCGGACGCCGTTCCAGAATTCCTCCACGGTATTTCCAATCGGGGTTACCGCACCCAGCCCTGTGATGACTACTCTTCTCTTCATTCCAACTCTCCTTTTCTTAGATCACCATGCCGCCGTCGCAGTGAATCACCTGTCCGGTGATGTAAGCTGCCGCTTCGGATGCCAGAAATGCGGCCAGGTTTGCCACATCCTCCGGCTTTCCGAAATGACCGAGCGGAATCTGGGATACGGATGCTTCTTTCACTTTATCCGAAAGAACCTCCGTCATATCGGTCTCAATAAAGCCCGGCGCAATCGCATTGACGCGGATGCCGCGGGATGCCAGTTCTCGTGCCGCTGTTTTCGTCAGGCCGATCACACCTGCTTTCGATGCCGCATAATTTGCCTGTCCGGCGTTTCCTGCCACGCCGACCACAGAAGCCATGTTGATGATGCAGCCGCTCTTCTGGCGGATCATCGGCCGTGCCGCAAAGCGGATGCAGTTGAACGTTCCCTTGAGGTTTGTCTCAATGACACGGTCGAAGGCTTCCTCCGACATACCCATCAGAAGGCCGTCCTTTGTGATGCCCGCGTTGTTGACCAGAATATCGATTTTCCCATACAAAGCAAGAATTTCCTTCATCCACGCTTCACACGCCGCAAAATCTGATACATTGCACTGCATCACACAGCCGTCTCCTCCTGCCGCGCGGATTCCCGCAAGCACGGTTTCGGCCGCCTCTTTTGAACCATTGTAATTGATGACAACAAAGGCTCCCTCCGCCGCCAGTTTTTCTGCAATCGCACGCCCGATTCCGCGGGATGCGCCCGTTACTACTGCTGTTTTTCCACTTAACATCTCATTCTCCTGCTGCATAATCCACTATCTATAATAAAGTTTCGCACACCTGATGCATTTCCTCATAGGTGCGGATATTGTAACCTTTTACATCCCGGTTGATTTTTCTTAAAAAGCCGGTCAGTGTTCTTCCCGGTCCGATCTCCACGAAGGTATCAACGCCGTCCGCAATCATTGCCTCGATGCTCTGCTGCCACCGCACACCGGATGCCACCTGCTGGATCAGAAGGCCGCGCGTCAGTGCAGTATCACGCACATACTGGCCGGTTACATTCGTCACATACGGAATCTTCAACTCCATAAAGCCGACGCCCTCGAGCGCTTCGGTCAGCCCCTGGGACGCAGCTTCCATCATCGGGGAATGGAACGGGCCGCTTACGTTCAGCGGAAGTACCCGCTTTGCGCCTGCTTCTTTTAACTTTTCCGAAGCCTCTGCCACTGCCGCCTCATATCCGGTGATGACAATCTGACCCGGGCAGTTGTAATTGGCAATGTAGGCGCCGGAAATCCCGCTCAAAATCTCTTCGATTTTTGCAGCTTCCATGCCGAGCACCGCCGCCATCGCGCCCTCGCCTGCCGGAACAGCCTCCTCCATCAGGATGCCTCTTCTGCGGACGACCTTCATCGCATCCGCCATTTCCATACCGCCGGCGGACACAATCGCGTTGTACTCGCCAAGGCTGAGACCCGCTGTCACATCCGGCGTAAGGCCGCACGCCCGGATGGACTGCTCCATCGCCATTCCGGTTGTCAGCAGTGCAATCTGGGTAAACTCTGTCTGATCCAGATGTTCATTTTCCTCAAAACAGAGTCTTTTCATATCAATCCCGATCAGCTCGGATGCCATATCGTAGACGGCTCTCGCTTTCGGACATGCTTCATAAAAATCCGCGCCCATGCCGACACACTGGGAACCCTGTCCAGGAAACATAAATGCTGTTTTACTCATAACCGCGCCGGTGCTCCTTTCAGAAGTTCTTCCATCTCATTCATCATCTGCTCTATGATTTCTTTGCAGCTTTTCTCGTCTTTTACCATACCTGCAATCTGACCGGACATCACGCTTCCGGTTTTGACATCGCCGTCCACAACGGCTCTTCGAAGACCGCCGAGCGTCAGTTTTTCCAGCTCTTCGAACGGAGCTCCCTCTTTTTCCAGTTCCAGATAATGGCGTGTCATCTCATTTCGGATCGCCCGCACCGGATGACCGGTTGTGCGGCCTGTCACGCGGGTATCAATATCTTTCGCCTTGATCACCAGCTGCTTGTAATTTTCATGCACAACGGCCTCTTTCGAAGCGACAAAACGCGTTCCCATCTGAACCGCCTCGGCACCCAGCATAAAGGCTGCTGCCATGCCGCGTCCGTCCGCAATTCCACCGGCCGCAATGACCGGAATTTTTACGGCATCTGCCACCTGCGGAACGAGTGCCATCGTTGTCGTCTCGCCGATATGGCCGCCGGACTCACATCCTTCTGCCACAACAGCGTCTGCGCCTGCGCGCTCCATTCGTCTTGCAAGAGCCACGGAAGCGACCACCGGGATGACGCGGATGCCAGCGTTTTTCCACAGTTCCATATATTTCTCCGGATTTCCTGCGCCCGTCGTAACGACTTTTACGCCTTCCTCGGCAACCACTTTTGCCACCTCATCCGCATACGGGCTCATCAGCATGATGTTGACGCCGAACGGTTTGTCCGTCAGTTTTTTTGCTTCGCGGATTTCATTCCGAACCCACTCTGCCGGTGCCGCCGATGCTCCGATGAGGCCAAGGCCGCCGGCCTCGGAAACTGCCGCTGCCAGATGATGCTCCGCCACCCAGGCCATGCCGCCCTGAATGACTGGATACTGAATCCCGAGTAATTTTGTCACTTCTGTGATCATGAATCGCTTCCTCCTGCTTCCCGATCTTTCTTAGTTTTTGTGCTGCTCCAGATACTCTGCAACATCACCGACAGTTACCATCGTTTCCAGATCCTCGGTCGGGATTTCTACGCCGCAGGTGTCCTCGAGGGACATGACCATTTCAAACAGATCCAGGGAATCTGCTCCGAGATCCTCCTTGAAGGAAGTCTCCGCTGTGATGGTATCGATGTCTGCTCCCAGTGCTTCTGCTACGGTTTCTTTTACTTTTTCTAACATGTTTTTGTCCTCACTTTTTTTCTTATTCTTCTTATTTTATATGGGCGTTTCTTACCATTCCAGGTACGCCGCGCCCCAGATCAGTCCTGCTCCGAAACCGGAGAGAACGATTCTCTGTCCTTTTTTGGCTCTGCCGGACCGGTTCCACTCATCCAGCAGAATCGGAATGCTCGCCGCACATGTATTGCCGTATGCTTCGATATTCCGCGGAAATTTTTCTTTCGGTGCTTTCAGTCGTTTTGCCACGCCGTCGATGATGCGGCTGTTTGCCTGATGAAGGATAAACGCATCAATCTCTTCGACCGCCATGTCGGCTTCCGCGAGCACCTCGCGGATGACTTCCGGCACGCGTGATAAAGCAAACTGGAACACGGCACGGCCGTCCATCTGCAGATACGTTCCCTTTTCGCAGGTCAGCGACACGCCTTTTTCTCCATCGGAATGGATCTTTTCGCACGCTTTTGTCTCCTGTTCCTCCGCCGTCAGCACAATGGCTCCCGCGCCGTCCCCGAACAAAATGCAGGTTCCGCGGTCGTGCCAGTCCACCAGGCGGCTCAGGGCATCTGCGCCGATCAGCAGCACGTTTTTTGCCTTGCCGCTCCGGATATACAGCTGGCCCAGTTCATACACCGCAAGAAACCCGGTGCAGGCGGCGCTGACATCGAGACAGGCGGCACGGAAAGCACCGATTTCATCCTGCACAAGACAGGCGGTATTCGGAAAGATACTCTCCGACGAAGAGGTTCCGACGAGAATCAGATCCAGCTCTGTCGAACAGATCCCGGCATTTTCCAGCGCTCTTCTCGCCGCCTTTACTGCCATTTGGGCAACCGTCTCCTCCCCGGCTATGTGGCGCGCACCGATTCCCGTCCGCTCCCGGATCCAGATATCGCTCGTATCCACCATCTTTTCCAGATCTTCATTTTTCCATATCGTCTCCGGTACATACGAACCGGTTCCCGCAATTCTGCCGTTTTTCACCTTACTGTCCTCTTGCTTATTTCATTCTCAAACATTTTTCTTTTCAAATGTTTTGATATTCAAAGTATATCATCAAAATTCATTTTGTCAACCTTTTTTTATTGCTTTTTCCATTTCCCACTTCTATAATGAAACTATGTTCGGGATTTTTTCGAAACTATTTTTTCCGGATTCTATTATTTTGAGCCCCGGCGCAGGTTCTCTATCGAACACTCCGGCAGGCTCCAGAAAGGACACCAAACTTATGCAGGTTCCAATGTCATCCTATCTTGTGGAAATCAAACCACAGATTCAGGAACTGATCCGTCTGCTCGAGCGCGAATTCGATTATGTCAGCGTGCTCTGCACCGATGTCAAAGGTACGACCTACCGCGTCAGCATGCATCAGACCACCGTCGGCGATTATCACTTCTGTGAACGCGGCTTCGTTGTCCGTGCATGGCAGGACGGTTCCTACACCGAATATTCCTTCAACAACCTCACCGATGCCGCAGATCTTGCGGAGGAAATTACTTCCGCGCTGAAATCCGAATTTCAGGCATTAAAGGCACTCGGCATCGCGCAGATGGAGTCTCCTCTCGTGCAGGAAGAAGCCATCGCAAAAACGATGCAGAATGAAATCGAGATTGACCCGGAGACCGTCTCCGCAGAGGAGATTCTCTCCCACCTTCGGAAGCTCTGCGATGCCGGCGCTGCCCATGAAGGAATTCTGGAATTCCAGAGTACCGTCAGCTTTGCCCGTGTCAACAAGCTGTTCCTCTCCTCCAAAAAGGATCTGATGCAGTCCTACGCTTTCTCGGAGGGCTCCCTTTCCGCAATCGGCACAGAAAACGGAAAACAGAATATGTCGTACCGTTCCTGCTCCGGCCTGAAAGGCGTGGAAATCTTAAATGAGATGGATGCGATTGTTGAGGAAATCATCGCCGTTCTGTACGACAAGCTCCACTCCGATCCGGTCATCCCTGGCATGTACGATGTCATCACCGCACCGGATGTCACCGGCGTGATTGCACACGAGGCATTCGGCCACGGTGTCGAGATGGATATGTTTGTCAAAAACCGCGCACTCGCCAAAGAGTATATCGGCAAGCCTGTTGCCTCCCAGCTCTCCTCCATGCACGACGGAGCAGTCGGCGCACAGCAGGTCAGCAGTTATCTTTTTGATGATGAGGGAACGCTCGGCACCGACACCACGGTCATCGACCACGGTACACTCGTTACCGGCATCAGCGATCTCGTAAGCGCACTCCGCCTTGGCACCACGCCGACCGGAAACGGAAAACGCGAGAGCTTCGAGCGCAAAGTCTACTCCCGTATGACCAACACCTACTTCACCGCAGGCACAGACAAACTCGATGATATGATCGCTTCGATTGATCACGGCTATCTTCTCGAAAGCGTTCAGTCCGGTATGGAAGATCCGAAACACTGGGGCATCCAGTGCATGGTCGGACTCGGCCGCGAGATCAAAGACGGTAAGCTGACCGGAAAAGTCGTATCTCCTGTCACCCTGACCGGCTACGTTCCGGATCTCTTAAAGAGCATCTCCATGGTTTCCGACAAAGAAGAGCTCTTCGGCTCCGGCATGTGCGGAAAAGGTCACAAAGAATGGGTCAAAGTCAGCGATGGCGGCCCGTATCTGAAATGTAAAGTGAGGTTAGGCTGATGAACGAATTATACGATGTATTAAAAACAAGCAAAGCCAGCGACTTTCTGATCCGCGAAGAGCAGACCGAATCCCGCGAGGCATTTTTCATCGGTCAGAAGCTCGACATGAGCCGCGCGAAAAAAGTAACTCATACGTTTCTGACCGTCTTTGTCGACAGTGAGGATGGAAAATTCCGCGGAAGCGCAGAAAAAGAGATCCACCAGGGCATTTCCCGCGAAGAAATGCAGCAGGAAATTGACCAGGCGCTGTTCGCCGCACAGTTTGTGCAGAACCCATGGTACCCTGTTGCAGAGCCATCGGATGCCCAGGCAAGCGCCGACATGGCTGATGCTTCCCGCGATCTTACCGCTGAACTCGTAAAACTGGTGCAGGCTATGCAGGAAATCAAGGCGGAAGAGGATTCCCGCGTAAACTCCTATGAGATTTTCGTCAACCAGAAGCAGACACACATCCGCAATTCCCGCGGTGTCGATGTCACCTTCTCCGGCTTTGACTGCGAGATCGAGGTTGTCACAAACTCCCGCAAGGATGATCATGAGATTGAGATCTACAAGGATCTCCGCTTCTCCGACAAATCTGCCGAGAAGATCATCGCCGAAGTGCGCGGAATGTTCCACACCGGCCGCCAGCGTCTGAATGCTGTTCCGACCCGGCAGAATGAGCATGCTGATGTTCTCCTGACCGGAAATGCCGTCGGCAGCTTCTTCCAGTATTTTGCCATGCATACCAACGCTTCTTATCAGTATATGGGCGTTGCAAAAGCAAAAATCGGTGAAGCCATCACCGGTGCGGATGCGGATCCGCTGAATATCCGCCTCGTGCCGACGCTCGACGGCTCTGCCAAAAACGCGCCGTACGACGAAACCGGTATGCCGGTAGCCGAGCGCGTTCTGTTTGAAAACGGCATCTGCCGCTCCTACTGGGGCAGCCTTCAGCATGCCCATTATATCGGCATGAAGGATACTACTTCCCTGAATAACATGGTAGTTGAAGGCGGTTCGAAAACACTCGACGAGCTGCGCAGCATGCCGCATATAGAAATCACCGATTTCAGTGCGTTTGATATGGATGCCGTAAGCGGCACCTGCGGCGGTGAGATCCGGCTCGCGTATGAGAGCGACGGAACCACCTCCCATCCGACAACCAGCGGATCACTTTCCGCCCGTTATGACGATGTGCTGAAAAATCTGACTTTCTCGAAAGAGACACAGCAGATAAACAACCGCGTGGTTCCGTGTGCGGTACTGCTGCGGGATGTGACGGTGGCGGGAGAATAATTTTTCATTCTGCAGCATACGAAAAAGGAGCATCTCCAGGTTTCAAGTTCGAAACCGTAGATGCTCCTTTTTAATTTTCTGTGTTTATGTTCAGTCTTTTCTTCGTCTTCTGGATTTCTTTTTGCTTCCAAAATCCGGAACAACGACCAGGGTGTTAAGACCCAGATAAGTTTCAACATCTTCTGCCGTTTTGATATTGTCATTCAGCACAGTCTGCAGTGTCAGAATTGCCAAAACAAGAACAAAATTTCTAAACAGTAATGGGGTCTGACCCCAATGTGGTTATTTATAATCGTGTGTTTTCAGTGTTGTCGTAATCAGGTTGTGGACCGGCGTATCGTCTTCCACGACCAGTATCAATGTCTTATTCATTTAAATTCACCTCACTGAGCGGCAGCGTAAAACGAAAATGACAGCCGTGCGGAGCGCAGTCACGAAGCACCAGTTCCCCGCCATGCGCATTTACAATGGAGCGGCACAGCGCCAGCCCAAGGCCAAGGCTTCTGCGGCTGTCACTCACCTTATTTTTTCCGGAATAGAACATTTCAAATACATGCTCCCTGCACTCCGCCGGAATGCCGGGTCCATTATCCTCCACCGCAATCCATACGTTTTTTTCTTCTTTTCCGGCTGTAATCCGGATCTTGGATCCTGCCTGTGTATATTTTACTGCATTGTTGATCAGGTTTACCAATACCTGTACAATCAGCTTTGCATCCATGCGGGCGAGCAGTACATCTTCCCCGCAGTCCACCGTAATTTTATGTTCGTTTTTCCGCCGTTCTACATGGCGCAGCGCCTCACGGACTACATCCTCAACCACCTGATCGGATAACTGCAGTTTTACACTTCCATCTTCTATTTTCGTAAGCGCAAGCAGATTTTCCACCAGTTCAATCAGCCATCCGGCATCCTCATAAATATCCGAAAAAATCTGTTTCCGCATCCCTTCGTCCAGTGCGTCAAAGTTACTGATCAAAGAGTCTGCATTGCCGAGAATTGATGTCAGTGGTGTGCGCAGATCATGGGAAATCGTCCGCAGCAGATTCACCCGAAGCTGCTCATTTTTCGCCATGACTGCCGCCTCTTCTTTTTCTCTCGCACTTTGTTCCCGATCCAGTGCCATGGCGCACTCTCCCAGAATAGAAAGCAGGATACTGTTCTCAAACGCATCCAGTGGCTTTTGTCCGATGAAAATGCCGATCACACCATATCTGTTCTGTGCCGCATAGATGGAAAGGTACAGATACGGTTCTTCAGAAAAACGTTCTGTCATAGCTCCCGCCCGTTTCCGGTTTTTCAGAACCCACTGCAGGATTTCCTGTTCTTTCACATTAAAAACTTTTTCTGATTTTATTCCTGTTTCGGCGTTATAAAGAGTTCCCTGCACAATGCCGTTTTTCTTTTTTTCTACCGGCGCCACAACCAGATTTCTTCCCAGAAGCTTTATCAGCTGCGTTGCCGTAATATCAAAAATTTCTGACGCATCCTCTGCCTTTTGCAGAAGCTGGCTGGTATTAAAAAGAATCTTGGTTCGAAAGGCATCTCGTGCAGAAAGCTTTGCATTTTCTTTCAATTTTGAAGCAAGCGTACTGGTCAGGATTGAAGTGCCAAGCATGATCGCAAAGGTCACCGGATAGCCGGAACCATACGCATGCAACGAAAGCCTTGGCTCTGTCATAAAATAATTAAACAGGACAACACTTGCCACAGAGCTGACCACACTACAGGTATAACCGCTGGTCAGAATAGATGTCAGCATGACGCCAAACAGATATACGGTAATGATATTGGCATCGGTAAAACCGAGCCGAAAAAAGATTTCTCCAATTCCGGTCGCAGCAGCCAGAATCAGAACCGTAAGCATCAGTTCTTTCCAGGAAGGCAGCTCCATCCACTCCGGAAATTTTTTTCGTTTCTGATATCTCCGGTACACGTCTGAGTCTGGAATGATGTGAATTTCCAGATCAGGCACAAGATCCGTCAGACGCTCGGTCCACACCCTTCGCTGATGGAAATAGCCCTGCTTCATCATGCTCTTTCCAATGACAATCCGCGTCACCTCGGAAATTCTTGCGTATTCTGCAATCTGCAGGGCAATATCCTCACTGTGTGTCGTTACAATTTCTGCCCCGCTCTGCTCTGCCAGACGAACATGCTTCTGCAGCCTTGCCAGATCCTCCGGTGTTTTTTCTGTTTTTTCTGCTGTCTGCACATACAATGCCGTAAAGCCGGCCTGAAACGCCTGTGCCATCTGCGCCGCAGTCCGAATAATTTTTTCATTGGATGGCGAAGAGGACAGACACACCAGGATATGCTCTTTTTTTTGTTTTTCTTTTTCCAACTGTCTCACCCCGCCTCCTATTGTAGATCATAAACGAAGAGAAAGCTATAGTCAGGAAATCTTTTTTTCTCCCGTTCCCTGTTCTTGTTTTCTGTTTTCCGTGAAATTTTGTCCCGTTTCCGGTTCCTCTCTTCTGTTTTCCGTGAAAAATGTCTCTATCTGATCTACGAGCACGCCTCCAGACAAAAAACCGACCAGGGTAACGAAGAGCAGTCCTACACTTAACACAGAAATCACCTCTCTTTCAGATTCGAAAACATTTCTGGATCGCTTTATATTCACCAAGAACCAATATGGTAGCATCGCCATTCAGAACTGTCTCCGGAGACACCGCAACATCTGTTTTTCCATATTTTCTTGTTGCCAGAATATTAATACCGTATTTTTTCCGGATATCCAGCTGGCCGACATTTTTTCCAATCCAGTTCTCCGGGATTTCAACCTCAAAAATCGCATACTGACTGTCAATTTCAATATAGTCAAACACATGATCCGAGCTGTAACGAATTGCTGTCCATTTTGCCATCTGTTTTTCCGGATAAACAACCTGATCCGCTCCGTTCCGCAACAGGAATTTTTCCTGTACATCCCGTTCTGCCCGGGACACGACCCATTTTGCGCCCAGCTCCTTCAAAAGACATGCGGTTTCCAGCGAATCCTGAAAGCTGCTTCCGATCGTCACAATACAGACATCATAATTTCCCACACCAAGGGATCGCAGAAAGTCTGCATTGACACTGTCACCGATCTGTGCATTTGTCACATACGGCATCACGGCGTCGATCCGTTCCTCATTTCGGTCTACCGCCATCACCTGATGTCCAAGCTGATTCAGATGCATGGCAATATGTCTCCCAAATCTTCCTACTCCAATCAGTAAAATATTTTTCATCTCATCTCTTCCTCTCTTCTTATCCTACATTTATTTTTTCCAGCGGCATTTTTGCATGTGCGCTCTTTCTCCCCGGCATCGCAGCATAAACAAGCGTCAGACCGCCAACCCTTCCAAGAAACATCAGTGCGATCAGAATTCCTTTCGAAAGAACACCGAGCTGCGGCGTAATTCCAAGCGTCAGGCCAACCGTTCCAACAGCAGATGCTGTCTCAAACAGACACTCAGAAATCGGCAGATTTTCTGCCACACTGATCACCATTCCTCCCATCAGCACCAGAAAAAGATACATCATCAGAATCGTAGATGCATTTTTTAATACCTCCTGGCCCACCCTGCGTCCAAACATCTGTGTGTCCTCTCTCTGACGGAACGTAGCAGACGCATTAGCTGTCAGCACGGCAAATGTGGTAATTTTCATTCCGCCAGCCGTTGATCCCGGTGCTCCGCCAATCATCATCAGAACAATCATAATCGCCTGGGAAGCACCTGTCATCCCGGAAAGATCTGCCGTATTAAATCCGGCCGTTCTTGTTGTCACGGACTGAAACAATGCGCAGAGCGTCCGCTCCTTGACCGGCATTCCAGCGAAATCCCGGAAGAAAAAGAAGGCCGCCGGAACAAAAATCAGAAACAGACTTGTAAGCAGGATCACCTTGCTTTGCATGCAGTACTGACGAAAATGGTATTTTTTTGTATAGATATCATCCCAGGTCAGAAATCCGATTCCACCTGTTACAATTAGCCCCATAATCGTAAGATTAACCAGTGGATTTCCCACATAAGAAGTCAGGGACGGATACAGATGATCCGTTTTTCCAAGAAGATCAAATCCTGCATTGCAGAATGCGGATACAGAATGAAACAACGCCATCCAGATTCCTTTTCCGCCGTAATCCCGTAAAAAAACAGGCAGAAGAAACAACGCCCCCAACAGTTCAATTCCAAAGGTTCCTTTGAGGATAAAACGCGTCAGGCGCACAATTCCGCCCACCTTCGGGGCAGAAATCGCATCCTGCATCGTGCTTCGCTGCATCAGGGAAATTTTTCTCCCGGAAAGCATCGCAATCGAAACAGCGATCGTAACCACACCAAGACCGCCGATCTGAATGAGCAGCAAAATCACGCTCTGTCCAAAGACGGACCAGTAGCTTCCTGTATCTCTGACTGCCAGTCCTGTCACACAGGCGGCTGATGTTGCAGTAAACAGTGTTTCTGTAAATGGCGTTACATTTCCTTCCCGCGAAGCCACAGGAAGCATCAAAAGCAGTGCTCCTGCCAGAATTACCCCCGCAAATCCAAGAATGATAATTTCAAACGACGACCATTGTTTCCTGTATCGCAGTTTTATACTCCACATTTCTCTTTTTACTCCTTCTTTTTGATTCCTCCTTATTTTAGAGACTTCCGTTTTAAAAACGTATAAATACCTTTTCCATGGCATTAAGATTGTATAAAGATTTTTCGAATTTCAAACCAAAAAACAGGAACCGCCCAAAAGTTTCCCACAACAGTAATGGGGTCTGACCCCAATGTGTGTATATTCTTCTTTTATCGCAGTAACGCATTAATTGGTTAAACTACCGATTTTTCTCCTTTTGAAAGTAGATTCTTTTGTCATAAATATCAAAAAAAGTATTTACAAATCCTTACGCATCAGTTATTATGTATATAATCTATTGAGAAGTTCGTGTAGAATTATGCAATTTTGTTTTTAACAAATACTCTGTTTCCTTTCCCAACGGCATTTTGTTGACTTTTTACGTCAAACAGAACGGATCAAAGGGTAAAATACCAAATTTTTTCGCAAAAAATCACTCAACGTAATTACAGATGAAATCGGATCCATATCCCGAAAAAAACATCGCACCTTATTTTCGAAAGGAGATATCAATTTTATGTTTCATTTTCTAAAAGGAAAGAGTAAAGAAAATGTTCTTTACGCACCTTGCAAAGGAAAAGTAGTTCCGCTTTCCGAAGTCCCGGATCCTACCTTTTCCGAAAAAATCCTGGGGGACGGATTTGCAGTGATTCCGTCTGAGGGAAAAATTTATGCACCGACAGACGGTGAAATAGCCATGGTATTTGATACTCTTCATGCCATCACGCTCACAAGCAGCTCCGGAACCGAAATCCTGATCCACATCGGCCTGGATACGGTTACACTAAAGGGCGCACCGTTTACCGCACACGTTGCAGCCGGCGATCAGGTCAAAAAAGGAGATCTTCTGATGGATGTCGATCTGGACAAGATCACCGGAGCCGGATTGAACACAGTCACTCCGGTACTGATTTGCAATACCGATGATTACGAGAAAATCAGCTTGAAAAAAGAGGGCGAAGTTTCCTTAGACGAAGCCGTTCTCAGTATTTCCTGATCTTTTTTTGATCTTTCGTCAGATGAATCTTCATCCTCTTCTTTTATGAAATGAAATGTACGCTTGAAGGCTTTTCTCACTTGCTTTTGTGAAATGTACGCTTATAGCCTTTTCTCACTTGCTTTTGCGAAATGCCCTCTCAATGTCTTTTCTGCACTTGCTTTTGTAAGTATATTGGGTGGATTCGGTAAATTCACGTATCTAATTGGAGGTATCCAGTTATATAAATTATCTTTTAAGGAGGGAGAAATATATGAAATTTCTTCAGAAACTAGGGAAAGCCCTCATGCTTCCTGTAGCAGTACTGCCGATCTGCGGTATCCTGATGGGTATCGGATACCGGCTGTGTCCGGCAACGATGCAGGGCGGCGAGATCTCGGGCGCAGTAAACCTGATCGGTCTGTTTCTCGTAAAAGCAGGAGCAGCTCTGATCGACAACATGGCAATCCTCTTTGCAATCGGCGTTGGTGTCGGTATGTCAGAAAAGAATGACGGTACCGGCGGAATCGCAGCTCTGGCATCCTGGCTGATGATCACAACACTTCTTTCTACCGGAGTTGTTACAACTATCATCCCGTCCATCGCTGAGAGTGCTACAAAGACGCTGGCCTTTGACAAGATCGAAAACCCGTTCATCGGTATCCTGGCCGGTATCATCGGATCTGCCTGCTATAACCGTTTCAAAGACACCAAGCTTCCGGACTGGTTATCCTTCTTCAGCGGCAAACGCTGTGTAGCAATTGTTTCCGGTGTTGTTTCTATCGTTGTATCTGCTGTTCTGTTACTGGTATGGCCATTACTGTTCGGTGCTCTGGTAGCAATCGGTAAATCTATTGTCAGCCTTGATGTTGTCGGTGCCGGTATCTATGCATTCCTGAACCGTCTGCTGATCCCGACCGGATTACATCACGCTCTGAACAATGTATTCTGGTTTGACACGATCGGTCTTGGTGACTTGAAGCACTTCTGGGCTGGTGAAACATCTGCTGATGTAACCTGGAGCCTTGGTATGTACATGTCCGGATTCTTCCCATGTATGATGTTCGGTATTCCTGGTGCTGCACTTGCTATGGTAAGATGTGCAAAACCTGCAAAGAAAAAAGCTGCGATCGGTCTGGTAGCTTCTGCTGCAGTTTGTGCATTCATCTGTGGCGTTACAGAACCTTTTGAGTTCGGATTTATGTTCCTTGCTCCTGTTCTGTACGTAATCTATGCATTACTGTATGGTATCTTTACTATGATCACAGTTGCTCTCGGCTTCCGTGCAGGATTCAGCTTCTCCGCCGGTGCTATGGACCTCCTGTTCTCATCCTCACTGCCCGCAGCACAGAAAATATGGCTGATCATTCCGCTTGGAATCGCAGCATTCCTCGTATTCTACTTCGTATTCCTGTTTGCTATCAAGAAATGGGATCTGAAGACTCCTGGAAGAGAAGACGACGATCTCGAAGCAGAGAAAAAAGTAGAGCTGGCAAGCGATAACTATACCGCAATCGCAGCTAAAATCCTGGAAGGCTGCGGCGGAAAAGAAAACATCACAAGCATTGATAACTGCGTTACAAGACTGCGACTGGAAGTGAAAGATATCACTGCCGTAAACGACAAAGTAATCAAATCTGCCGGCGTGGCAGGCGTGATCAAACCTGGCAAAACCTCTGTACAGGTTATCGTTGGAACAAAGGTTCAGTTCGTAGCTGACGCTTTCTCCAAACTTTGTGAATAATATTTACCCAGGTAGTCCAAAAGGAGCATATCGCTGATGCGGTATGCTCCTTTTAATTGCGCAAAGTTTTCCTTATTTTCTGCCCTTTCGCAGAGCAGGAACCAGGCTGTTGTTTGTCAAATGGCTGCTATCAAAACCAAAGGTCGGATTACTGGTGGTTCCGAAAACGTGTGCATATGCATATATGTGGGGAATCGCCGTGTGACCTCAGCTCTTGTTCTAAGCACCGAGCAGCTTTTCGGGACAGGTACAGCACAGTACATCGTTTCGTAAATGTATTTTTTTTAAATCTTGTTATGAAAAGGAGTGCGAAAAAACGTAACTTTGTTTTTTCGCACTCCCATTTTCTCTCCCAAAAAACGCCGCAGCTCTCGTCTTACTTCGCGCTGTCTGCATCAATCACGGACTGGATCTGTTTCATCAGCGTATCATAATTCTCCTGATTGTCGATTCCGCCGAGCATCGGTTCTCCCACAATATTTCCATTTCGATCGACTAAGATTGTGGTCGGAAATGCCATAATATCGGAGGCATACTTTCCTGCAGCGGAAGCAGAATCAATGGAAAGATTGCGGTATTTCGCACCCTGGCTTTCAAGAACCGCTGCTGCTTCTTTGATCGCATCCTGATTTCCGTCGAAGGTTTCTGTGTTGATGCCTACAACCTCGCCTCCCATGGATTTGATTGCATCGTTTAATTCGTTCAGCTTGGATAACTCAGCAACACAAGGCTTGCAGCCGGTAAACCAGAAATTCATGACCGTTACCGCATTTTTGGAAAACAGACTTTCGTCAACTGTGTTGCCATCATAATCCTGACCCGAAAAATCCCGGAACGGAGATGCCTCTTCGGAATCGTTTTTCGCGTTGCTATCTTCCGATGCTGTATTGCCGTTTTCCATTTCCGCTATCTGTTCCTCGATTTTTCGTATCGTTGCAATATCATCCGTCAGTGTATTCAGCTCGTCCTCTGAAAAAGAGTCCTTGTTGGCTTCAACCGTGTCTGCCAGATAATCCCCATAATTTCCGCTCGGATCAGCCGTGCTTTTATTCATCATGCCAAACACCTTGTTCCATACATCCGCATGATCTGAAAAAATCTGGTTCTCCTGCTGATATAAATCGTCCAGCTTTGTGCCGGAAGCCCCTGCCGTTTCGGTTCCGGATTCCGCAACAGATCCCGTAACAGCTTCTGTGCCGGATTCCGTCTGGGTTGTCTGCGTTTTCTTTGTGTCTGCAGCCTCTTTTCCGTTGCATGCGGTAAGTAATAATGCTACGCTGAGTGTAAAAACAGGGATAAAAGTTCTTTTGGTTTTCATAAATTATGGCTCCTTTTAAGATAGTATAATGTAAAAAACAAGAATTCAATATCATCCTTCGATGCTTCGTGATCTGCTGCTAATCAATGGTTTCTGATCTCTGACTGTTGATCTCCGGTGTCCTTTTTCTGACACGTTTTTCCCAGAAACTGATAGTGGATCGCATCCTTCGGGCAGGCCTTGATGCAGGCTCCGCATCGGATGCATTCCGGATGATTGGGAGTCCGGCACACGTCGATATCCATTTTGCATGCCCTGGAACACTGATTGCATCCGACACATTTGCTGTTTTCAATCGTGATATGTAAAAAGCTTACCTTATTAAATAAGGAATAGATTGCCCCAAGAGGACAGATCCATTTGCAGAAGGGTCTGTAAAACAAGATGCTGAGCACGACAACCGTAATCAGAATACCGAATTTAAACGAAAACAGCTTGCCCAGTGCAGACCGGATTGCGGCATTTCCGATGGAAAGCGGGATCGCCCCCTCCAGAACGCCCTGCGGACAAATATATTTGCAGAAGAACGGATCTCCCATCCCGATCGAATTCGTTGCAAACATCGGCAGAAGAATTACAAAAACAGCAAGGATGATATATTTCAGATACCGCAGCGGCTTCAGTCTGGCCGTGGAGAATTTCTTTCCGGGGATTTTGTGAAGCAAATCCTGAAACCATCCAAACGGACACAAAAAACCACAGATGAATCTTCCCAGTGTCACGCCGAGTAAAATCAGGAACCCGGTTATGTAGTAGGAAAACTTAAATTTGGATGATCCGACAACCGCCTGAAAGGCTCCGATGGGGCACGCTCCCGTCGCTGCAGGACAGGAATAACAGTTTAGTCCCGGTACGCATACCGTTTTCGCCTTGCCCTGATATATTTTGCCCTGAAAAAAATTGGGGATATGAGGATTGGTAAGCAGTGTGGCCGCTGCCTGTATCCACCCGCGTATTCCGGCTATCTTCTTTGATCGTAACTTCTTTTTCTTATCCAATTCCGACACACTCCAGACATAATTTAATTGCTTTCCCAAGCACAGCAGCCGCTTCCCCTCTGACGGCGCCATAGCCCATCATCGCTATGCCTGTGATAACTAGAACAATTTGAGATATTTTTCTGCATTTCAAAATGTGGTTGCTCCTTTGATTTTATTGATTGACCAGCTGACTCTGATATTATACAATAGCTGTTGTAAAATCATTGTTAAGAAATGGGCAGGTGAAAAAAATTTTGAGATTATTAATCGTGGAAGATGAGAAACAAATGTGTGACACAGTTGCCAGAAGTCTGTACGCCGCCGGGTACGAGGTAGATACCTGCTATGATGGGGCGGAGGCTCTGGAATGCATCCTGGCAGAAAATTATGATCTGATTGTCCTGGATCTCAATCTGCCCGGCATGGACGGAATGGATCTTCTAAAAGAACTCCGGAAGGAAAACGAAGAAACGAAGGTGCTGATCTTATCTGCAAGAGGACAGATTGCAGACAAAGTAGAAGGACTCGATGCCGGGGCAAATGATTATATGGAAAAGCCGTTCCATCTGCAGGAGCTGGAAGCGCGGATCCGCAGTCTGACAAGAAGAAAATTTGTGCAGAAGGATGTCTGTCTGGAAAGTGGCGGGATCAAATTCGATACCATCAAACGAGAGGCCTATGCCAACGGAACCCTGGTTTCCCTGACAAGAAAAGAAAACGGAATTTTGGAATATCTGCTTCTCCACCTTGGCAGACCGGTAAGCCAGGAAGAATTGATCGAGCATGTCTGGGATGCCTCCGTGGACAGCTTCAGCGGATCCATCCGCGTACATATGTCTTCGCTTCGGCGAAAGCTCAGGGCGGTACTTGGATACGATCCGATTTTGAATAAAGTAGGCGAAGGATATCAAATACGAGAGGAGTCCGACCGATGAAAAAAATATCACTGCAGTGGAGACTTACCTGTATCATTACCCTGTATATTGCGGTCATCTGTGGATGTCTGACCCTGCTTGTCTATAAAAACGGAATTTATTATATCGATTCCCTGCAGGAGACCGTAGATGCCAGGGGCGATGATGCCGGAGATCAGGGCGGAGACGGTACCGCAGACGGTTCCGATCAAATCTATATCAGCATTCCGGAGGACAAGTGGGATGAATTTGCCAGGGATTTCTCTGTTCAGGTGTACAACAATAAAGCAGACTACAAAAGAAACAGCCTGATCCTTTCCGCCTTATTGGCCCTTCTTGGCGGTGTCGCTACCTATTTTATCAGTGGCCATGCACTTCGGCCCATTCGTGAGTTCTCCGAAAAAATCGAGGAGGTGCAGGCACAGAATCTGGCCGATTCGCGCATTGAAGAAAACAAAGTAAAAGAGCTGAACCAGCTTCGTATTTCGTATAACAAGATGCTGGAACGTCTCGCAGATGCTTTTGAAATCCAGAGACAATTTACGGCAAATGCAGCACACGAGCTTCGAACCCCATTGTCTGTCATGCAGGTACAGCTCGATTTATACCATTCCACCCCGCATCCAGGCAATGACGCCGACACCTTACAAACACTGAAAATGGTGACAGAGCAAAACGGCCGGCTCAGCAAAATGGTCAAGACACTGCTCGATATGAGTGAGCTTCAAACGATAGGGCGGGATGAAACCATCGCCGTTGACGCTCTTGTCGATGAAGTAATGGTAGATCTGGAACCGCTTGCCCAGGAAAAAGAGATAAAACTGATCGGAAACTGTAAAGATACCACGATGGTCGGAAGTGACATTTTGATTTACCGGATGGTATACAATCTTGTTGAGAATGCAATCAAATACAACCATTTCGGCGGACAGGTTACCATAACCGCATACCGGAACGGAAAAAATATCTGCCTGTCCGTAGAAGATACCGGAAGCGGAATCCCGGCTGAATTAAAAGAACGCATATTTGAACCATTCTTTCGTGTAGATAAATCCAGAAGCCGCCAGCTTGGCGGAGTAGGCCTTGGGCTGGCCCTGGTTCGTGAAATCGTGCGCGTACATGACGGCAGAATAACCGTTCAGTCCAGCCCGTCCGGTGGAACGATCTTTGAGATAGTTTTTACACAGTGACATCATCCCAAAAGCCAGTCGATGATATCATCTGTTCTGGTGTGACTCCATTTCTTCTTTTTTCTCAGTATGGCATATTATACGCAGAACATCAAAATATTTTCCCATTTCGGAAACTTTTATTTTATTCAGCCCAATATTTTCCCGTTTCAGAAGCAAAACCGCATAAGCCACAGCTGCACTTCGGATTACACCTGGGTGCTGTCTGTGGTTCATGCGGTATGAGGCACAGCCTTCATGCTTCCTTCCGTTGGGCAAAAAAAAGAGCGAACCAACGCATTATCACATGTATCAATTCGCTCAAAATAATACTGATTCGGATGTGCTTCAGTCACTTTCCTCAGCGAAAAGAAGCCCCGTTTATCACACATTTGCTGTTTTCTGTTCAATCAAAAAATCACGCACATCTTCATCAAACCGTTTTGCTTGTGGACATTTTGCAACCACATCATCCCAATTTTCACAAACAGTTTCAATTAACTTTTCGTATGTCCGTTTTTCTTTTTTAGGACGATTTTTAATTTTCACTCCATGATATTGCGGTGAATGTGCAATGATATTAACCCACGGATCAAGTAATGTTTCATAATCATCGTACTGATCACAGGCTGCCACAATCCATGTATCCGTTGCATCAAACGGAATCATATAGCTCACAGCCAGTCCATCTTCCGGAAGCAACAACGTCCTTATGAATGTTCTTAAAAAATCAGCCTCTGCATCTGGAGTATTTCCATGGTGTTCACACGGTAACGCAACCGGACATTCGTTTCTATCTCCAATTATTTTTTCACAGGTAAGCGGATGTGCTCCTTCCGGCGCATCACAAAGTGCCCTTTGACAAACACAATGGACTTCTTTCTCGCATCTTTGGACATCTCCATCCATATGGACAACCAAAAGATCAAGTACTGGTGTCAAGGAATGCATATAGGCCTTCAGCTTTCCCTGATTGTCTTCACACCATTTCCAGACACCTTTCCAACCATTTCCAAACTGTCCGATCATGTTGGGTTCTGGCTGAATCATTTGATAATCGTTTTCTTCATTGGTAATTGTATCAATGACTGCAGCAATCAGTTCAAAATCCCGTGGGCCTTCTGCAACAATTCCTATCGTTTTCATTACAGATTTGGTACGCCCCCTAACCGTCCTTCTGTCCACAATCTCGACAGAGAATAACCAGAATCCATTAACTCCTTAGTCACCTGAATTCTCTGTAAAGATGTGTGACCTGATTTTCTGCTCTTGTTTACTGCAAACAATCTTATATCATCATTCATTAAATCAAGTCCGTCCAAAACCAGAGGGTTGTGGGTTGTTACAAAAACAGTCTTATCCTGTTCCAGAATTGTTTTACAGAGCAGCTTTGTCGTCTCTCTCGCAAGTCTAGGATGCATTGCATGATCAAAACTATCCACAGCAAAAATGCCCGGTGCATCAGGGTGCAATGCCAAGCAAAGAAGAAACAGAACATACAACGCTCCTTCACTGGCATCGTAAGCGGTAAAGCTTGTTTTTGAAGTCAAATATCGATCTTGGAACTCCAAAATTCTTCTCGTCGTCGGAACAGCAGCATTTACGCTTGACTTTTTAGGTGCAGTCACATCAAACCCACTTGCCCAATCGATCAGTTCCAAGACTTCATCCAGTGGAAGATTCTGCAAGTAGCTTTCACCGTCTTCATCTTGCCTCATGATTTCTTCAATTGCCTCTGCAAGTCTGCCTCCGCACAAACCGATAGGATTAACCTGATACGGATCAGGGAGCGTTCCTCTCAATGCTTGTGTGTTAGGTTGATAAATCGCATAGTTCTTAAACTTCTCAATTTCCGGTCTAACCTCAGCAAGTTCTTCATTAGGTTCGAGCATCAGTAACCCCACATACGGATCATATGTTGTTTTTGATGCACCGCTTCTTCCCCACAGTGTTTGATTATTTACAGTCAATTTTTCCGAATGATAACGCCACATGTCTCGTCTGGCTGAATCCGATTCATTTGGAACATTCAAATTGACTCCATATTGATAGTCCTTTTCATTTTGTCGCCAAGACACATCAAAATTGATGGTTGGTGCTTTTCTCCTTAAATCGGAGAATGCCGACTTATAAAGTCCCGGAACACTAAGACGAATACCTTTCCGCTGCATACTTGCGTTATCTACTCGATCTGTCATAGCAGCACAAAGCAAACCAATAGCCTCAAGGATTGTTGTTTTTCCAGAGCCATTTGCTCCAATAAAAACATTTACACGTCCCGGCTCAAACGACACCTCTTCCAATGTCTTGAAATTTTTAAAAACTAGCTTTTTAATGTTCAAAGCACTCACTTCCTTCATAAAGCCAGCTCAAGCTTAACATAAGCTTTGCCATGTTTCAAATTAAGTATACCAGTTTTCTAAAATAATTACAAACTTATTTTAGAATTTTTCTTCGTTTTGAAAATTTGTACTCGATATACAGGTTTCTTTTGTCTTTCCATAATAAAGACCCTCCTAACGATATTTATTGCATCACAGAAAAACCTTCTAAACATTATTTTACAGAAAAGTTTCATACTCTCGTAAATGATGCTAATGATGGCATAATATCAACTCCGCGAATCAAAATGGCAGGGATTCGTATACTGTTATTTTTCGTTTTTTCATCCAAACGTGCATCTTCCATCTGCCCAACAATAAATCAAGTCTTTCAAAAACTCTCTGTACTGTGTCTCAATTTTCTCTTCTTTCACATCATCTCCCGTCTTTTTTCTGTACACTGCGATGTAATGAATCACTGCCTTTCCACCCTCTGAATTAATAATACGATCTATAATTTCCTGACTCTTTTCATCAATTGGACATCCAATGAATTGATCCATAAACGCTTTGATTCCTGCCCCATAATCCCATAATGGTATCTCCGGATACTTCGCCAGCATTCCAATCTGTGCATGATATTGTTCTTCTGCATTTTCAATTCCAAGCATCGGATATTCTTCCATTCCAATCATAGCCACATATCCCTTCGGATCATGGCTCCGCTCTACTTCTTTCCAGAATTCTTTAAATATTCTCTTTTTCGTCTGTGAATCTATCTGTACTCCGTGTGTGTTACTGTTATGAATGCTGAATTCCATCCTTCTTTCGTCCATACTTACAAGAGACATTCTGTGGAAAACCGGAAACAGTTCACTTATATATGTCGTAAATGGTCTCCTTAAAACAATCGTCTCTTTATTCAACATATCTTTTGCAGCTTCAGATAATGGTCTGATTCGATAAAACAGTTTCCAGTTAAGATAGGACTCTGTGCAGAATTTACGCCATACTTTTTTCTCTTTTTCTCCAATCGGGCAGTTTTCCCCTGGTATGTCTAATACAATTTCAGGAATCCCTGAAAATCTCAGGAATATTTCCAACGGTTTTACATTCGAAAAACAGTGCTCTGCTCTCCATTTCACAAACACTTTATCCAAAGCCGAATTCGGCAGGCAATATTTCCATCTAATAGAATCCGGAACTCTGTTCCTGAATTCCGGTCGCCATCGGATCAACCCGCTTATGGCACTCTCCTCTACGCACTGATACATATCTTTTGTAAATTTCCATTGCGAGCAGAACGGAAATGCTTTTTGATAAAATTGAAAGCTTTTCTGCGTAATCAAATTTTTATATTCAAACAACGTATTTTTTTCATTATCGTCAAACTTCACTTTTTCAAACGCAACATAGGAAAATCCAATTCCTGCAATCTGCAGAAAATGCTGCAGCAGAGTTCGCATCTGCTGATCAAAATCCGGCTGTGGAAAAGATTCCCCGTGCATTCCGTTCCAATCCATTTTCCATCTTTTAATCAACTGATCTGCAAGGCAAAATATATGCTGCACCTCTTCCATTCCAGCCTCTGGATCCCACAGTTTTATGCTTTTATCTAACATTTTTACAATTAAAAAATATGGCAGTGTCTTTCTGGTAAGCATTTTATGGTTCCACCGCTCTGGCATTCCCCAATATTTTTTCTTAAGTACACAGCCCTCTGTCCATATTTCTTTCAGTGATATCTCTTTCTTCTGATAAATTCTGTTTGCCATTGCATCAATATCATTTGTGAGATTTCTAATATCATTGTTTTGATAAAATTCATCCAACATGAAAACATATATTCTTTTTGCAAATGCAGTAGCCTCTTCCACAACGCTTTCCAGTTTTCTGCGTGCTGCCAGAGATAATTTCATTCTTGCTGCGTCCACCCAATCATTTCCTGCACCATCCAGCACATCCATCTGATTCAGATATAAGCTGTCACTGCATTTGCCAGATTCCATCCTTTCTGTAAGACGAATCCCCTTATAGCAAACGTTATCTCCTCCCATGCTCTCCATTCCAAAACTTAATACGCAATTCTTCTCCCGATCCCACACCATTATCGACCGGTAGTCATCTGTAAACGCAAAATGATATCGTTCTGACTCGACAGACTGATCAATCAATTGATTTTCTTTTTCTGTTCTGCTCAGTTCATTGTACCAGGTCGACTGCGAAAAAGCTGGTATTCCATAATCCTGATCCGCATAGATGGAAACCATAGGTGTTACGCACCACGTTTCCATTATCTTTTTAATTTCCTTTTGTATTCCATCATTTACATTTTCGAGAAACAATTTTCCACCATTACTTCCGGTTACCCATTCTTTCAGTTCTTCCGTTAACAGAAACGAAAAACTAAATTCTGATCCCCTTTGCAGAGTCTGATTCGTTTTCTTGCAAAATGCATAACCACCTTTTTTCCCTGAATATAATGTCATCTCATTTGCCTTGTTCTCACTATCGGACTTAGTTCGTATCGTCAGGGAATCTGTTACTGAAAATACCGTATGCAGTCCAATTCCAAATGCCCCTGTCGGTCTCAGCCATTCCGGCATTCTTTTGATTTCATCCTGGTATTCTTTTCGTTCCGGCCAGCTTCGTCCTGTTGTCAGAATATTACGTTTAAACTCATCCATGCTGATGCCAATCCCTTTATCCCGAATCGAAAAATAAACTTTTCCCGTTTCACGACTATAGTCTGTGTGAATCATAATCGCATGCTCCTCAAAAATATTGGGATATGCTCTTTCTACATCAAACGGCGATGTTTTTTCATTAAATTGAAAGCCATACGCAGACAACGTCCTGTATAACTGCATCTTTGTTGCGTCCAGTGCATTCTGTATCAGTTCTCTCACAAAAATCAATTTATTATTCTGGTAAATGCTGATATCTTCAATCAGTTTAAATGCCTTTTCAGATGAGAAAAGAAACTTCAGATTTTTATGTGTAGATTCGGATTCCTCTCCGTCAATCAAAATCTTATACTTCAGTTCAGGAACAGAAATAAACTTTTTCTCTGGAAATAATTCCATTGAATGCATCTTTCCTGCAGTAACCTCCTGCTCCAGCCAGGATTTCCAGTTGATATGCTCTTTCACCGTATTCTGAAATATATTTTTCAGTGCAGAATCCCGTTCTGCTTTCTCCATATGTTTCAGCCAGTTCTCTTCACATTCCCTCTGAATCATATCATAACAGACATTGGCAACAACTACTATCCCATCCGAAGATATATGTAAAGTCTCTACACTCTTATGTTTGAAATAATGTGCAAGATTTTCTTCTCCGAGATTGCCGAATACTTTGATTCCAACACCATTAAAACGATTATTATCCATATCACATAAATCGCCCATACGGATCAGATATGCAACCATTCTCGGATGGAATTCTTCAACACCGAATGAATCTGCCAATGGCATTTCTTTTAAAATATCCTCAAACGACCAGTTGTGCGCCATGGATATCCGATAGATGTTATGAATAATTCTGTCTGGCAGGAATGAATCATCTATCGACAGTAATGAACCAAATTCACTTGTTCTGGCATCTGTCACATGCTTGATTCTCTGGCCATGTCTTGGGCGGAAATACTCCATCAGAATCACAGCAACAGAACGGCGTACTTCAAGAACCGAACATCCTTCTCCTTTTTCTGCCTTATCAATCTTCCGCGCAGCTCTTCCTACTTCATCTTCTCTCTTTCTGGCAGAAGTGAGAAAATCCTGAAATCCCTCCGTTTCCCATAATTGTTTCACTTCTTCGTCTGAATACAGCATTCCTGTATCATGCATATAAGCACACATTAAGATTAAAAACGTATCAATGCCCGACATTTTCTTGATCGTCTTTTGTCCAAGAATCTTTTCGATCGCTGAAATAATATTCATGGAATGAACGGCATCGTGCGTACTATAAGTTGGAAATGACGTAACGACAGAGCCGATATATCTTGTAACTTTCTGCTTCTGAATATTGAATACACTTTCCAGATTTTTTACAGTTTCATCGTATTCTGCTATCTTGTGCAGATGCGTTTCTAAGGTGATTCGTCTGGTTTTCATTTGTATTTTGCCCCTTTACTATCAAATATGTTTTCTCGTATAACTAAAAGATTTTCCCATATAATTTTTGCATATATTCACCTATACCGGCTTCGCCACCCGTTTCACATCGGTATCATATTCTTGATTTGTCACATCTGATCTTGTATATCTTTCATCCAGCAAGTCAATCAAATCTTCGACCTGTTGATATGTATTTAAAACAATCAGACCCTCTTGATTTTCTTCAAATTTGTCTTTCCAGTCTCTCAACCTGTGTAGCATCCTTGAGGTACATAATTTTCATCTTCTCCCTTTTCGGTGACGTGTGAACATCCGCAATACTTTCAAAAAGCATTTTTGCTCTTTTGAATACAATTCTAAATCCGCCTCTATGATATCTGAGCAGCAAAAACAAGTCTCCTTTGTACAATACTCCTTCCATATTTCATCCAAACCTCTGGTATGGTCATCATGAGGATGTGTCTAGCACACAAAATCTACCTTCTTTATCCGTTCTTTTTCAAGAACCATTTTAACTGCATTCTGCTCTTCCGTCTTATAACAGTCCACAAGACCCGTCTACGCTACCATCCCATCTGTTTTGATAAAAAATACAACACTTTCTCCTTGATCATGATATCCTATCACATTCAGCTCCAGCTTCAATGAATCTTCAAAAAATAATTTTCGCATCGCTATTCTACCAAACGGATCTTAACTCTTTTTCTTTTCGGTCTTGTTTCTATCGTTATTACTGTATCTGCTGCTTTTACTGCATAGTCCGTAACAAATTCATTTTTGTTTTTCTTTTGCTGCTTTTCTCCATAGCTGGTTATATACGGTGTTTTGAATTGTGTATCAAACTGTATCTTCGCCATTTGCTTCTACTCCTATAATCATATCTTTGTCAAAACTTCCATCAATCAATTGATTTAAAAAAGTTTCCGTTACTGCATCCTTATATAATTCGAAAAGCCAATCGTTCATCTGCATAATTTTTTCTTTATTTTCCATCAGTTCTTTAATACTTTGCGAATCAATCAAATACATATCTGCATCATAATTTACCTGATAGGCCTCTTCTCCACGTAATTCTCCTCTAACAAGAGTTCTAATCAGATTTGCATTGTAACCTGCTATTTCCAGACTGTCCCTTATCTGCATAACTTTCTCTTTTATATTATCTTCACCTTGAATTCTAAAAACATGATAATGTGATGGTTCAAAATATTCGTTCAGACGATTTATGTCTCTTAAAAAACATTGGTTTATCTTTCTCAACCCAAATCTTTTAAATATAAAAAATGGAACTTGTTCAGGCTCAGATATTATAATTGACATCACCTTCCAAAGCACATCACAATGCTTCAAACAATCCACGTATTTTGTTTCTTCAATAGAAATACATGCACAAGACGATGATATGCTTAATTTTATCTGTGGATTTTCATTATGAAATACAAATACTTTCTGCTCACGTATCTTTTTTCCATACAGTTCAGCATAATCGCCACTTTCAGGATCATTGAATTCAAACTGCATTTCCTTTTCAGTCTCAACAGTCCTGCTCGTATAATCATGCTTTTTTAATTCCATACTTATGCTAGATATTACCTGGTCCAGCTCTGTATCATCCATTCCGTCATAATCAAATCTAATAATAATTTTTTTAGGAAATTGTATTTGAGTTTTTTTCTATCAATGCTATTTTTGTCCATCTTTCTTCACCCCAATCCCCCCATTCTCTGCATACCGGTATAGCAAATGAGCATTACTATGCAGGAGTTCTTCAAACATTGCTATTTCTTCATCCGAATACCCTTGACGTTCTGTCCATTTGTAATCAAGCAATTCACATCTTGCCGAATCAAATCCATCTTCTTTCGGCCGTTCAAAGTTTACAATCCATTTTTTCATTCCATCTTTTCAACGATTTGTGAATGAACAATCTCCGTTTCTTCTGCCAGTGTCATATATGGATACATCATGTAACGTCACCCCGTTTCTTATTTTTAAACTCATTATAGCATCATACCCTATCGTTGTCATGTGAATCAAAACTAAATTCCTTCACATCTCTTCGCTGGGAAACAAATCAGCTTTTCTTTTCCTCCTCTTCTGTTCCATCACACAATTTTACTTCAATGTGAATTCCTAACGCCGAAGCGTATTTTTGCAGCACGACCAGTGTTGGAACCCTTTTTCTGCTCTCCAGCCGCGCCAGATTCGGTGCAAGAATTCCCGTCATATCCGCTAAGTCCTGCTGTGTCAGCCCCTGCCTGCGTCTCTCCTCTATAAGTTCTTCTATCACTTTGGACGATTTCTGCAAAGTGATCGTTTGAATCGCTTCCGCATATGCTTCCAACCGCTTCGCACGAGCTTCTTTTTCTCTTTGGTAATCCTTCTTATTCATTTCAATATCGTAATCCATATATTTTTCCTCTCGCATATATTATATAGATCATATCATAAATGATAGTTTTTTTTTTAAAGTCTCCTAAAAAATTTTATATTTTCTTCAAGCATATCTTCTCTTCCCTTCTTCTGTTTTTTATTGCCTCGATCATTTTTCTTTTCCTTCACTTCTTTCGGCACATCGATCAGTCCGAAGCGATAGAACATCCCATAGATGTAAGCCACACCCCGGATGTCACTCAGAGCCTTTGGTCGTTCAACTACTTCTCCTACCTTTTTGATATTCCCAAGTGCCAGCAGCACAGAACTCCACGCCAGGCTTTTGCTCTTCCCTCGGCGGTCGATCCACAATTCCTTTGTATATTCGCCGCTTCTGCCCTTTCGTATTTCATAGGTAAAGGGTAAGCCGGAATAGGTTTTAAATTGCACACCACAATAAAGCAAGACCGTCTCCCACAGGTGCTCCTCTGTCGGCTCTGATCTCAGTTTTCTTATCACTCTGTATCTCCGCTGCCGCTCTGCTCCAACACTGATTTTCTCTTTATCTGCTGTACTCGGGAAGTACACGCCTTTCTGATATGGCAGGTATGAGGTGACGGAGGCTTTGGAGAGTTGAAGAGTATTTGCGGTTGAGAGGATGGCTTCTTTATAGTTCTGTGTTTCTCGATACTCCTCAAAGGTATCCTGTACCTTCTCCGCCACTTCCGATTCATACACACCAGCCGTGATAAGCAGCTTTCTTACTTTGATGGGGTTTAGAGCCAGAGCATCTGCGATGGATTGGAGGGAGCAATCCTCCTCATAAAGCGCCACAGCAGCATCCATCTGTTCTTTCAGATTCTCCCCGGCATCATACTCAGGCTTCAACTTCTTTCGACCGCCGCCAGGCTTTCTGGCGTTATATGCTCTTTTCTCTCCCATAACTCACAGCACCAGCTCATTGAAAGCTTTTTTTTCTGCCTTACGAAATATCATTTTGTCCACCTCTTTACTCATGCAGCTCCAACGGCAGTCCATCCGGGTCATGGAAGAAGGTCATCTTCTTGCCGGTATAATCATCAACACGAATCGGCTCACATTTAATTCCCACCTCTGCCAGTTCTTTCACTGTCTGCTCCACACTCTCCACGCAAAAGGCAAGGTGACGCAAACCACATGCCTCTGGGCGATTCACACGCTTCGGCGGGTTTTCCTCAGCAAAAATCTCCAGCTCCGTGTGTTCATTGACACGAAGATCCAGCTTCCAGTCCTTGCGCTCCGGGCGGTAGTTTTCTCTGATGACAGAGAATCCCAACTTGTTCACATAGAAATCCTTTGCGGCTTCATAGTCGGATACGATGATTGCAATATGATGTATTTTAGATAAGTTCATTTTTTGTCACACTCCATTTCTTCTATCTCATTTTATTTCCGTTATAAACTATATATCAGCTCTCAAAATATACCGTGTGTGCCTCAGCTCCGGGGAGAGCCTTGTGTTCCACACACGGCATTTATTTTTTTCCTACCACAAAACAATACTCTTCTATAGACGCTTTCTTGCCTTCCTGATTCCGTAGTACATCAATCCGCCAAACACTCCACCAACTGTATTATAGAAGATGTCCGACAGCTGAAACGTACCCAGACGAAGCAGTAATTGCAGCGTCTCAATACCTACCGAAAAGATCAATGCTGTCTTTCCGCTATCCCACAATATCTTTCTCCAGCCGTTTCCTGTCTTTTCTTCGAATGTCCACATGAGCACACCGGTGAACGGCACCATCATAATGACGTTCTCGATGCCCTCTGTTGTCAGCACCTGCTCGCCATTCACTGTCTTCCAGATGCCCCATCCGTCCAAAACATTGGACAGCGGATTCAACCACAAATTTCGATTCAACAGCGTTCGGAACAGGATCATCGACGTCACGAATACCAATAGAAACAATTTTCGAAAGAACACTCTTTCCTTGAACCTCTCGTACCATGTCACCAGAGCGCTCTTCCAGCCTTTGCCCGCTTCGCCCGGTTCATACGCATACAGGTAAAAAAACATAGTCATAAAAGAAAGCAGAAGCGAAAATCCAAATGGTTCATACAAAGCCATCAAAATATTTGTGATGATTTTTCCGAGCAACTCCATGGTTCCCTGCATCATGGTTTACAGATCACAGAAGAGATCTGCCTTGTACACGCCGTTTTCCAGCATCTTTTTGAAGCTGTCCTTTACTGCTGCGACATCCTCATGGTAGGTCATACCGTACCAGGTATCATTGGTTTTCAGAACCTTCACAGACATCTTTCCCTGCTCCAGCTGCTCACCAATGAAGATCGGGATCAGAAACTCTGCCTTCAGAGGATTGCCCGGTACCTCTTTCTCAAAGAACTCCCGGAAGCCGTCTTCCAATGTGGTAAGGAAATCAGGAGTCAGACCCCACATATTCATAGAAACCAGCGAATTCACATCGACAGCCACGCCATCTGCCTCCGCTCCGTTTGCGGTCTTTACAATATTCTTGGTTTCCACAACCTCGGTCAGATTGTTCTGCTCATCCATTTTGCAGATACCACGGGTTACGCCGCCGTTATCGGACAGCGTGTTTTTCAGCACAAAGCCAGCCATACAGGACTTGCCGCCATTTACCAGATACTCATGGACGGCACGGAAACCTTCCTTGCCATAGTAGTCATCGGCATTGATCACGATGAACGGTGTGCTAAGAATATTCTTTGCTGCAAGCACGGCCTGACCGGTTCCCCACGGCTTTGTACGGCCTTCCGGCAGAGTGCCCGGGATGTCGTTACTATCCTGGAACGCGTAGTCTACCGTTACCTGATGATCGGCGCAGATCGCGGCGATGCGATCACCGATCACCTCTTTGAACTCCTTCTCGATATCCTTGCGGATAATAAAAACTACATGGTTGAAACCGGCCTCGATTGCATCATGGATTGAGTAGTCCATGATGATACGATTCGAAGCATCTACCGGCTCCAACTGCTTGATTCCTGTTCCGAAACGGCTGCCGATTCCGGCGGCCATGATAAGTAATGTTGTTTTCATAATGTTGTTTTCATAATGTTCCTCTCCTCGTATTTTCTAACACTTACCGAAAGCATATTTTCTCTCTCAAATACTACTCCGAAAATCCGTTCCGAAGCTCTGCGCATCGCTTTTTCCTCACGCAATCCTATTTCGACGACGTTCCAGACCTCAGATAATTCTTATTTCACAAGAGAAGCTTTCAATAACTGTTTTTCCATTCTCTGATAATTTTTTATCACCTGTACAGAACTGTTCTTCTTCAAAAATTCATGCACTTTGTTGTATGCTTCTCCGCAATATCTCCGATATCTGTCCTTAAAATCCGACGGCAATTTTTTTAATACTGCTGGAGCTACATATTTCCTCAATAACTGAATTTGTTTTTCCTCATTGTCTTTCAGAGAAACTGCCGGTTTCATCAACAGAAGATGGGCTTTTTCAAAGTAATCTGCCACATCCACGTTTTTTTCATTTTCAATACGCAATAAATAAAGTCTTGCCTGCTGTGTATCTACCTGAAATGGAACTGTATATTCAGAATCGTGAAAGAAACTATATGCAGCTTCCAGAAAACGTTGTGCCAGATCATACTTTCCGATATTCGCACAAGCAATCGCATACTGAAGCCAAAAAAATGTATTTTCCCTATAATACTCCAACTCTTTCAGGCTATCATAATAATTCACCAAAAACTTTTCCTTTTGACCCGATTTTAAAAGGAATGTATTTACATGCGAATACGATATAATATTTTTTAAAATGTTCTCATAACGATTAATCGTTCGATATCGATTCGCGTATTCTGCCGTCAATTCCAATACTTTTATAATCACATCATTACAGTCCAATTCTTTCAGGATCAAATTCGCTGTAACAGCCGATTTAATGCGAAAATCTGTTGCTTCCTTCGAAAAATCTAAAATCTCCTGTACATTTTCATCTTGTGTAAAACGCGGATCAAACGCCGCGTTAACTCCGATAATTTTACCAATATCCTGTGCATCTATATTTAAGCTCATGATTTTTACCAGTAATGCTAAAATAAGGACTTCATAATATGACACAGAAACTGATTTTATACCTGAAACGATTGTTTCTATTTTATTCTTCATATCCGTAGAATTCACAACATCTACAAGAATACTCTGAAACTCTGAATTTCCCCATTTTCTGTCTTTTAATCTTTTCTTCTTTTCCGATCTGGAAAGATTACTCAAATTTCCCCATAAGCCATTATTTCGCAAAATATTGCTCATGACGTTTAATTCTTTTTCATTCAGTTTATTTAAATCAATGACTTTACTCTCACCTTCCCCCACTTTTAATATTTCATTTGCTTCCCGAATCCGAGTATCATACAGAACCGTACGTGCTGTCAAAATAAACTGAACGTCTTCCAGGGAATAAAAAGCAAATTTCTCCAATACATTAATGTAATTATAATAATTTTCTATAATAACCAACTTTTTTCCTGGGCTTTCGACAATATGCTGAACGTCCGTTGGTAAGCTTTTCATATAAACTGTTTTTAAAGTAAAAATTTGATACCCTTCGTCTTCAAACAGATGCTTCAAACATTCTGCGAAAATCGTTTTTCCATTTCCCAAATTAGCATGTACATAGATAACTCTACAATTATTTTTCAAATCCTCTTTTACTTCTTTTAGTTGCTTTCGAAAAATTAAATTATCATAGATTCCTCTATCGGTATGCCATAAGCTATCTACACTCTGACCGGTCATAAAAAAATTATGAACTTCGAGAGAAGTAGCTTTCTCTATGGTATTTTTTTCCCTGGCCACCTCAAAGCATTGATAAATATGAAAATCTGTCATTTTGACAGGCATTGGATGATCACTTTTATATTTATCTAATCCTTTCGTGAATTCTTCCATTGTTATCGCATAAACCGTTCCATATCTCTTTAACTTTCGTTTCTTATCTTCTGAAATTTTACTATCTTCAATAAATACTATTTTCTCGTGCACATTCTGTGCATAAATTAATCTTTTCAGATCCAAATCATAATCTAAGGAAAGTCCCACAATAACTACACATTCAACCGTTGTCAAATCATCCGAAAAAATAGCGCCCCATGCGTTCTGATTCAAGCTTTCAGAAGCATAGCTTCGACCTGACAAACGGAATTCCGATTGAAGTGTTCGCTCACTCAAATTTCCTATATATCCATTAATATAAACACATTGTTTTTTCTTACTTTTTTCCAACTTGACATCATCAGAAAGGGTAACCGCATAAAGCGGTTCTTCCATATCCTTGGATGCTAAAATCGGCACCTCATCATAATTGGTAGTGTAAACTCTCTGCCAGTCTTGTCCATATAATATTTCATGTTCTTTCTGTACTTTCGAGACATACAGTACCTTCTTTAACTCTGCAATTAATTCATCCGAGCTTTTTGTTTCCAAATAACTGTCTGCTGCATCCTGCAAATCATATGGATTTTCCGGGTTCACAATTCCAGCAGATTTATAAAGTCTTTCCGCTAATGCAACACCTGACGGAAATTTTTCCCCATTCATCCCCAATGCTGTCATATGAGCACCTGAACCAGTAATCAGCATTGCTCTACCAGTTATAATCGCTTGGTATATTTTTTCTAGTTCCATAGAACATCCTCCTCATTTGTAAGGGCAGTGTCAAATTTGCTATCTTTTCTCAAACGTAAACGATAGAACGGTCTTACCAAAACGGCGGGGCCTTATAAAAAGATTTACCTTTCCCCATCTGTCAAGAAACTGTTCAATTAGTCTTGTCTTATCAATATAGTAAAAACCCTGCCGGCGAATTTTCTTAAAATCTTCGATACCAACCGGAAGTTTTAACGTCGCTGCCATTCTTCAACGCTCCTTTCCGAAGCTATACTAACAGGCAAAGGATATTATATCCCAGTGTATTTTGATTTTACCATCTGGGAACTCAAATGGCAAGTTGATCCTATCTTCTTGATAGAGTAAACTTACTGTCAGTTGGAGAGTCGCAGAAGATTCCCTGCTATGAACTTGACCAGATTGTTTTCTCATAGTCTACTTCTCCCACAGTGTTTTGTCAAATACCTCCCAGACGCTCCCGGATCGCAAGCTTTTTCCGGATGTCTATACGTAAGTAGGTAATCATCCGTATATTGACATTTTATAAAAGCCATCTGATACTGTTTCTGGCTGTCTGCCAAATTCTATATCAGATGGCTTAGTATTATTTTTTTAGTTTAGTACGGCAGTATTCCGGAAGATCTTCTGACCATGGAAGCAGTTTCTTTAACTCTTCCTCTTTAGGAAAAGCTCCCATTTTTCTGAGTTCATCCAATATATAAGTCAGATATGCGTATGGTTTCAGATGGTTCAGAAGTGCCGTTTCTGTAATGCTGTAAACAAGGGCACTGGCACCAGCTCCCCGTACACTTTTGGCAAACAGCCAGTTGCGGCGTCCCACTGCAAAGTTTTTCAATGCACGTTCTGCACTGTTGTTGTCTATACTGAGATGGCCATCTTCCAGATAGCGTTTCAGATATGCTTCCTGATTAAGCGTATACAAAATGGCATCACCAATAAGGGAAGACCTGTCTACAGAATCTTCCATCGTATGCAGCCATTCAAACAGGGCATCCATAACTGGACGGGACTGTTTCTGGCGCTCCTCATATTTTTCTTCTGGTGTTTTATTGTGGATCATTTCCTCGATCTTATAGAGGATCCCGATCCTTGACATCGCCTGATATGCAATGGTCTCTTTCAGCTGTTCTTTTGTAAAGTCTTTTTTTAATGCTGTGAGGGCTGCATCAAAACGTCGTCTTGCATGGGTAAGGCACCCGCTTACTATGATACCTTCTCCTAAACTGTGATAAGCCTGATATCCATCACAGGTCAGATACCCATGAAACCTGTCCCCTAAAAAGTTTACAGGATGATATCCCGCACGGGTCCTTTCATAATCGAAGAGTACCATCTGCGGGGAACCACTGAATTCATCCGTGAGATATACCCACATCCAGTTCTGGGTCGTCCCTTTCTGATCCGGTTCTCCGAGTACCTGGATCCGGCTTTCGTCACAATGGATATATCTGCTTTCCAGAAGTTCCTCTTTCATCAGCTGATACAGCGGTTTCAGGTATCTGTCTGCACAGTTTATGATCCAGTTCGCCATAGTCTTTGTGGAGAGATCGAGATCATATCTGGCAAACTCTCTTTCCTGACGTGCCAGAGGCATCCCGTTTACATATTTAGCGTTCATGATACCTGCTACGAGGGAAGGTGTAGCAATGCTCCCACGGATCAGGGAAGGTTCTTTTTCCGGACTTTTCATGGATCCGCATTCCGGACAGTAACGGGCTTCCCCTTCCAGTTTATAGGTCCTGGTCGCAACGGTCTCAAAATTGGAAAGATCTTCTTCCTTCTTTCCTTTTCTTTTTTTACATTTATAAGAGGATGGCCGGATCTCTTCAAAAAGTTCCTCTGTTTCCGCATCCGCATTGGCTTCCGCCTCATTGAACAGGTTCATCTGTTCATAGCCTTCGGCATACTTTTCACTGGATGCCCCAAACTGTTTTCTCTGCGCAAGGGTAAGACGGTCAGAGAGCATGGCATTTAAGAATTCGAGTTCTTTCTGTTTATCCTTCAGCAGCTGGATCTCTGTATCCTTCTTCTTTGTCTGTTCCTGTACGATCTTTATCAATGAGATCAGATCTTCACGGCTCATGTTATTCAGCTGTTTATCTGTAAAGATCGGTTCCATGTCCTGTCCTCCCTGCTTTAGCGTTATAAAAAGTATATCATGGTTCCAGCTGTTTTCCTATAAAAAACTGCGTTTCCGGATATAGGAAATACGCTGGGAATGCCATGTTTTTCATGATTTTTACGGGATTGACAGCTCCGCTGTCTTATGCTTACAGGATGATCTTTGGATGGTGTTCCTCAAATGCACCCCTGGGATTTAAAGAGAGCCCGTCACACAGCCAGTGGATCTCTTTCAGAGTCACCTGACGGAGTTCATCTGGAGTATCCGGCCAGTGAAAAGCATTACGGTCGAGCCGTTTCATCAGGATCCAGAATCCGGATCCGTCCCATTGAAGGATCTTTATAGAAGTACGCCGACGGTTGCAGAACGCAAACATGCAGCGTGAGTATGGGTCGAGGTGAAATTTTAATTTGATGATAGCCGCCAGACCATTGTAACTTTTTCTCAGATCAGTGACACCACAGGAAAGATATACCGTTGTTCCTCCTGCCAGGTCAAGCATGGCGCTGCAGGAATCCCAGTATAGATTCCATCAGTTCCGGTCTGCAGGAATCAGATATTTCAATACGGATACTGTCTGAAATAAAAATACGCACCGATGAAGATTCCTCAGAGAGCAGCTTTCTGGCAGCTTCCTGCTCAGATGGAAGTCTGACAAAGACCATATCCTGTTCAGATTCGGATGCCGGCTCTTCTTTTGCAAATCTGCGGATCCAGTATCCCATCGTAGATAAAGGGATACCGTTTTCTGTACACCATTGTTTACATGTTTGTCCACTGGTCTGGTATTGTTGGATACGGTCAGACCAGAGTTTTGCTTTTTCTTCTTTATTCATAGTGATATAGAATACCTCCTGAGTTTTAAGGAGATTGTAGCAGAATAAAAAACAAAAAAACAGATACGGATGATTACCTACTTACGAGCAGACAGGCTAAAAATGGGTATAAAAATACCCTGCCAGCTTTCACCAGCAGGGTTGATTAGAATTTTTACTTGTAAAGGTCTTCCAGCGTTATCAGCCGAACTTCACCTCGCTCTTGTGCCTGAAGAAGTCCATCTGTGAATCCGCCTTTCGAGAAGATATAGTAGTGATAGTTGTTGCCCTTTCCAAAAACTGAGGCATAATCCCGAATCAAATCGAGTTCATCCACACCGATTTTCTCATTCCGGTATTTGCATGAACCGATGATATAGTCTTTGCCCTCAACAGGAGTTCCGACGATATCAATCTGTATCTGCTTTTTCTTCTTCGGGTCTGTCCCCCACCACTGGCCGATTTCACTCAGCTCAATAGGAAGGCTATCCGAATAATAGAGCAGGTAATCCTGACACATCTTCTCATAAATTAGACCCATGTAATCAGGAAGATACTGCTTTACAGCGTGTGGATAGGTCTTTGCAATTCTGCCAGAGTCAATGGCACTCATATTGATTGGCACAAACCGATACCAGAAACGGAAGAAGTTATCAGCCAGCAGATAGATGGTTTTCTTACCCGGTTTTTCTGTAATCGGTGTTTCTTTCTTCGCAATGCCAAGGTCGATCAGCGTTTTCAGGTACTTCGATACGACCGAGTTTTCCTCGCCGACCTTCATCTTGATATCGTTCATTCGGGAAGCACCTTCTGCAATCGCTTTAATGATTGCATTATAAATGGCCGGCTCCCGGAGTTCCTGCTTCAGTAAGTTCCCCGGTTCCTCATACAGATAGCTGGAGCGGTCAAAGAAATTATCCAACAGAGCTTCATCCACACTATCTCGCACATCCAACTTATTGATATAGTGGGGAACTCCTCCCGTGATCCCATAAATCAGGGAATTGTCTTCTGCAGACAGATTTGGGTGGAACACAGCGGTTTCTTTATAGTCTAGCGGCTCAATCTTAAACTGGCCAGTACGTCTGCCATACAACGGACTTTCCTTTCCAAGCACCTGACTCTCCATGAAGCTCATAGAGGAGCCGCAAAGAATCAGGTACATCTTGGACTCTGTCCATTTGTGGTCGATGATGTGCTGCAGCATCGCTGAAATAGCTGGTTTTGCTTTTGCAAGATAAGGATACTCATCAATGACAAAGACAATCCTCTTTTCCTTTGAAAGTGCTGTCAACTCATCCAAAGCTGCATCATAGGACCTGAACTCCGGTGCAGACTCCATATCCGGCCGCTCAAAACTCATAATCGACTTTGAGAGAGCTTCCAGATTTTCCTTTCCTGTCGTGTTCAATGCAGAAAAGAAAATGGTAGGCTTATCTTTGCAGAACTCGTTGATCAGTGCCGTTTTACCAACACGCCGTCTGCCGTAGATGACAATGCACTCAAACTTATCACCTGCATACCGTTTATTCAGTTTCCGCAGCTCATCCTCACGGCAATAGAATTGACTCATCTGCTCACCTCCAATAATTATACTCGTGAGTTAGTAACTCGTAAGTTACTTCTTTACGAGTATAATAAATCAGATAATCTGCAAAGTCAAGTAAAATAACGATAAGTACATATGTTGCCTTCCATCCTGACCACGATGTCGGCCCTCTGGTTCTTTTGGGATTTCGGCGCTCACTAGCTATCCCTGTTACCTTGCTGTCTACGCTTAGCCTACAGCGTTGCCGCGGCAGACTCAAGACTCGCTTCAAATGCTGTGGTTAGCAGCTTATTTGATGGGGCTTCCACCCACCGGACTATATACCCTTTGCTGGACGCACGGTCAGATCCCAATGTCACTTACCTTAACACTTACACTGTACGTGCTTCATAAAACACTAAATATTTTTCACCTATTGGCTCTTTACTAGCATTACAAGACTGCGCAAAACTCCATTCTAATAAAGCAGCTTTGCCTTGAAGCAAATCATTCCTAAACAGTTTTCGAATTTCAGGAATGTGCTTACTAAGACTATCCAATTCTTCATTACTTATAAAGTTTGCATTTCCAATTATTGATTTATTACCATCTATATCAGTAATTATAGTCACTTCTCTCTCAGAATACGTAACCAAATTCCATAAATCATCTTTTACCGCTTCTATAATTACTTTATCACTTCTTACTTCTAATGTTCCACTTTTATTTGCAATAAAATATGGATAATAGATAACAATTCCATTATTATTCATCTCTTTTAAAAGTTGATCAGCAAATTTTTTTGATACTTTCGATGATTCACCAATAGAACGCGGTAAGTTCAAATCATTTCCACGATATACAGCACTTCTTACAGTCCATAAATATCTATCTTCAAAATTCTCCTTTCCTGTATATTGTTTCCATGGAACAGATGGTAGCTTCATTTCCTTCAATTCCAAAAATCCCATCAATTTATTCATTTTTCAATCACTCTCACATAAATTTTTGTCCTGAAAATTTTTCATAAACAGATATTGCATAGGAATCCATCATACCAGCAATATAATCACAAATCAATCTGTCTTGTAATCTATTAGCATCTACATCCTTTAAATCTTCATATTGCTCCATAATTTCTTTTGCTCTATATTCTGGAGGTAAATACATTCTTTCTTCTGAATATAATTCTTTCAAAAATTTAATTACCTTTCTTCCTTGCTGTTCATAATGATATACATCATCATTGTGATTAATACATCTAAACACAATATCCTTCAATCCATGAATCAATTCTTCATATTTACTAAATCCTAATTCCTCAGTCTGCATTGTATTAGTTTTATTTCTCATGTCATCTGTAACAGGAACCAAGTCAATATCATTTAACGCCAAGTTAATTAATCTTGAAGCTAATTCTTGTCTAAACAATTTAGAATATTGTGTTGAATCAATCTTATTAGTACCATATCCAGCTTTCTTTCGCGCCTCATTAACATTTTCTTCAAAAACAGAATATGATTCAGTCTCTCCATATTTTGCTTTATAATCATGCAATATTTCATCAATTGTAAATGCTTTTACTCTTAATCCATCCTCTAAATCATGCGCTGCATATGCGATTTCATCTGCAATATCCACAATTTGGACGTCTAACGTTCTTACTTTAATTGCATTTTCATCAACGAACTTCTTAAGTAAGTCATAATCTTCATCATAAATAAATTTCTGACTCTTTTTATCATTTTTAAATTTTTCAGCATTAAACTTATTAAAATATTTTACAACACTTAACATACTTCTATATGTTAAGTTCAAGCCTCTAAATTCTGGACGTTTTTTTTCAATATTAGTAAGAATTCTCAATGTCTGTGCATTGCCTTCAAACCCTCCTATATCTTGAAACATTTCATTAAGATATCTCTCTCCCGCATGTCCAAATGGCGGGTTTCCTAAATCATGAGCTAAAGCACCTGCCTCAACTATATAACTTTCACCAGCATCATATTGTATAGTCCCTGCGATAGATCTGGCGATCTGCGCAACTTCCAAGCTATGTGTCAACCTATTTCTAAAAAATTGATCATTTCTTATTCCAAGAAGCTGCATTTTCCCCTGTAAACGTCTAAAAGAAGAAGAATACATTATTCTTGCATAATCTCTCTGAAAAGGACCATCAGGACGATATCTAGACTCTTCGATGTGCACATATGTTTCCATACAGTCCGTCTTCATGGTATTTAATAACGTTCTTTTTATTTTATCCCTTGAAACTTCAAGCGGACTTTTAGACACTTCTTTCATCTTTATATGCTTCCTCCTACATACTTTTCTTTATATCATACTACAAAACGTCCCATATTTCTATAAAACGTTTTGTAAAAATATATGATAGATATTTCTTCATTCAATAGAGAGTTAGAACAGCAGGATTCGAACCTGTGATCTCATGTCTGCGTCTCTATATGTTTCAATCCAATCTATGTTCCAATAAGTACAAGAAATCTGCCTTAATAATGTAACCTGTTTATTAATTTTAAAATTTTCCCAGTTCATATTCCCCCTCAAAAAAACGTTGCGGTATTCCAGATTTTAGAGCCGTTTTATAATCCCGATCCGAATCATAATATATCTGGGTATTATGGTGAGCTCCTCTATCCTCTTTCTTTGGAAGTTGCATATAATCTCCATAACACACTCTCAATATTTTATCATTTTCAGTTGCAACCTGAACTTTTGTATTTTCGTAAGCGCCAAGTATTCCTGCGGATTTTCAAATCCTTAGATTTCCCCTATAATTGCAGCTGATAGATACTTAGATTATTTCACTACAATTATGGAGGATAGGTTATGGCAGGTACTCGCAAGACCCGCGTTCCGATGGTGGAACAGATCAGACTTATCAATGAATGCCGTCAGAGCGGCATGACAGATGCTGACTGGTGTCGTGAAAACGACATTGCAGTAAGCACCTTTTACAACTGGGTCAGCCGTTGTCGGAAAACAGCAGCGGATCAGATCCCAGCGGCGAATTATGGTCATCTTGAGGTTCCACGCCCGAAACAGGACGTGGTTCCCATTGACATTGTTCCGGATCACATTCCGGAACAGCATACCGCATCGCAGATGCTAAATTCGAACCTTGACAATCCACATACGATTGAAGTTTCTATGAAGGATATCACAGTCCGCATCAGCAATGATGCGGATCCTGTTCTGCTCACCAGGACTTTTCGCATGCTTCAGGAGTTTTCATGTTAGGTGATGTTTCCGGACTTGAGAAGATCTACATTGTCTGTGGCTACACGGATATGAGGAAATCTATTGACGGACTCTGCACCGTTATCGAAGACCAGCTTAAGATGGATCCGTCGTCCAGTGCTCTCTTCCTTTTCTGTGGAAGAAGACGGGACAGGATCAAAGCCTTGTTCCGCGAACCGGATGGCTTCGTTCTGATATAAGCGATTGTCTGTCCGCGGCGGTTATCAATGGCCCAGAAAGCAGTCAGAGGTCCGGAATCTTTCCTGGCGGGAGTTTGACTGGCTGATGTCCGGGATTGATATTGACCAGCCAAAAGCCCTCAAAGCAGAATAAAAAGCTCGTGGATCCTGGCAGAAATCCTGCATGGAAAAATCCGGAAATCCCTTGTAAATCCGGCATTTTTCAGGCGTTGTTTTCCTTTAGTAAAAGCCCCCTTTCTGGTATAATAAAGGAATCAAATCCAAGGAGAGAAACGATGGCTTCCAGTGCAAAAGATATCCAGCTTCGAGAGCTGAAAGATACCGTATCACAACTGAAAACAATGATAGCGGAGCAGACGGAACTGATCAAAGCTCTCCGTCTTATTATTGACGAAAAAACCAGTCATGAGAAAGCTCTTCAGGAACAGGTAGATTATCTGACAAAAAAACTCTTGGGTCCCTCCAGCGAGAGAAGATCTGATGATATTCCGGGACAGCAGAATCTCTTCGATGAAGCAGAAGTGGAACAGGATCCATCCCTGTTGGAAGGCGAAACGGTAATCCGGGAGCATACCCGTAAAAAGAAGGCAGCACATGAGGAACTCTTCAAAGGCCTGAAAGTTGAAAAAGTAGTGGTCCCACTTCCGGAAGAGGATCAGATCTGTCCGGTATGTGGTACGCAGATGGTCCTGATCGGTGAGGAATATGTCCGCCGGGAACTGGAATTCATTCCTGCCACCTGTAAAGTGATCGAATACTACAGCCAGAGCTATGGATGCCCCTCCTGCAAGGAAGGACTCGGCGATACAGAAAAGCCTGTGATCGTAAAGTCTCAGGTTCCGCCGGCTCTGCTTGGAAAAGGACCTGCATCAGCATCTGCAGCTGCATGGACTATGTACCAGAAGTATGCCAATGGGCTTCCACTTTCCGGCAGGAAAAGGACTGGAAGCAGTATGGGGTGCAGATCAGCCGGACGACCCTTGCAAACTGGATCATCTACTGTTCAAAGAACTATTTTCAGCCAATGTACGATTACTTTCATCGGGAGCTGCTGAAACGTAGTTTTGCGATGGCAGATGAGACGCGGGTCCAGGTATTGAAAGAGGAAGGACGCAGGGCACAGACCCAGTCATTCATGTGGCTGTTCCGAAGCGGTGAGGGCGGACTTGCGGAGATCATCCTGTATGGCTATTCCCCGACCAGGAGCGGCAGCCATGCAAAGGAGTTTCTGGAAGGCTACAGCGGATATCTGGAAACGGACGGCTATCAGGGTTATAACAGTCTGCCTGGGATCAGGCGCTGCTCCTGTTGGGCACATATCCGCCGCTACTTTATCGACGCTGTTCCCAAAGGGAAGCAGTATGATTACAGCCAGCCTGCAGTACAGGGAGTCCAGTACTGCAATCGGTTGTTTGCCATGGAAGACTCCATTAACAAAAAGCATCCCGGTAATTATGAAAAGCGGAAACAACTGCGTCTCGAGAAGGAAAAACCTGTTCTGGAGGCTTTCTGGCCGTGGCTTGACCAGCAAAAGCCCGTCCGGAATACCCGGCTGGATAAAGCCGTGAATTATGTTCTCAACAGGCGTGATATAGCGGAAACCTATCTGGAAGACGGGCGGTGCAGCTTTACCAATAATCTCAGTGAGAATGCGATCCGTCCGTTCGCAGTGGGGCGAAAAAACTGGCTGTTCAGCAGTTCCGTGGACGGAGCGAATGCCAGCGCAGTAGTCTACACAATGGTTGAGATGGCCAAAGCACATGGGCTGAACATCTACGGATATCTTAAATTTCTGCTGGAGAACCGACCGAGTAAAAATATGACCGATGAACAGCTGGCGGAACTGGCACCTTGGAGTGAAAAACTCCAATCTAGCAAAAATCGCATGTGAATTATAGTGAATTACTCCAACTCGTAAAGGGCTGGAGTAATCTTGTATCTAACCGCATTATTATTTGGCGCTTACCTTGAAACCTTCCTTGCCATAGTAATCATCTGCATTGATCACAATGAACGGAGTCTCAATCACATTTTTCGCAGCAAGCACAGCCTGACCGGTTCCCCACGGCTTTGTCCGGCCTGCCGGAAGTTCTCCTGGAATATCGTTAATATCTTGGAAAGCATAGTCAACAGTTACATTATGAGAAGAGCAAATAGCGGCAATACGATCACCGATGGCCTCTTTGAACTCCTTCCCGATATCCTTACGGATAATAAATACCACATGCTTGAAACCAGCCTCAATCGCATCGTGAATTGAGTAGTCCATGATGATATGGTTAGCATCATCGACCGGCTTCAACTATTTTATTCCTGTTCCAAATCGGCTGCCGATTCCGGCCGCCATGATAAGTAATGTTGTGTTCATAATCTCTCCTTACTGTGCTCGTGCTGCTTTAATTGGGCATACCTTAATGCACTGATAGCAACGAACACATTTACTTTCATCTATCTGTGGATATTCAAAGCCTTCTTCGTCTTCCACCATAGATATAGCTTCTTTCGGACAGATAGCATAACAGGCTGTGCATCCGCAACAATCTTCTTTTCTTTTATATAGTACTGGTATTTCTCTTTCCATATCCAATCACTCCACCGTCACACTCTTTGCAAGGTTTCTCGGCTTATCCACATCGAGGCCCTTTGCCACAGATACATAGTATCCCAGCAACTGCAGCGGAATCACGGCCAGACTGCCAATGAAATGCTCGTCTACCTTCGGGACATAGACTGTGAAGTTCACTTGATCTTCAATCTCGTACTTGCCATAAGTAGTCAGTCCCATCAGATAAGCCCCACGGCTCTTGCACTCCAGCATATTGCTTACAGTCTTCTCATACAGTTCACTCTGAGTTAGCACACCGATGACCAGTGTTCCCTGCTCAATCAGGCTGATAGTGCCGTGCTTCAGCTCACCTGCTGCGTATGCCTCGGAGTGGATATAGCTGATTTCTTTCAGCTTCAAGCTGCCTTCCAGGCTGACTGCATAGTCGATACCACGACCAACAAAGAACACATCATGAGCGTTGGCGTACTTTGCCGCAAACCACTGGATACGCTCTTTGTCTTCCAGAATCTTCTGTATCTTCTCCGGAATAGTCTGCAGTTCAGAAATATAATAGCTGTACTGCTCATCCGTGATTTTGCCTCTGACCTTCGCAAACTGCACTGCCAGGCAGTACATAGCGGCAAGCTGTGCACTGTATGCCTTTGTCGTAGCAACAGAGATTTCCGGTCCAGCAAGTGTGTAGAACACTTTATCCGCTTCACGCGCGATGCTGCTGCCCACCACATTAACGATTGCCATTGTGGTGATGCCCTTTTCTTTTGCAAGACGCAATGCTGCCAGTGTATCCGCTGTCTCACCAGACTGGCTAACAACGACCACCAGTGCCTTCTGATTGAGCGGCATCTTACGGTAGCGGAACTCAGAGGCAAGTTCCACACGCACCGGGATGTCTGCCATATCTTCCAGCACATACTGAGCAGCCATGCCCACATGCCATGCAGAACCACAAGCAACAATATAAATCTGCTCGAAATTCTTAATCTCATCTTCGGTAATCTCCACGCTGGACAGATCGATAACTCCGTTCTTGATTACGGAATTAAGAGTATCTTGGACAGCTTTCGGCTGCTCATGGATCTCTTTCATCATGAAATGCTCAAAGCCGCTCTTTTCAGCCGCTTCTGCATCCCACTTGATCTCGGTGGTCTGCTTTTCGATTTCATCACCATTCAGGTCATAGAAATGAGCCTCACCCGGAACAAGTTTTGCAAACTCAAGGTTTCCAATATAATACACATTGCGAGTGTATTTCAGGATTGCCGGAACATCCGAAGCTACATAAGTTTCTTCGTTAGCAATGCCGATGATCATGGGGCTGTCCTTACGCGCCACCCAGATCTCGCCCGGATAGTCACGGAACATCAGCTCCAAAGCATAGGAACCACGGACACGAACCATTGTCTTCGCAATAGCATCGATGGGGCCAAGGTTATACTTCTTATAATAGTAATCAACCAGTTTAACAACTACTTCCGTATCGGTCTGACTGTAGAAAGTGTAACCGTGCTTCAGCAGCTTTTCCTTCAGTTCGGTATAGTTCTCAATAATACCGTTATGTACACCAACGACCTCGGATTCGACCGGGCCGGAACCAGATCTGGTGCAATTACCAGATACATGCGGATGTGCATTTGTCTGGCTCGGCTCACCGTGGGTAGCCCAGCGGGTATGTCCGATACCACAGGTTCCTTTCAATGCCTTACCGCCATCTGTCTTTTCGATCAAATTGGACAGACGACCCTTTGCTTTCACGACTTGTGCCAGATTCTCTCCATCACGGACAGCCAGTCCGGCCGAATCATATCCTCTATATTCCAGTTTCGACAGACCATCCAGCAGGATCGGTGCTGCCTGTCGGTTTCCTGTAAAACCAACGATTCCACACATAGATTTATCCCTCCCGATATTTACTTCTCTCGTCTATTATACTTTCCCTCTTATGCAAAACGACTCCGGGTAATTGCCAGAGTCGTCATTGACTTTACGCCTTATATCCCTTTTCGCAGATCACATTAACCACTTCGTCAACATACTTCTGGCAAGTATCATGATCTGGTGCTTCCACCATGACACGCACCACAGGCTCAGTGCCGGACTCACGCACCAGAATACGACCAGTATCGCCCAGTGCTTCAGCAACCTTAGACACAGCTTCCTGAACAACAGGATCATTCTGTGCAGCTTTCTTATCGGTCACACGGACATTTTCCAACACCTGCGGATAAATCTTCAGCGGTGCTGCCAGCTCACTCATCGGCTTCTTCTTAGCCAGCATGACTTCCATCATTTTCAGGCTGGTCAGAATACCATCACCAGTGCTCGCATACTTGGAGAAGATGATATGGCCGCTTTGCTCACCGCCGATACGGCAGCCGTTCTTGGCCATATACTCATAAACATACTTATCGCCGACAGCGGTCTTAGCGTAACCGATACCTTGCTCATCGAAAGCCTTGTAGAGACCAAAGTTGGACATAACTGTGGTAACAACAGTATTATTTAACAGCTTACCACGTTCCTTCATGTAACAACCGTAAATGTAAAGGATATGATCGCCAGTGATAACATTGCCCTTTTCGTCCACGCACAGGCAACGGTCGGCATCACCATCGTAAGCAAAACCAACATCCAAGCCCTTCTCCACAACAAACTTCTGAAGGCCCTCGATATGGGTTGAACCTGCATTGTTATTGATGTTCAGCCCATTCGGATTATTATTGATGACATAGGTATCTGCGCCAAGCGCATCGAACACGGACTTTGCGATATTCCAAGAGCTACCATTAGCGCAATCCAAACCGACCTTGACACCCTTAAAGGAGTAGATGCCTAGCGAGATCAGGTAGCCCATGTAGCGGTTGCGACCTGCCACATAGTCCACAGTGCAGCCGATGTGCTCACGATGAGCAAAGGGCAGCTCTGGCCAGTCCTTATCAAAGACATGGAGTTTGCCGTCAATATAGTCCTCCACCAACAGCAGAGTTTCCTCAGGCATTTTCTCGCCATAGCAGTCGATTAGCTTGATGCCATTGTCGTAGTACGGATTGTGACTGGCGGAGATCATAATGCCGCAATCAAAGTCATCCACGCGAGCGATGTACGCCACAGATGGAGTAGTGGTAACATGGAGCAAATAGGCATCTGCACCAGAAGCGGTCAGACCAGCCACAAGGCTGTACTCGAACATGTACGAGCTGCGGCGGGTATCCTTACCAATAACAATACGAGCAGGATCGGTGTCACCGTTGCGCTCACGGAGAGCATTATAATACCAGCCTAAGAAGCGACCAACCTTATAGGCGTGATCCGCTGTTAATGTAATTCCGGCTTCTCCACGGAAGCCGTCTGTTCCAAAGTATTTTGACATTTTTTATTCTCCTTACAATCAAACACGAAGTACAAAGAGTAATCCATATTCTATATTACTCTCTGCCCCCCCCGATTACTTGAAGCATATTTTTAATTATTTTCTTTACTTTCCTTTTTGCTCTTGTTTTCAAGGAATATTTTATCGGAGCAGCATACTTTCCTTCCAGCTCTTCGAAACTCATTGTGTGCATATCATCAAAAAAAGTATCTCTTTGTGACGGCCTTGCACATGACTTGTATTCAGCAGGATTTCCTTTTACACCAGCTTCATATGTCACCTCTTTTAATTTCATTTTGCAACTGATGTAGTTAAATATTTCTTTTCCTTTTTGGGTTCGAATCAATACGAGAGAGGTTCCTAACCCATCATTCATTTCCGGGGCAGCTTCTTTAATTCCCCAGAAGTCCGCGACTGTTAAATCAGACATTTTCTCTTTTTTAGCCACACACTCATAGCAAGAAGGACGTAGGCAGTAATCTCTCAGAAACATTTGCATATATGAGTCTTTATCTTTAGATATATAAAACTTTTTTACGGAATCTTCTGGAATATTTTCCAAAACTTCCTTCATGCCAAAATCAGTCCAACTTTCATCCTTGCAGCGAAAGTTAATTCCTTTCAGCTTTCCACCAGACTTTTTTTCTTGATATTGTGCGTATTCTCTCCACAATGCAGGTGATGGTGCTCCGTGACAAATCACATCCATGCAGATTAAGTTTTCATAATCTTTTCCCAAAAACTTCTTTAACCCGTTTACTTGGCAACCTGTTCCTGTAAATAACACAAGTTTTCCTGCTTGCAATTCTACCTTAACTTTCTTAAATGTATCCCCAACTTTTGCTTGCAGGTATTTTGATCCACGGAGTTTTATTAGTTCGCTTCGATCCGTAACTGCAATAAATTCTGCCGAATAGCAGTCTTCAGACATCGCGACACCATAAATAATGCCATTCTTATTAAGCACATACTCTGCCAGAGAAGAAAATACCGCTCCAGAAGAACTGCTCAATCTCACATCTTTATCTTTACTATAACAAGCATATACTTTTTCTGGCTTCACTAGTATATCCTCCTCTTCCAGTACCTTTTATACAAATCCAATATACCGCAACAATTTTTTATGGTTCTTCAATGTCATCTGAGCAAGATGAACTACGATGTAACTAATGAATGATGTCAGTACAAATCGCAATGCCCAATAAGCATACCAGTTTTCACATTCTATAATTCTACCAACAATCATCAGCACTGCCATGTGAATATAGAAAATTCCATATGAGCAATCTCCTATCTTTGATAGCAAGCGACAGCCACTACGATTATTTTCATTTTTCTTTAGAAGCCAGCCAATTATGGTAACAGCATAAAGAAATGAACCAACTGTTATCTGACTCGTATAGAATCCAATATCAAATCCCACTGCTCTCAATCCAACCGCTTCAACGCAACTTAATGCGAGCGCACCTGCCGCCGCATATCCATTGCATTTCAATTTCCATCCACAGCGCACATGAATTCCTAAATAATAAAAGCCAAACCATGCTGGAAATAATGTTTCATATAGACGCGGTGAGATACCAACTATATAATTCCAAGCGTACAAATACATTAAGTAAAGCGGCGTTACTAACCATAGAATTTTACTGATAACTCCATTTTGTTTTACTGTTTTGACTAGCCAAGGTGTAATCACCGTAAGCTGCACCAAAACAACAATATAGTAAAATGGAGTTGCTGACTTTCCAACAATAAATCGGTAAACAAATCCCAACCAATGAATCTCATTGCCACTGTGTACGATTTTTAGTAGCTCAAGTCCACTATACAGTAGCGACCAAATCATAAATGGGATACACAGTCGCTCCCCCCCCGATAAATTATCCAGTGTTTATAACTGAATTCTTTATCAGACAAGGCATCGACATTCACAAAATAACCGGCCATAAAAACAAATGTAGCAACTGCAAAATTGATGATCTGGCGAAGAACAACGAACTCTGTACCATATCTAGTAGAATAATTAAATCCGCCTAAGGAATGAATCAATACAACCACCAATATACAGATTCCCCGGATGCTTTGCCAATTTTCTTTCTTTTCTTTCATCTCTTTATTTCCTTAAAATTTTTCTAATTGGACCCATAACAAGCTGCTTTTCTTCTTCATTCATTCCTAAGAAATACATTGAGAGTCCGTACACAACTGTATAGACAATTGCAAATACTCCCAATTTAACAAGTCCCATAATATTTGCAAAGTTCATAATGATAATGCCAACCACGCATGGTCCGATTAATGCCGGAACGAATTTCGCAATTTCTTTCCAGAAATAAAACATATTCATTCCAATACGAGCATGATAATACCAGTTCATAAAAATAACATTTCCAGCAATCAGAGAAATTGCGGTTCCAAGCGCTGCACCAGCCGGTCCCATAATTTTAATAAGCGGAATGCTAATAAATACATTGGCAATTGCGATTGCCAAATAGACAACTGCTCTTACTTTATGCATGTTTTTTGCACGTTGAATTTCGATTCCCAAATTTTGTATTAATGGAACTGTAACCGGAATAATTAACAGCAATACCACAGCATATGAAGCTCCATATTCTGGACCAGCCCAAATTTTTATAAAAGGAATACCAAAGAAGGTAAAACCCGACAATATCAGGCCAAGTATTATGAATTGAATACGTCCAACCTTTGTAAAGAGTTTTGTCAGTTCTCTATCATCACCAGCTTCTGCAACAATACGATTTACCTTTGGGACAAAAACATTTGAAACAGATGATGAGAACTCAATGTACATGGAATTAATCTGTCCACCGACTCCATAAACTGCTACTGCTGTTGTGCCAGCGAATCTACCTAATAGGAATTTATCTACACTCCAATTTATCTGATCAATAATTTGGTTTATAAAGATAAAAAATGTGAACACCCACATTTCTTTGAGTAAGCTAGCTTGAAATCCTCTAAAGCAGAATCTAATATGAAGATTATGGAAAGAATAGTATATGTTCATAACCAATACGAGCAGTGTCAAAAATGTTGTTACCGAAACCATTCCTATGGATCCGTATCCCATAATAAGTAGTGGTATTGCCAGTAATGGATTACATATATTCTGAATCAAAATCAGAAATTTCTGAAATAAGAATCTCTCATGCGCTGTAATTGCACATGTAAATACGCTATTTGGAAATGTTAATGCAAGATTAACAACAAGCAGAGCCATTAAAACTTTTGCAGTAGCATATTCAGAATCTGTCAAACCGCTACCAAAAATTGCCCTGATATTCCCCAACATCACACAACCACATAAAATACATACAACCGAAAGTGACGCAAATATCAATAGGAACATTCCATTTAGCCGTGCCACGCCATCTTCATCTTTCTGTGCTTTATAGCGAGAATAGAATCTCATATAGGAGCTACTAAAGCCCAAACTCAATAAACTCAAATAGGAAACGACAGAATAGACCAACTGATAAAGTCCGTATTCGCTCTGCCCCAGCAGTCGAAGCATAATTGGAGTGTAGATTATGCTGATAAGGATTTTGGCTAACTGTCCTGCATAGGAAAGAATAACCCCTGCTTTTCTTTGATTTATATACACTTTTTTTACCACCTCCAGCACATATATACTTACGATATTTCAAGAGCATTACTCAAAAATGCAATAGATTCCTTCTGCTCAATTTTTAAATTATGCAAATCAATATCCACATGTGTACAATGCATTTTATTTTTCAAATCGTCTGGCTCAATCAACCTATCCTGCATTTCAACATAGCCGAGCAAAGTATGAAGGCGTGTATTCATGTTATAAGTTCCTGCATTGCGTCCAAAACACCAAAAATCTTTTTGGAAAATAATTGAAAAGACTGTTGCGTGAAAAGAGTCTGTTATAACAGCTTCCGCATTACGAATCAAATTAAGAAAGTCAGCAGGATTCACTTCTGAAAGAAGTTTTCCCTCCAATTTTTCTGTATACTTTTCCACCTCATTATGAAGATAAGGTATTGCTATAACTTCACAGTTATTTTTTTTTGCAAAGTCATTAGCGGATTTCACTTTTTCGTCAGTCAGATTTAAAAAATAGCAAAAAATGTAGTTTCTATGATTCAAAGATGAATCATCAGCCTTTTTCATCCAATATTCTTGTTGATGTAGCAATGTTGGATCCAAAACCAATTCCACATTTTTCTCTGTTATGCTTGAAATAAGCTTCTGAGCTGAATCTTCTCGTACCGAAATATAGTCTGGAAACTCTAATAGTTTCGAATATGTTTTCTTTTCAAGGCAAGAAAGTTGACCTTTTCCAATACTTGCTGCATAGATAATTTTTCTGCAATCTTTTCTTCCAAAATTCAAGAAAAAAGCTGGAATATTATAATCTGGATTCCAAATTTGATCACTTCCACAAACGAGTTGTTCATAGTTTAGATCAATACTATGCAAATCGCTATAACTCATTTTTTTTGATAGTACAAGATTATGTGCTCTATATTTATCAAACGCTCTTTTGCGCTTTGTAATCAAATCAGAAACTGGATTGGACAGCAGAATCGTTTTTTCTTTTGTCAACTTTTTCTTTATCTTATCAAAAGAAAAATTCTTGATTCCTCTTTTCAAACTAAACGTATTAAACTCTTGACTAACTTCATAATCAATAATCTCACACTCATAACCAAGGCTATTAATGGCATCCTGTAATGCCATTTCCTGCAAAAATCCGCCATAATTATATATTCTCGAATCTAATGTTAATAATCCAACCATATATTACTTCCTTTCCACATCACTTTTAGGCAAACATATATGGGAAAGTTGCATGAGTTCCTGTTATGACATAATAAGATATCCAGTAATACACCATATATGCTAGCACATATAATAAAGTCACATATCGATTTGTTCGATATTTTCTATTTCCAGCATAAACCAATGCCGAATATGAGAGCATGTTGTATTCAGAAAAAAAGGATGCAATTCTAAATGCATACACGTTAATACTAATCAATTGTGAAGCCAACAAATCCAACACAAGCATTGATCCATAAAACGGAGTAAGTTCATCCTCTGTCAGTATCCTTCTCCACCTAATTATGAGTAGTATAATTATTGGCAAACGAAGTATAATTTGATTTGGCATAAGATAAATCGACCCATTTCCTTGGATATAACCCGCATATTTTGCCAATCCAAAGGATCTTAACAAAACCGCAATTACATTTAGTGAAAGCAACACGATACATCCGTATATAAAGACTTTAACTGGAGCAAGAGAGCCAGATAACTTAAAATTAGCAATTTTTATATATTCTCTTTGTTTTTGAGAATACATATAGAGAAAATAGATTACCACTCCCATTAATGCACTTGTATGAAATAAGCATGCAACTACTATCGTTATAAAATATTTTTTCTTTTCATTAGTAATTAAATACGATAGCCCATAGAAAAGAATAGACATTGCTATCCATTGTCTCATCATATTCAATGATGTGTTATAGAAAAGCAAGTAAAAAACAAGCATTCCTAAGTAGACAGGATATGACTTTTTCATTCTCTTCAGTCCTAAGTATATAGGAGCAAGTATTAGAGCCTGAATAAAAAACAAAACTGTTCCTAGAGAGCCTCCTAATTTTTCTATCAAATATACTAATGTCGTGAATCCAATTTCAAATTTATTGACATACATATACCGCCATATTACATACCATCTCTGATCCATATAGGAAGAAAAACTAGTGGACTGCTTCGCTGCATTATACATCGGCTCTACATAGACTCTAAGATCTGTTCCAATTGTATCTGCCCGCATACCAGCCAATATACATGGTAGCAGAATTGCAATAAACGCTAAAAGTTTCCCAATATATCGGCTTGAACTTTTTTCTGACAGCCATATTAGAAAACACGATATCAAGAAAAATACTATATATATCACAAATGTATTCCTCCCTCTATATCAATTTCATTTTACTTTTAGATAAAGCATTCTAATAAATGCCAAGCAATACATTACAAGCCATTGTCTTTTACGAATAATCTCATACTTAATCAATGTCTTTTTTGACATCGTCGCAGTATCACAATCAAGCTCTTTAATGTCTTTACTTACCCTTTTTTTTCTAGTATCTGTAAAAAGATGTAACATCATTAAATCAGATAAATAATTGTACGCTCCATTAATCTGATCTTCTACGAAATTTTCTCTGTATTCTTCCATTTTATACTTCTCTATAATTGAAGCCTGTCTGTTATTTAAACAGCACATATTATCATAATATACATCCGGATATCGCTTAATTCTTGCTATTCTTGAAGACTCTTCCCTTTGGTAACAATATGCGTTTTCCCCTGTGTAATAGTATTTTGATGTACTTACTAGAAAGTCCATGACAAAGTTCATATCTTCACCAGTAACCATCTTTTCATCAAATCTTATTTTATTTTTTTGTATGCATTCATTAGAAAAGAGTTTTGCACATGGACTATTCATACGATTACTAGTAAGAAGTTCTATAAGAATTTCCTTTTTACCAACGATTCCCCGATTGCACTTTAATACCTTCCAAATATCTTTCTTATTATTTTCGAGAACTGCCATATCAAAGAGAATCATTTGATAATCTTCAGTTTTTTCTAAATCTGCAAAAGCATCTTCTACGATGATATCATCTGCATCAACAAAACAGACAAACTTTCCTGTTGCAATATTCAATCCCATATTTCTGGCAGAACTCACTCCACCATTTTTCTTATATTGGTATACTACCTCACCAATGAATTTTTCTTTAAAGAACTTTTTTATATAGTCCTTTGAACCGTCATCAATAATAAGAACTTCTATATCGCATTTATTCTTAAGTTTCAGAACTGATTCTATACATTTTTCAAGCTTATCCAATGGCGTATTATAAACCGGTATAATAACGCTAATATCCTTCATGATAGATTTACCTTTATCCTCTTTATTTTATATTTTTATCCAGTTTCCCATAATGAGATTCCATTCTTCCGGTTTGACCTCAGCGAAACCACTACAATGATAAAATGTTAGTTCTCCAACATATATGTGTCCATTAATCAGATAAAAGTCCACTCGCAGATGTGGCACTCCCCTTGATAATTCCGCGGCAATGCTCTTCATTTGTTCAAAGAGTTCAGGCTTTTTCGGCATTTCTTCTGCATTTGGATCTCTCATTCTGATCGGCAAATGCTTATAGTCCATGTCGAAGAAATCTGTTCTTGGATCATCTGCCTTATCTTTACCAACGTAAACTATCTTAGGGATTCCATCAAAACAGAAAAATTTATAATCTGTCAAACAATCACTTGTACTGGTTTTATGGCACCATAGAACCCAACCATTATGAATTACTGCGTAACCCCCCACTTGTTCAGGGAGCTTAATCATGTCACCAAACTTCTTATCCCACTCTTCCGGATGGAATTCATCAAAACCACTTCCATCAAAGAATGTCATTTCTCCAAAATATGCTTTACCATTTACTTCATAAAAGTCCACACGCAACTCCTCCGTGTCTTTAGCCAGGCATTCTGCTGCTTTCACCATTTGATCAAAGCTCTTCGGTTTGGATGGCAAGACTTTTGAATGCGGATATCCCCATGTAAAATCAAGTGATTTAAAATTAATATCAAAATAATCGGCAGTCGTCTGACCAGATTGACGATCCGAAGAAATAAACAGAGCTTTTGCTATGCTATCAAACGTAAAAATCTTATAGTCTCGCAACTCTTTTGTCGCAGTATCTTCCATATACTGTTCTGCAATTATTCTCGGTTTGACTGCTTTATAGGGGTACTCTCGTCCAACTAAAAAATAGTTTCGTTTTAACGAAGCTTCTATCTTTTTCTTTGCTTTTACCTTATCGAAATGATTCTTGTCCTTACAAATAACAAGTCCCCCGCTGTCATGAGTACATTTTAGTACAAACTGATTCGGTAATTGATTGAAATCAATCTCGTCAAAAGAATCCCATACTCCCAGTGTAGGAATAATATATTCGTCTCCAATTCTTTCAGCCACCCATTTTTTTGCCTCATACTTATCCACCATTTTACTGTATTCCGGGTTCTGATTGTGAAGTTTTAGCCATTGAAGTTTTTCATTAAATGTTACCGGATTCTCTAAATTAAGTCTTTTCCCTATATTTGCCCAATACATCAATTTTAGATATTTTTCATCGCTTATAAAGCCAAGTTTACCCTTCATTCCTAGTGAAAAAATAATTTTCTTAGGATCCTTGAGTGCCTCTTTAAAATCCATATATTTCACCTCAATATTACTTTCCTTCTAATATTCTTATAACACTATTCATATGTTTCTCTACAGCATAATCTTCCTCAACTTTATGTCTTGCGTTTATTCCTAGTGTCATACTTAGTGTAGGTTCAGCTATAAATTTTCTCAATTTATCTGAGAAATCCTTACTGTTTTTCATTTCAAACAACAAGCCTGTTTTGTTGTCTTCAACTATCTCCGTCAGACTGCCAATCCTAGAAGCTACCACAGGTTTTCCATAAGCATATGCTTCAATAACTGTGTTCGGCATGTTTTCATACCATATTGCAGGACACACAATACACGTCGAATGAGATATCAACTCCTGTAATTCTTTTCCATGTTTAAATCCAGTAAAAACTATTTTATCTTCTAGGTTATTCTCTTTGATATAATTCCAAATTTTTTGATCTTCCTCAGAATCAGATATTTGACCTGTTATTCTCAAAACATAATCTGTGTCTCTCAAATATTTCATGGCTTCAATTGCATAGATAGTTCCCTTTTGATGTGCCATTCGGCCTAGAAACAGAAAGTATTTATCATTTTCATAGCACGGCGTAATTGACGTTGCGTCAATAAATGTCGGAACACAGGTAATTTTATCCTTTGAAATTCCACCTTCAATCAGCTTGTTTTTACTGAATTCACATGTGCAAATATATTGATCAACATCATCAAATACTTTAGTAGCTGCATACAATTTCATTGCCATTACTCTCAAGAGTGTACCTGCTTTTGAGCCCTTTACACACCTATGCTCAATTGCCTTTCGATAATCTCCGTGTAAGCAGGCTTCGCATATTTCATTTTCACATAAGAAATCATATTTTGGACAAAACATAAAAAAATCTGAAATTCTATGTACAACGCGAACTCTTTCCTTTCTTGCCGCTCGAATAATAGAAGGTGAAAGATGATTTACTTCGTGTAATATGTAAACCGCATCAGGCTTAGTATCACGGATCATATGTCTAAGCCGTTTTTCCGCATCATAGTTCCATACTGTAGCTCTTACCATTCCAATCAAATTACTAATAGATTTTTTCGTATCCGCATACATTATCTGATTTGAACGCGGCTTTGCAAAATATTTGGCGTATGGAGTTTTTTCATTTTGGGGATTTTTAACAGAGAATGGAATCACTTCAATTCCCATTTTTTCTGCCGCATCCATAAATTTAAACATATATTTCTCTGGTCCACCAGCTATAAAATAGCGGTAGTTTGCTATAATAATCCTCATATTTTTCTCCCAACTTATTTTACAAACACACTTTCATACTGTCCGCAGATCTTATCCCATGTGTACTCTTCTGCCACTCGTTTCTTAGCTCTCTGGCCCATCTCTGCAATTTCATCTGTACTCATCTGATCTGCTTTATCGATCAGTTTTGCAAGGCTCCCCGGCTTGCGGCTCCAGTACAATGCACAATCTTCTGCTACTTCTTTATTAAAAGCAACATCAACCAGCAGATTCAGATCTGTACTGCCAAGAGCTTCAATCAGCGATGGATTCGTACCACCGACCATATGTCCATGAAAATATGCATAGGCATTTTCACGAATCTTCTTCAACAGTTCCTGGTCATAGACAGTGCCCACAAATTTAATTCTCTTATCGCTCTTGAAATGAAGTTTTTCCTCAAGCTCATTCAAAAACTTCTCATTCACATTTGTAATAATGGCAAAGTCCTTTTTGCTCTTGCTCTTCATGAACTCTCGAATCATTACTTCAAAAGAGTTCTCCGGTACAAAACGACCGACGACAAGGTAGTAATCCTTTTTCTTCAGTCCTTTTTCTTTATACCAGTTCACCAGCTTCTCATCGTCATCAGATAACTTGCTGAGTGTCAGATCTGCACCATAAGCGATAAATGTCGTCTTCGGATTTCTGTCCTTGATACCTTTGCAGTCATAGCACTCGTGAATATACTTCTCGATATTCAATGAGTCACAGATAGCAAGATCACAGTATTTGACCATCATCTGCTCAGAAATCTTCCAGTATTTCCGAATCGGTGCAGACCACTTTGCTCTCATCCATTCGTGTCCGTCCGGATTCAGGTACACAGTACCACCCAGCTTGTGGATTTCTTTATAGAAATGACCAGCAAAGGGTCCGATACGGCAAGCCATGATATAAACGATTGGATGCTTAATCCGATGTTCTTTTATGTACTTACAGCAGGCCTTCAGTGCCGCAACATCATAATAAATTGCCTGTGCAGGTCCAATCTGAGGAATATCTATTTTGAAACAATGTGCATTATGGAATTCAAACTCGTGATCATTGATTATGGTCACACCATCCACTTTTGTTTCGTCCATGCAGCCGTCACCGTTAGCCTTACACGCTACATGATATTTAATATTTGTCTTATTCTGGTGGTACTCTGTGAGCTTATAGACAAAAGTCTCGTATCCGCCATAAGCACCTAAGCTCTTAGCTCCTACCAGAAATACATGTTGTACTTCGTTTTCTCGCTGCATTCTTCCTACCCCTGTGTTCTTAAAATTTAAAAGTATCCTTCAGTCCCAACCACTTCTGATCCTTATCGCTCAAATTCAGTGCCGTGCCATCTTCCAGCGTGTAGCCTTCTGCGCTGGCACTACCCTTATACTCTCCCTTTAACTGTGTCCATTCAATGCCGATCTCCGGGTCGTTCCAGGCCATGCCGCCTTCGTCATTCGGATGCCAGAAGTCATTGACCTTGTAGCAGAACTCTGCCTCGTCACTCAGAACCAGGAAACCATGAGCAAATCCTTCCGGGATAAGGAACTGCTTCTTATTCTCGGCCGACAGGATGACACCATACCACTTGCCATAGGTTTCAGAGTTGCTTCTGAGATCAACCGCAACATCAAACACAGTGCCACGCACGGCACGTACCAGCTTGCACTGCGGATACTGCTTCTGGAAGTGCAAACCGCGCAGCACACCCTTTGTAGACATAGACTGGTTATCCTGTACGAAGTGGATATCAATGCCAACTTCCTTCATATCTTTTTCGTTATAGGTTTCCATGAAATAGCCACGGGCATCACCATGAACAGCAGGCTCAATAACACAAAGACCTTCGATGCCTCCTACATTTTTCTCAACTTTAATCTGTCCCATAAGTCTTTCCTCTTTAATCCCTCTGGAAAATATCTCTCGTATATACTTTCTCTTTCACATCATCCAGACACTTGTCATAGCGGTTTGCGATGATGGCCTGACTCTGCTTCTTAAACTCATCCAAATCATTAACCACAACGCTACCGAAGAACTTCTCACCATCTTTCAGAGTCGGCTCATAAATGATGACAGTTGCGCCTTTTGCCTTGATGCGCTTCATGACACCCTGAATGGAACTCTGACGGAAGTTGTCACTGTTGCTTTTCATGGTTAGTCGGTACACACCGACCACAACTTCTTTTTCCTTGCTCTCATCCCAGCTGTCATTCGCTTCATAAGCACCTGCAATCTCCAGTACGCGGTCAGCGATGAAGTCTTTTCTTGTTCTATTACTTTCAACGATAGCCTCAATCAGATTCTCCGGCACATCAGCGTAGTTTGCCAACAGCTGCTTAGTGTCCTTTGGCAGGCAATAGCCGCCATAGCCGAAGGAAGGATTGTTGTAATGGGTGCCGATACGAGGATCGAGACAAACGCCATTGATAATCTGCTGTGTGTTCAATCCCTTCATCTCGGCATAAGTATCCAGTTCGTTGAAGTAGCTGACACGCAGAGCCAAGTAGGTGTTAGCGAATAGCTTAACAGCCTCAGCCTCGGTGAAGCCCATGAACAAGGTATCGATATTTTCCTTAATAGCACCTTCCTGCAGAAGTTCTGCAAAAGTGTGTGCAGCCTTTACCAGTCGAGCGTTATCCACGTCGGTTCCGACGATGATACGGGAAGGATAAAGGTTATCATACAGAGCCTTGCTCTCGCGCAGGAACTCCGGGCTGAAAATAATATTGTCGCAATGGAATTTCTCACGAACACTTGCAGTGTAGCCAACCGGGATGGTACTCTTGATAACCATAATGGCTTCCGGATTGTACTCAATGACCAGCTTAATTACAGCTTCCACCGCACTGGTGTCAAAAAAGTTCTTCTTGCTATCGTAATTTGTAGGAGCTGCAATCACCACGAAATCAGCATCACTGTATGCTTCCTTCGCATCCAACGTTGCGGTCAGATCCAGTTCCTTTTCTGCCAGATACTTTTCAATGTACTCATCCTGAATCGGAGACTTTTTGTTATTGATCAATTCTACTTTCTCAGGAATGATATCTACTGCCGTCACCTTGTGATGCTGAGACAGCAACGTAGCAATAGAAAGACCAACATAACCAGTACCAGCCACAGCAATCTTTAAATCTTTAAACTCTCTCATTTCTCTATCCCTCTAATTCTTTTATTTATAAAACTCAGCGTACCACTCAGCGAAATTTCTTAATCCAGTCCGCAGACTTGTGCTCGGCTTATATCCGAAGTCACGCTCCAGTGCGCTGGTATCTGCATAGGTCACAGGCACATCACCAGGCTGCATCGGAACCAGTTCCTTGTGTGCCTCAAAGTCATAATCTTCCGGCAGAACCTTTGCACGAACCAGCTCCTCGCTCAGAATCTGTACAAAGTCCAGCAGATTCTCAGGGTTCTGATTGCCAATGTTGTAAACTGCATACGGCGGAATCGGCAGACCATCTTCGCCGTTCTTCTTATCCGGTGCCTTCTTCATCACACGGACAACACCCTCTACGATGTCATCCACATAAGTAAAGTCACGCTTACAGTTGCCGTAGTTGAAAATTTTGATAGTTTCGCCTTTCACCAGCTTGTTGGTGAATCCGAAGTAAGCCATGTCAGGACGACCTGCCGGACCATATACGGTAAAGAAGCGCAGACCGGTGGAAGGAATGTTGTAGAGTTTGGAGTAGGCGTGTGCCATCAGCTCATTAGATTTCTTAGTGGCAGCATAAAGGGAAACTGGATTGTCAACCTTGTCATCCGTGCTGTACGGAACCTTCTTGTTGGAACCGTAGACGGAGGAAGAAGAAGCATACACCAAGTGCTCCAGACTCTCGCAATGGCGGCATGCTTCAAGGATATTGAAAAAGCCGACCAAGTTAGATTCCACATAAGCATCTGGGTTGGTGATGGAGTAACGCACACCAGCCTGTGCTGCAAGGTTAACGACCACAGACGGCTTGTACTTCTCGAACAGCTCCGTGATCAGCTCCTTGTCGGCGATGTTGCCTTTGACAAAGGTAAATGTGGGATACTTGGCCAGCTCATTCAGGCGGAACTCTTTGAGTGCCACGTCGTAGTAAGCATTCATGTTGTCGATGCCGATGACCGTAGCAGAAGGAGCCTCCTGATAAATTCGTTTCACAAGGTTGGAGCCTATGAAACCGGCTGCACCTGTGACTAAAATCGTTTTATTATCTAAAGTAACTGTGCTCATATGTATTCCTCCATTTTTGTTAACTTCCTAATCTATGTACACATCTGCTCTTCACAGATAGTATTTCTTTTTCCTCTTGCCGCTCACACGGCTAAGTGTTTTCTTATGCTGTCGTATCCAATTACCCCAGCAATCAATACTTTTCTCGATATTTCGTCTATTTTCCTACATATCTTTATCCAGACAGGTTCACTCAACAAAATCAGTTGCATCTTCTTCCGCATTTCTCCGGCGCATATTTATGCAAAAATGCTTATATCTGTATGTATATTCAACTCCACCATTGACCATCAGACCTCAACTGATTTTGTTGAGTAGACATTGCCAGTTATATACATTCCGTTTGTAATGATACTTAACATATTTTTGTGACTTATGGCCTATTAAAACAGCATTTAGCCTTAGTCCAACAATATCATGTATATACTAGCTTATTTGCTCCAGTTTGTAAACATTATGAAGCAACTTTCTTCACAGAATGTCCAACTTTTTCCTATTTGTTTCTTTTATCATTACCATTATTTTACATAATCTCTATTCGCGCAAAAAAAGGATTAGCAGCCTTTCGAAAATGACACGTTCCTAATCCCCTTTTATTTTCCTATCCTATTCCATTTCTTTCCTTCTCAAAATATCAAACCTATCCAATTCCACGCCAAGATCAATCCACAATTTCTGCTTCGGATGCGGCGCACTCTCCATCTGGTTCCCTTCATCATCCCAGATCCCCTTCACCGTAACGCAGACATTCTCCCCATCCGGTTTCATCACTTCAATCTCTTCCCCAACCGAAAACTTATTCCTCTGCTCAATCGCATATCTACTTTTTTCATTCTTCTCCCCAACAATCCCCAGATACGTATACTCCTTCACATACGTATTACTATCATAAATCTGGCTCTCATGATCCGGCTTCCCATAGAAAAATCCCGTAGTAAACTGCCTGTACGTACAGTTCGAGATCTGATCACGATACCACTCCATATTCTCCTCATACTTCTTGGGGCTCTCCAGATAATCATCAATCGCCTTCCGATACGTCCTTGCCACCGTCGCCACATACAGCGCCGTCTTCATTCTTCCTTCAATCTTATAACTGTCAATCCCTGCATCCAGCAAATCCGGGATATGCTCAATCATACAAAGATCTTTCGAGTTAAAGATATACGTCCCTCTCTCATTCTCATACACCGGCAGATACTCCCCCGGTCTGGACTCTTCCACGACCGCATACTTCCACCGGCACGGATGTGTACAAGCCCCCTGGTTCGCATCTCTTCCTGTGAAATAATTGGACAGCAGACATCTTCCCGAGTACGAAATACACATCGCCCCATGAATAAATGTCTCAATCTCCATCTCCTCCGGAATATGCTCCCGAATCTCTTTGATCTCCGCCAGCGACAGCTCCCGCGCTGTCACGACGCGCTTCGCCCCCTGTTCATACCAGAACTGATACGTTCCATAGTTCGTATTATTCGCCTGTGTACTGATATGCCGCTCAATCTCCGGGCACACTTCCATCGCAATCCGATACACTCCCGGATCCGAAATAATGAGTGCATCCGGTCCAATCTCTTTCAATTCGGCAAAGTAAGCCCGCACACCCTCCAGATCCTGATTATGTGCCAGAATATTCGCGGTGACATACACTTTCACTCCATGCGCATGCGCAAACTCCACGCCTTCTTTCATATCTTCCATCGAAAAGTTCTTCGCCTTCGCGCGGAGTCCGAAGACTTCTCCGCCGATATATACGGCATCTGCGCCGAAGATCACTGCTACTTTTAATACTTCCAGACTGCTGGCTGGAACCAGTAATTCCGGTTTTCTCATGTTGTTTCCTCTCTCTTCTCATGGCTTTTCATCGTGATCGCGATTCCATCTCCCAGCGGCACGACCGATGTCAGCAGCCCTTCATTGTGTGTCAGTTCAAATAAGTATTCCCGCATCCGTTTGTGGATCGTGCGGTTCCGGCGTTCCACGGCGAAGCGGGATTCGATGACGTCGCCGTCCTGCAGCACGTTGTCGGTGATCAGTACGCCGTTCTTATCAAGGACACGCAGGACTTCCGGCAGGAAGTGGATGTACTGTCCCTTAGCGGCGTCCATAAAGATAAAATCGTACGGGCCGTCCAGGGTTTTTAAGACTTCTGCAGCGTCTCCCGGGATCAGCGTGATGCGGTCGGCGAAGCCGGATTTTTCGAAGTTCTCCCGTGCGATCGGGATTCGTTTTTCGTAATTTTCTATTGTGGTAATCTCTGCGTCCGGTTCGCCGTACTGTGCCATGAAAACAGCAGAGAATCCTACGGCAGTTCCTACCTCCAGGATTCTCTTTGGCTGTTTCATCTTTAAGAATACTTTTAAAAAGCTCTGCATTTCACGGCGAATGATCGGCACCCGGTCCTGTTTGGCCGTCCGCTCCAGATTTTCCAGAAACGGGGTGTGGCCGGTGTCCAGGGAATTGATGTAGGTTACCATTCGTTCGTCTATTATCATGTAAGATTCCTCTTGTTTTGCAAACGTGCGTTATTCCGCAGACGGCTGTCCTTCGGTGTTGATGCCCGCCAGAATTTCCAGCATTTCATCGACGGTCTGTGCGGTGTTCAGCACGTAGGAACCGTCCTTGATGCCGCCGTAGTAGCCGGACAGGCGGTACTGGACTTCGAAAACCAGAAGGCTTTCGTCGATCAGTCCGTTGTCTTTCAGGAGTTCGCCAAGTTCTTTCGCCTCCATGCCGGAACGCACCTGTACGGTGACTTCCTTTCCTTTTCCTCTGGATGCGACTGGCTCCTCAGCAAACACGTCATGTCCAAACTGATATGAAGTTTTCGCTGCCAGAATGATCACAAGAATTACGCAGACGTAAATGAGCAGGCGCACGGTTCCTTTCGCACCTGTCAGCGCTGCGCGGTATCCGGCATCCCTTTTCTTTTCGGACATGGGCGCTCTCCTTTTGATTTTCGGTTTTAGATTTCCGGTACGCCGATGCGGATTGCCTCTGAAATACGGTCCTGCACCTTCTGTACCATCTTACAGACCTCGAGTTCCGCTTCAAGATAGGCGTTTGCTTTCTCGCTTTTGCGGAGTGCGTAGGAATCCCGTTCGAGGGAATCTACCGCATCGTAAAGGTCTACGTTTTCGGACTGCTGCAGTCGGTAGTTGCGGATTCGATAGTCGTCGACCCGGCTTTTTAAGTCCGGGTCTTTTTCAAGTTTCTCTTCCATCCACAAGTAATTCTGATATGCCCTGCTCTCCCTCATTTCTTCGATGAGCGCGTCCAGGCATTCTGTTACTTTGTCCATGGTATTTATGCCTCCATGATGATCGGAAGGATCATCGGTCTTCTCTTTGTTTTCTTCCATACATAATCGCCGAGGGCATCTTTGATCGTGGATTTGATCTTGCCCCAGTCGGAGATATTTTTGGAAAGGCAGCCATCCAGCGCCTCTTCTACAACTTCTCTTGCCTCGCCCATCAAATCCTCGGATTCGCGTACATAGACGAAACCGCGGGATACGATGTCCGGGCCGGCCAGAAGCTGGTTCGTTCTCTTTTCGAGAGTCAGTACAACGACCATGATTCCGTCCTCGGACAGATGCTGGCGGTCACGCAGGACGATATTTCCTACATCACCAACGCCGAGTCCGTCGACCATGATGGCTCCGGTGTGGACTTTGCCAGTTACTGCTGCGCCGTCCTCATCGAGTTCCATGACATCACCGGAATACATGAGGAAGATGTTCTCTTTCGGGATGCCGAGACTCTGTGCTACTTCTGCGTGTGCTTTTAAGTGGCGGTACTCGCCGTGTACCGGAATGGCGTATTTCGGTTTTACCAGGGAGTAGATCAGTTTGATTTCCTCCTGGCAGGCATGTCCGGATACGTGAACGTCCTGGAATACGACGTTGGCACCCTGTGCAGACAGTTCGTTGATGACGTTCGAAACGGCTTTTTCATTTCCCGGGATTGGGTGGGAACTGAAGATCACGGTGTCGCCCGGCAGGATCGAGATCTTTTTGTGCAGGTGTGCCGCCATACGGGACAGTGCTGCCATGGACTCGCCCTGGCTTCCGGTGGTGATCAGGACAAGCTGCTCGCCGGTGTAGTTTTTCATCTGCTCCACATCGATCAGGGTATTTTCCGGGATATTGATGTAGCCCAGCTCCTGCGCGATGGAGATGATGTTGACCATGCTGCGGCCTTCGATGACAACTTTACGGCCGTATTTATAAGCAGAGTTGATGATCTGCTGCACACGGTCGACGTTCGATGCGAAGGTTGCGATGATGATTCGGGAATTCTGATGCTCGGCAAACAGGCCGTCGATCGTCTTTCCTACGGTCCGCTCGGACATGGTAAAGCCAGGCCGCTCTGCATTGGTACTGTCGCACATCAGTGCCAGAACGCCTTTCTTTCCGATCTCTGCGAATCTCTGCAGGTCGATGACATCACCAAAGACTGGTGTGTAGTCGACTTTGAAGTCTCCGGTGTGGACGATGATGCCAGCCGGGGAGTAGATTGCCAGTGCTGCTGCATCTGCAATACTGTGGTTTGTTTTGATAAACTCAATGCGGAATGCGCCCAGGTTGATGGACTGTCCGTGTTTGATGATTTTCCGTTTTGTGGTACGGAGCAGGTTGTGCTCCTTTAATTTGTTTTCGATCAGGCCGATGGTCAGTTTGGTGGCGTAGACCGGCACGTTCACTTCTTTTAAGATGTAAGGCAGGGCTCCGATATGGTCCTCGTGGCCGTGGGTGATGACGAAGCCTTTGACTTTGTCGATGTTTTCTTTCAGATATGTTACATCCGGGATGACCAGGTCGATACCGAGCATGTCGTCTTCCGGGAATGCAAGTCCGCAGTCTACGACGATGATACTGTCCTCATACTCGAAAACGGTGATGTTCATACCGATCTGTTCCAGACCGCCAAGCGGTATAATTTTTAATTTACTTCCATTATTCTTTTTCAAATAGCACCTCCGCGCATGTTTTCCAAACGATTCCGTTACCGGTACGGCTTCACGCACGCATCCCCTGAGCGTCACTTCAGGCTGATGGAGCATGTCCCGCACCTGCAGGATTTGCCCTTTAAAGCGCTGTCCCGGTCCCGCTTTGTCTGCGTCCCGGTATGGCTTCAAAACGGCTGGTTCAATAGGTGATGTCTGCCTCGTCATCCAACATGGAAGCAAATACGCCGGAAACGGCATCGAATTCGGTGTCGTCTTCTACCATAACATACTCTGCCTCTGCGTCGGTGTCGGTGGAGATATCCTTCAGAATATAGGCATTTGCCTCGTCGTCCTTTGAATCGGATACCAGAATATAGTTGACTCCGTTGATTCTGGTCTGCTCCTCCACATAAAATTCTTCTTTGCCGCCATCATCTGTTACAAATGTTATTTTTTCCATACAATATTCCTTTGTTCAGTTTTCCTGTGATTCCTTCTGATGGGAAAGATAGTCCAGATATCCCTGCAGGATAAAAACAGCTGCAATCATATCTACGTACTCCTTGCGGTTTTCCCTGCGGATTCCGGTTTCCATCATGGTGCGGTCTGCTTCGACCGTTGTCAGCCGCTCGTCCCACATGACAACGGGCAGACCTGTCCGTCTCTCCAGCATTTCTTTGAACTCGAGAGATTTTTCGGCCCGCTCTCCGATGTCGTTGTTCATATGTTTCGGGAAGCCGAGTACGATTTTTTCCACGCCGTACTCTTTTGCTATCTCTTCAATCCGGGCCAGCGTCTGGCGCAGCTTATTCTCCGATTTTCTGCGGACAATTTCGATTCCCTGCGCAGTAAGACCCAGGGCGTCGCTGACTGCCACCCCTACTGTTTTTGAGCCGTAATCTAATCCCATTATTCTCATAGTAATTACGCTCACTTCCAGGATTCATTTTTGATGTACTCTTTTAACAGTTCCTCTACCAGCTCGTCACGCTCTACTTTCATGATCAGGCTTCTGGCCCCCTTGAAGCTTGTAATGTACGTCGGATCGCCTGACATGATATAGCCTACGATCTGGTTGACTGGATTATACCCTTTTTCTACCATGGCGTTGTAAACGGTTTCGAGTACCTCTTTTACCTGAATCTCCGGCTCTGTTTTTACTTTAAAATATTGTGTGTTACTTAATCCTGACATTCTTTTCACGTCCTCGTATTTATTGATATCATTTATATTCTAATACATGTTATGGGAAATTTCAATCGTGAAATTGCCCAACTATTTGAATGTTACAGTTCACTGCATCTCAGCGAACTGTAACATTCAAAGCCCGCATGGAAAATTTTGCTTTGCGAAGGGGCGGCAGCTATTTCTGATGTTATTTTATCCCTGAAAACGCCGCATTATTCATATGAATTGGAAGTAAAAATCATTTCCAGAATTTTCTGGGCACAGGCGGTCAGGTCTTTTTCCTCGAGATACTGGTCATTTTCGGCACTCAGCGCATCCAGGATTTCGCGGCGGTCGATGTCGGTTCCCGGCATCACAAGATCGTTTCCGGCAGCGATGCATTTTGCGGCAGAGGAGCCTCCGTCGGCGTTTGTTGTGGTCCAGTCTGTCATGATGATGCCGGCAAAGCCCCATTCCTTTCTTGCAGCGGTTGTGCACAGATCGTAGCTGTTGGCGGTGTGGACACCGTTTACCTTGTTGTAGGAGGTCATGATCGCCTTTGGCTGGGATTCTTTGATTGCAATTTCGAAGCCCTTCAGATAGATCTCACGCAGAGCGCGCTCGGAGACGATGCTCGATACGCCGCGGCGGTTTTCTTCCTGATTGTTGCAGGCGTAATGTTTGATGGTCGTTCCGACGCCGTGCTGTCTCTGCACACCGCGTGTGAGAGCTGCTGCGATGATTCTGACCAGAATTTCGATTGAATTTTCTCCCGCCCTGTTCTATACTAATGTAAACAAATGTAGCTGTTTTTTATTCCAGATAACTACAAAATCGGAGGTATCACGCTTTATGCATATGACACAAATTCAATCTGTCTTAAACGAGAAAAAAATCACGTTTTCCTATACGGAAGAGGATAACTGCGGAAGCATCGACTTTGAGCACCGCGGTCTGCGGTATCATATCTGGGAATTTGCAGACGATGTGGAGCCGGTCGGCGTGGAGACCAATCTGCGGTATGCAGGGCGCGATGAGGAAATCGAAGGCGATTACGATACGATTCTCGCAGAACATTTAAAGAAAGAATTTTAAGCGATTTCATTTCATTTTTGGGAAAAGATGTGTATTTTATGACGCCAGTTCTTCAACCACAGCTCGAAAAAGTCACGCTGGAACAGTATGAAATGCTTCCAGAAGAGAAACGCTTCGAAGTTTTTGACGGTGTCATCTACGACATGGCAAGCCCTTCGCAGGTTCATCAGGCACTATCCATGCAGCTTTCTACACTCATCAATACTTACATTCTTCGCAAAAAATCATATATTTTCTAACGCTGCCAGAAACAGCTCATAGAAGTCATCTTCCCCTTCAAGCGCCGGGGAATTTTCTCTGCCGCCATTGGTGCTGCGTTTGATTTCTGCGTAAAATTCTTCACCTGCCATGGCAAGATCCATTTCATAGATGGAAACGCCATAGGCATGGCAGATTTCGCAGAATGCGTGGATTGGATTCGGATTTTCCCTTGTCTGAAGCAGTTTTTCACGCAGAATGGGGTCTGCCTTTGCTTTTTTCTGCCAAGCTTTTGCCTGCACTGCAGGGAAGTTCTTTCATCGCCATGATTGCTGTTCTCAGACATCTGCGAGCCGTAACTTTTCTCAATCAGTTCGTTTTTTGTCAATAAATGATTTCTTGACGCTTTCAGATCTCTGTGATACAGTAATGGCAGAAACGAGGTGATTGCATGAAAAACACATTTGAGCAGCAGATTTACGAGATCTTTGGAACAACAGATCCAAAGGAGCTGCGCAGGCTTTCCAAGGACGCGGAACAATACCAGCAGTTAGCCCAAAAAGAAGCCCTGCGCCATGCGGCTGGAAGAAAACCTGCTTTTTCGCTGCCACAAATCATTCAGATGGCTGCCATGCAGCAGCAGGGAAAAAGTATTGCCGAGATCGCGCGCACCTTTCAGGTCAGCAGGCAGACGGTATACAATCAAATTGCCCGTGCTCACTGTTTCAGCACGGATCCCGATGTCAAAACGCGGATGTGTTTTCTTTACCGCGATCAGCTTTGCACAACGATTGATATCGACTTCCGTCATGAGAAAATTGCAATCCAGAATTACACAAAAAAAATTCCGCTTCGTGCCTTTGGCGTTGTGGAGCATCCGACCTGGGATGATTTTACCTGGTTTCTGGAAAGCCGCTGTTTTCCCAAAACACGCGATCATGCCAAAGATATTTTAAAAGAAATGGGACTTCCCTTTTATGATCCGCTGCTTATCATTGAAAAAACAGATGGGCGAATGGCCGGTGACGAGCAATGGATCCTGATTCTGAAGAATAAGGAGGCACGCCATGGAACAGATCCGTCTTGATAATCAGCTGCCTGTCAAAAAAACAGATCACACCTCAAAAGGGGACCAGCTCAAGTGGAAAATCGGTAATATCTGGTACAAATCCGACTATATGGGATATGAGGGACTCTCGGAGACACTGGTGTCTCATTTACTGCAAAAAAGCTCTCTTTCCCACCCGTTTGTCCTGTATCAGCCAGTTCGGATTGCATACCGCGGTACTCTCCGCAGTGGCTGTTCCAGTCCTGATTTTCTAAAAGCAAATCAGATGCTGATCCCATTGGAAAAACTGTACCGCCAGAATACCGGAGACAGTCTGGCAATCACGCTTGCTGCTTTTTCAGAACCGGCGGAACGCATTCGTTTTCTGGCAGATCAGATGGAACACATGACGGGAATTCAGAATTTCGGTGCATATCTGACCGCTATGCTGGAAATTGATGCCTTCTTTCTAAACGAAGACCGGCACACCAACAACATCGCTGTTCTATATGATACAGAAACAGAGCAATATTCTCCAAGTCCTCTATTCGATCAGGGTTTATGCCTGTTTGCAGACATTAGCAATGACTATCCTCTGGATCTGCCGATGGATGTCTGTATAGAATGCATCGAAGCCAAACCTTTCAGCTCTGATTTTGATACACAGCTGGATGCTGCGGAGGAATTATACGGTATCCAGCTTCACTTTTCCTTTACTGCAAAAGATGTCTGCACGGAACTGGATTCTCTGGCCGATTACTATCCTCTGGAAATCCGCCAGCGTGTTGAGCAGATCATACGCCGACAGATGCGCAAATATGGATATCTGATGCGCAGTTAGAGTCGAAAAGAAAACAGTACAGAAAAGTCCCCACGCTGTGTGTGTCTTCTGTACTGTTTTCTTTTTTGACCTTTTTACACGATCTTATGCCATTTTCTTAAATACCGGAATCGAATCGATCGGTGCAGCGGCACGGATAGTCTGTCCGCCTTCGTACACTTTTCCGTCTCTGGTGTCTTCCCAGCGTCCTGCCGGAAGATATACTTCACGCTCAAACTCGTTCAGATGGAAAATCGGCGCTACCAGGTATTCGCTTCCGAACATATACTGATCCTGCAGCTCCCAGCATTTTTTGTCATCCGGGAACTCGTAGAACATGGTACGGATCAGCGGAGAACCGTTTTCGGATGCTTCGTCATACAGCTGTTTGATGTAATCGTGCATGCTGATGCGGATGTCGTAATATTTTTTCATGATCCGGTAATTTTCTTCTCCATAGCTCCACAGTTCATTGGACTGGCCGGTATACAGGTAGCCGCCGCCAAAATCACGGTCATCGAGCGGTGGAATGTTGTGCGGTCCGCGGTCGCCGTGCATACGAAAAACAGCAGAGTAAACGGCAAACTCATACCAGCGGATCAGAAGCTGCTGAAAATCCGGGTCGTTGACATCATCTGTCATAAAGCCGCCGATATCGGTTGTCCACCACGGAATGCCGGCAAGACCCATATTAAGGCCGGCCTGGAGCTGATCATAGAAGGCCTCAAAGGTACTCGGCACATCGCCGGACCATACAACATTTCCGTATTTCTGACTTCCGGCCCAGGCGCAGCGAAGCAGGTTTACAATATTTTCTTCTCCTTCTGCTTTCATGCCGTCATAGAAGACACGGCTGTACAGCTGCGGATAGATATTGCTGCAGGAAAGAGCCGGTCCGTCGATATAGCGGTAATGATCGAAATCGTAAACGCCGAAATCCGGTTCTGAGTTGTCCAGCCAGAAGGCATCGATTCCAAAATCATAATAGTTTTTCTTGCAGACTTCCCAGACGTATTTTCTGGTTTCCGGGTTGAACACATCGATTTCCACGCAGTCCCCCTGGAAATCATACGTCTGCAGGGCGCCGCGCTCTGTTTTAATCAGCAGGCCGCGGTCCAGCATCGGCCAGAAATTCTCGCTCTTCCGGTCTACGCTTGGCCATACGGAAACGATAACTTTGATTCCCATGGAATGCAGTTCGTCCACCATGGCTTTTGGATCCGGCCAGTATTTTTCATCGAATTTCCAGTCGCCCTGTACGGTCCAGTGGAAGAAATCGATGACAATCTGATCGATTTTGATGCCTTCCTTCTGGTAGCAGCGTGCCACTTCAAGCACTTCCTCCTGCGTACGGTAGCGCAGCTTGCACTGCCACAGGCCCATACGGTCCTCCGGGAATTTCGGCGCGCGGCCGGTCACTGCGGTGTAATTTTCCAGGATCTCTTTCGGTGTATCGGCTGCGGTCAGCCAGTAGTCCATATCTTTGGTCGAGCGTGCAGTCCATTCGGTGTAGTTCTTTCCGAAGGTTACCTGTCCGACAGCCGGATTGTTCCACAGCATACCATATCCTAAGCTGGATACGGCGAATGGTACGCTGATCTGGGAGTTCCGCTGCGCCAGCTCCAGGGTGCATCCCTTCAGATCCATGTATTTCTGCTGATACTGGCCCATTCCGAAAATCTTCTCTTCGTCGTTGCTCTCAAATTTCAGGTTCAGGCTGTATTCGCTTCCGCCGATCACACCTTTCCACTCACGGTTGACCGTTTTTAAGCAGCGGCTCTCTTTGCTGATCGTTCCGTCGTAGCAACGGTGATATTCTCTTAAAATTTCCTGTTCTTCTTTGTAGAAGGTGATAACTCCTGCAAAGTTGACCACAGCACGGATTTTTCCATTGGTGATGGATGCGCTGGTTCTTTTTCCCATCGATCCGTCGATTTCCAGATGATCGACCGCAAACTGCTCTGCTTTTGCCTCTGTTTTTTCCGGCACTTCGGTCAGCGCCCAGTCCTTTCCGGAAAATCCCGGAAGCATCGTTGCGCGGACACGTAAGGAATCTTTTCCCCACGGCTCAATCCGCAGTGTTTCTCCGTTTGCCTGTGCAATTAACACACCATTTTTTGTCTGAAAACGCATTGTTTTATTCTCCTTTTTTGAAAAGAGAGGTCACAGAAAAATTTGCTTTTCCGTGCCTCTCCCTCCCTATATTCTTACATTCCGATGCTTATGCAACAACAACTTCGTTCGCATCTGCTGCCAGCACAGCCTCTTTCTTCTCGTTTCCGACGAATACTTCTACTTTCAGTTCGGTATGTGCGCCTTCTACGGATACTTTCACTGCATCGCCGTCTTTGACTGCTTTCACGGTGAATACGGTGTTTCCGTGGATATCCGAAACCTTTGTCTCGGCTGCGTCTTTTAACTGATATACGCAAACAGTTGCGTGGTCAGCGTAGTCGTAATCCGGTTTGGTGTCGCAGTTTCCTCTTACTACGATGCTGTTCTCTCTTACATACAGCGGCATGGAGAAGTAGTCGTAGGTTCCCTGGAACCATCTGCCGCCTTCTTTTGTCTCGCCGGTCAGAAGCTCTGTCCAGATGCCTTCCGGCAGATAGTACTGTGCTACCTTGTCCTCACGGAAGACAGGTGCTACCAGAAGGGCATCACCCAGCATGTACTGCTGATCCAGATACGGAACGGCCGGGTCGTTCATGAACTCGAATACCATCGGGCGCATTACCGGGGTTCCTTCCTCGTGTGCCTCTACAGATTTCTGGAAAATGTACGGCATCAGCGAGCATTTCAGGTTGGTGAAGAATTTTACTACGTCGCAGGACTCTTCGTCGAACAGCCACGGCACACGGTAGCTTGTGGATCCGTGCAGACGGCTGTGGGTGGACATGAGGCCGAATGCGCACCATCTCTTGTACAGATCCGGTGTTGCGGTGCTCTCGAATCCGGAGATATCATGGCTCCAGAAGGAGAAGCCGCTCATGGCGAAGGAAAGGCCGCCGCGCAGCGTTTCTGCCATGGACGGATAGTTTGCAGAGCAGTCGCCGCCCCAGTGTACCGGGAATTTCTGGCTTCCTGCTGTTGCACTTCTTGCAAACAGAACTGCCTCGTTCTCACCTTTTACTTCTTTTAACAGGCTGAATACTGCCTGGTTGTACAGGTATGTATAGTAGTTGTGCATTGCCTGCGGATCGCTTCCGTCGTGGTAAACAACGTCAACCGGGATTCTCTCGCCGAAGTCGGTCTTAAAGCAGTCTACGCCGCAGTCCAGAACAGTTCTCAGTTTATCGGTATACCATTTAACCGCATCCGGGTTGGTAAAATCCACAAGGCCCATACCTGCCTGCCAGTTGTCGGTCTGCCATACGCCTTTTCCGTCTGCTCTCTGCAGCAGATAGCCGTTTGCAGCGCCTTCTTTGAAGAATGCGGTTCCCTGTGCAATATACGGGTTGATCCATGCACAGATGTGAAGACCTTTGTCGTGATATTTCTTTAAGGTTGCGCGAATATCCGGGAAGCATTTCTTGTCCCACTCAAAATCGCACCAGTGGAATTCGTGCATCCAGAAGCAGTCGAAGTGGAAAACGCTCAGCGGAATATTTCTCTTTTCCATTCCCTCGATGAAGGATGTGGTAGTCTCTTCGTCGTAGTTTGTGGTAAAGGATGTGGACAGCCACAGACCAAAGGACCACGCCGGAGGAAGTGCCGGGCGTCCGGTCAGCGCGGTGTACTCGTTCATGATCTTCTTCGGTGACGGTCCGTGGAACAGATAGTATTTGATTCTTTCGCCCGGTACGGAGAAGCCGACATACTCTACTTTTTCACTTGCTACTTCGAAAGAAACGTTGTCGGTACTGTCAACGAGAATACCGTAGCCGTTGTTTGTCATGTAGAACGGTACGCATTTGTAGCCGATTTCGGATGCCGTACCGCCGTCCTCGTTCCAGGTGTCTACAACCTGTCCGTTTTTTACGAATGGAGTAAATCTCTCGCCAAGGCCGTATACGCACTCGCCGACGCCAAGGGAGAGCTCGCTTACCATATATGGCTGATATTTTTCGGTCATGTAATTCTGGGCTGGCAGCATGGTGCTCTGCTGACGGTCCCATCTGATATAGGAAAGGTTGCGGAAGCCGCTTCCGGTCAGAACTTTTCCATCTGCCTCGAAGGTGTAAGCAAAGACACCTTTTCTCTGTACGCGGACCTGTACGCTTCCGGTATCAAGAACTGCCTCATCCTCGTTGATCGTTACAGTTACGTCCTCGTATACGCTCTCTGTTTTGTCGAAGGACGGAACTTTGTTGTCGTAGGCTTCGTAGTGCCATGCCTCCATGGAGATGGTGTCCGGTGTATGTGCTACGAACTCAACGGTGATGGTCGGCAGGTTCAGGGTCATGCCTCTGTGCTCGATCGGACGTGTGGTAGCCAGGATACGCATACCGCCTGGAATCTGCTCTACTTCATAAGCCTGCATTGCATGGGATGCATTTGCTTTTTCACTCGGAAGCCAGTAACCTTCTGTGAATTTCATCTTTTCATTACCTCCTGATTTGATGCGCCCGAAACAGAGGATGAAAAGCACTCTCTTTTCATCATTTTTTACAGAATTCCTGTTTCAGGCTGACGTTTTTTGGTAATTTTATCCTACCACACTTTTCCTGTCGAAAACAGGGAGGATTCTGTGAAAAAATACGGCGATATTATCTTTTTTCCGGTTTGAACCTTTTTCTGGTTCCAATATGCAAAACGGGAGTGTGTCCCGCAAAAGTATCCTGTTGCATTTCCAATTACTTTTGCCGGGACACACTCCCATCTTTCTTCTTTTGTTTTTTCTTTATGCCACAATCAGATAGGCAACAACTGCCAGCAGGATCTGCAGGATCACAAAGCGGATCACAACCTGACTGTCGGACCATTTGTATTTCAGGCGGACATGGTCATGCAGCGGTGTTCTTGTATTTTTGAGGATCGCGATTTTCAGGAAACGGAGTAAAAATACTTTGACAAGGCCGATTCCTCCGTCGACGATCATCACGCCTGCCATCAGCAGATATAAGAACGGATGGCGGGACTGCATGGCAAGGATGGCGATGTAGAAGCCAAGTGCTCTCGAACCGGCGTCGCCCATCAGCATGCTGCTCGGCGAGGTATTGAAATACAGGTACGCGAGAAGCGCTGCCACGAACAGGTAATTGGCTACGGTGAAGCTTCCAAGGACATCGTGGAAAATCATACTGAACGCGAAGATGACCACGCAGGAAAGGCTCGCGCAGAGTCCGTCGACACCGTCGGAACAGTTTGTAACGTTGATCGAAATCCAGATCAGGATGATGCCGAGGATTATGTAGACCACTTTCGGAATGGTAAGGGACATGCTTCCGAAGTAGATCGTGGTGGAATTGTAATTCACAAAGGTGATGACGGTCACAATGGAGATGACGAGGTCAATCGCGCCTTTTTTGTAATCGCTCCACGGGGTTTCGGATGCATCATCGAGGTAGCCGCTCAGCATGATGCAGACGAGCAGGATCGCGTAGATCACATACTCGGCGCCAAGAGGCAGGAACAATACGCTTCCGATCAGGAAACAGATGACGATCACGAGGCCGACGCCGCGCAGTTTTCCGCGGGAGAGGCCGCCGTTTACGGCAAATTCTCTGCCGTGATCGCTCGGCAGAAAGGAAAATGGATGCTTTAACGCCAGAAAGGTCAGCAGAAAGGTGACCACGATTCCCAGCATGGCGATCTGGCCGGGATTTAAAAAATTACTCCATACTTGATACATACGTTTTCTTCCTTCACTTTTCTTTAGATTGAGTTTGCACGAAGCCGTATGTGACGTGGCTTTGTGTTCATTTATTATAACAACTTCATACAAAAATTGCTATACCCAATTCGGGGGTTTCGTGATAAGATAGTGATACACTAAGTTGAACAAAAAAGGAGTTTTTTATGCCACGCAAAGATCATCTGCCGCGCCAGACACGCCAGGAACACATCACGCTGCAGCCGAACCGCAGCATCGAATTTCGTGTAACCGACGATTTCGGCAGTTTTTCGCCGCCGCACTGGCACGACGCGCTGGAAATTATTTATATTCTGGAGGGTTCCTCCATTGTCACGCTCTCGGACCGCACAAAGACCGTCCTTCCGGGTCAATTTCTGCTGATCAATTCCGGGCGTATCCACACGGCGCGCTGTCCGTCCACGGGAAACCGCTCGATTCTGATGCAGATTCCGGATGCGTTCCTTGCGAACTATCTGCCTGATCCGTCACAGCTCTGGTTCTCGATTGACTACGACAGTACGAATCCGGAAGTGCAGAAAAATATCAGCCAGCTCCGGCGTCTTCTGCTTTCGATGATGCAGCTTCATGACGAAATGCCCGACGGCTATCTGCTGACGTTCCAGCGGGAGCTTTTTACGTTTCTCGATCTGCTCTACACGAAATTTTCCGAGAAGAGCCCGCTTGCGCACCACCCGATGAGCTCCCGGACGCAGACACGGCTCGATACGATTCTGACGTACACGCAGGAAAATTACCAGCGGCCGATTACGCTGAAGGAGGCTGCCGATGTTGTCTCGCTGCAGCCGGAATATTTCTGCCGGTTCTTCCGCCAGAACATGGAAACGACGTATCTGGAATACTTGAATTCCTACCGTCTTTCCCGCATCTACCGCGACCTGATCGCCACGGATCTGCCGGTCGGCACGCTCGCGGAAAAGCATGGTTTTACAAACGATAAGCTATTTCACCGCCTCTTCCGCGAGCGGTTTCACACGACGCCGCTGCAGCTTCGGAAGGCAGCACGCGAGAAAGGATCCTGATAGCTTTCGCTGTTTTAATATCTTTGAGAATGGGAGTTTAACACGATGACAAAAGAAAAACTGGCGCTTGCCGTCATTGAACGTTTGAAACAAGAATATCCTGACGCCGACTGTACGCTTGACTATGACCAGGCGTGGAAGCTGCTCGTCAGTGTCCGCCTGGCCGCACAGTGCACCGATGCGCGGGTCAATGTTGTGGTGGAGGATCTCTACGCAAAGTATCCTGATATTGATGCGCTGGCAAACGCGACACCGGAGGAAATCGAGGAAATTGTGCGGCCGTGCGGTCTTGGAAAGAGCAAGGCACGCGACATCAACGCCTGCATGCGCATGCTGCGCGACGAGTACCACAGCCAGGTGCCGGATGACTTTAACGCACTTTTGAAGCTCCCGGGCGTGGGACGGAAAAGTGCGAACCTGATTATGGGCGATGTATTCAAAAAGCCTGCGATTGTGACGGATACGCACTGCATCCGACTGTGCAACCGCATCGGGCTCGTGCATGACTGCAAGGATCCGAAGAAGGTGGAGATGGCACTCTGGAAAATTGTGCCGCCGGAAGAAGGAAGCTCGCTCTGCCACCGGTTTGTGGAGCACGGACGCGAGGTCTGTACTGCGCGGACGACACCGCACTGTGAACGGTGTGTGCTCGCGGATATCTGTGAGAAGAACGGCGTAGAAAAATAGCATTTTTCTATGCGTTTCCATGCGAAAAAGGCTTTTGCATACCGGACAGATTTTTCTGATTCTGTCCCGGCTGCAAAAGCCTTTTTGTTTCTATTTTTTATACGACCGAAAGAAGTCCGTCAGCGCTTTCAGCGTTTTCCCGAGCACCTGCACTTCCTCTTCTCCGAGTTCCGCCATCACGGCATCCGTCATCTGCTCGTGGAATTTTGCGTGATGATGGAATGCCTGCCGTCCCTTTCCGGTCAGGTGGATGTAGACGATCCGGCGGTCCTTCTCGCTGCGCTCCCGCTCGGTGTAGCCTTTTTTCACCAGACTGTTCATCGACGTTGTCAGCGATCCGACCGTGATGTCGAGCTTTGCCGCGATCGATGACATATTGCCGCCCTCCAGGCCGACGGCTTCTATGATGTGCATATCGTTGTTCGTCAGATCCTTGAAATCCTCGGTGATGATCGCCTCTTCTTCCAGTTTTTGTATCTCGTGAAACAGATGGACCAGTGTCTCATTGATGATTTCTCTGTTATCCACTCCTCTTCCCCTTTCCGTCTGTTCTGTCCCTTCTGAACAGGGTTCCGCTCTTTCTGTCTGTATTGTATCAAAAAAGTTCCAGACAAACAATACCAAAAACTGCCTGGGAAACGGCGGATCGCTCCGTGCCGTTTCCTAGGCAGTTCTGTTATGTTTGATTCAATTACATCTGCCCTTTTTTCTTTAACCGTGTAAAACAGATCATGAAAAAGCAGATGCCGTATACGGTTGTGATCGGGGTGGACATGCCGACGAAGGTCAGGTTCGTATTCGGCAGGTGTGAGAAGAACAGCGCCAGCGGAATACGGATCAGGCAGGCGGAGGTGATTCCCTGGATCATAACCGGGATGCTGATGCCGCGGCCGTTGAAGTATCCGATGCTGCTGAACAGCACACAGGTCAGAATACATTCCGGTGCGAAACCGCGCAGGTAAGCGGCGCTCTGCTCGATAACGGCCGGATCGCTCGTGAAGATTCTGGAGATGACACTTCCACCGAAGAAACCGATGCAGAAAATCACAACTCCAAGAGAGCAGCCCGTTGCGATTGCGGTGAGGAAGCCCTTCCACGCGCGGTCTTTCTTTCCGGCTCCGGTGTTCTGTGCCACGAATGCTGACACAGACTGCATCACAGAGGACGGGATCAGCATGATGAATGAGGTCAGCTTCTGCGCCACACCGTATCCGGCGGACGGCATAAGGCCCATGCCGTTGATGATCGAGTTGATCACAAGGAAGGAAATCTGTACGGTCGTCTCCTGCAGCGCGATCGGCACACCGACGTTCAGGACTTTCTTCAGCTCGTCATGGTCGATGCGGCAGTCTTCTTTTTTGAATTCAATCGGCAGATTGCCTTTTTTCAACACACCCATGGAGGCGATGACAGAAATCAGCTGCGCCAGAACCGTCGCAAGCGCTGCTCCCGCAACGTCCAGTTTCAGCACACCGACGAAGAACAGATCTCCGGCAATATTGGCTGCGCAGGCGATGCCGACGAATAAAAGCGGCAGATTTGCATTACCGATTCCGCGAAGCACGCTGCTGATGACGTTGTACGCGATGATGATCAGAATACCGCCGGAACAGATCCGCAGGTAGAGGACGGTTTTGTCAAAAGACTCCGCCGGGACCTGTAAAATATTGGCGATCGGGCCTGCGAACAGCTCCAGAATCACCGTCATGACGACACCGATGATGGCGAACAGAACAATCGAGGTTCCCACGGTTTTGCCGGCCTTATCCGGCTTGCCCTCGCCGATGTGCTGGCCGATCATAACGGTCGAACCCATCGCAAGGCTGGTGATGATAAATGTTACCATCTGCATGAAGCTGCTTCCGGTTCCGACAGCGGAAATACTCGACGCATCGCCGAACCAGCCGACCACGAGAAGGTCGACCGCACCGTAAGCCGCCTGCAGAATCAGCGCGCCGAGCACCGGCAGCGCAAAACGGATCAGGGACTGGAAAATCGGTCCCTCTACAAACGATACTTCTTTCTTATTTTCTTTTGCCATTGTTTTTCACTCCTTTTATTCCCGGCATCGTTTCCTGCATCCGTGTGATTGCATGCACAAATTCGTCCACCACCGCGTCGTCCAGATCTGGCAGGCGGGATGCCCATTCCCCGTGAAAGTGCGTCACGCGGAGTTCCACAAACTCTTTTCCCTCTTCGGTCAGTGTCAGGTTGATCACGCGCTTATCTTTTTCATCCGCCTGTTTCACGAGAAGATTTCTCTCCTCCAGTTCCTGCACCAGCTTGGTGATGCTCGGCAGCGTTGTGTTCATATAGCTGCTGATGTCGCTGACGCGGCAGAAGCCCTGCTTTTTCTGAATCTCATTCACCGCATCCAGCACATGCACCTGCCGCGGCTTCATACCGTCCGGCAGGTCCGGGAGTTTCTCGATCAGACGCTTTGCATCAAAACACGCATCCAGGAACTGCTTTAATTTTTCCTGTGTCATGGAAAAGGTTCCTTTCTGTTTAAAAATTAGTTATCTTTAGTAATTACTTTTGATAAGTATAGCAGGAAATGAAAAAATGTCAAGAGGGAACTGATGCTAAAAAAGAGCTGATTGAAAGTTCTGGCAATGCCAGATTCTTTCATCAGCTGTGTTTCATCCATTTCCCCTGACAATAATCCGTGAACAGCCTCAAGACTGGCATAAAATGATTTTTGAGCAGAATATCGGATATAAACAGAATTATTATTAATTTCATCTTCCAGTCCAGGTACATCTTCCATCATGTTTGGAACATCTACATTTAATGAAATTACACCCTTTCCATCTGCGATCAATGTTTGTCCTTCTTTTGAAATCATACACTCCAGGACATCGAATGCCAGGTCCAGTTTTTCCTGATCTTTTTCCAGTTCTTTGTTAAATGCAATATTCAGAGAAGGGGTCATATTTATAAAAGCTTCATCCGAAATCTGTGAAAAAAACGGTATACGAGTTAATTCTGCATCCATCTGTTCCTGAAATTCCTGCATAAGTGCCGGATAACCATGAAACATTGCTGCTTTTCCCTCAAGGAACATCTGCGTTGCAGTATTAATATCGACGCTGATATCATCACTTGTAAAATGTGAGTCCTTCAAAAATGTATTGGTTTCTGAAAAAATACGTTTCCATAACGCATCATCAAACGCGATATCCCCTGATGCACTTTCAGCTGAGCTTCTCCATTCGATTCCATCCAGACTCATGAATTCCCCAATTGCACCTGTCTGAATCACCTCATGAGCAGACCAGTCTTCTGCAAGATCCAGGGAATACGGTTTTATACCATTATCATAAAATTGCTGACATGCCTGTGCATATTCCTTATAGTTTTTCGGTATCTTGATTCCATACTGTTCAAACAATGTCTTGTTGGCAATAATCGTCTGCGGTATACCGCAGATAGGAAGCCACTGAATCTCATTTTTTGAATTTTTATAATATTGCAATGCATAGGAGTAATACCTGGAAACCACATCATAAGAAGCAAAATCCATTAGATATGGCTCCAGATCCTGTGCATCTTTTCCAGAAAATCGACGTACGGTTATGATATCCGGCAGTTCACCATGTTCCTCAAAATAGCTATATAAATCGGTATCATTGTTACCGGTAATAAACTCAATATCCTGATCTGGAAACTGCTCATGGATATAGGGTACAATATTTTTCATTAAACGATTTTCCCACAGATACACGGTAAGGTGATCGTCATTTTTAGATACTGCTTTTTGAGATTGTCCACAGCCAGACAAAACAGTAATTGCTAAAAGCACGCCTGACAGTAATGCTATCAGACATTGTTTTGCCTTTTTCATCCTCGTATTTTCCTCATTCTTTCCTGATAAAATCATTAATTCAATAATTGGGAAACAATTACAGCCAGTTTTCCAGAACATCATTCAGCTTATTCATATCCAGCGGTTTCGCGATATGTCCATTCATGCCTGTATTTTTTGCCAGCTGTACATCTTCTGCAAAAGCATTTGCTGTCATGGCAACAATCGGTAGTTTTCCCTGTTCACCCGGAAGGCTCCTGATTGCTGCGGTTGCCTCATAACCATTCATGACAGGCATTTGGATATCCATAAAAATAAGGTCATACAAGCCTTTCGGTGAAGCTTCTACTTTTTCAACTGCAATTTTTCCATTTTCTGCCGTTTCCACTTCCGCCCCTGTCATCTGCAGAATTTCAACAGCAATTTCTCTGTTTAACTCATTATCCTCGACCAGCAGAATTCTTTTTCCTGTGTAATCTGCTTCAGACAGCTCATCCAGATAATTTCTTGCTGTTTTTTCTTTTCTGCCAGAAGTAAACTGCCGCAATGTAGCCGTCAAACGGGAACGGAACAGCGGTTTTGCAATAAAAGCATCTACGCCTGCAGCCTTTGCTTCTTCTTCGATCTCACTGAATTCATAAGATGTCAGTACAATAATGGTAATCTCTTTCCCTATCCGTTTCCGGATCTGTCTGGCTGTTTCAATTCCGTCCATATCCGGCATTTTCCAATCTAAAATAACAGCAAAGTAATCATTTTTTAGCTCATGATGTGCATAACAGCGCTCAACGGCTTCTCTGCCGGAGAGAACCCATTCGCCTGTAATCCCAATCTCCTTCAATGTGGCAACTGTACTTTCACAACATGTCTTATCATCATCCACAACCAGAACAGGTAGATTCATCAGATTTCTGTCCTGTTCTTTTTCTTTTTCCTGAAGTTCCAGATAAATTGTTACTGTAATTTTAGTTCCCTTATGTAAGGTGCTTTCCACTTTAATATTACCATTCATCAGGTTCACAATATTTCTGCTGATTGCCATTCCCAGACCTGTTCCCTGGACTCTGGTTGTCCGATGGTCATCTGCGCGGCTGAAAGGATCAAACATGATTTTCTGGAATTCCGGTGACATACCGATCCCATTATCCTCAATCGTAAATTCATAGCATCCAAGTTCCGAAAATCCATTTGGCTTTTCCTCTATGGAAAAAGTAATATTCCCGCCATCCGGTGTATACTTGACCGCATTACTCATCAGATTCACAAATACCTGCTGGATTCTCAGGCTGTCACCACAGACACTCTCATGTTCAATGTGATTAATGTGTATATCTAAATTGTGTTTATGTTCATCAATCACCGGTTTTGTGAGTGTTATAAGATTATCCACCAGATCTGGCAGATTGAAATCCTCCTGTGCCAGCGTCATTTTTCCACTTTCAATACGTGCCATATCCAGCACTTCATTAATCAGCCCCAGCAGATGACGGCTTGATTTTGTAATTTTGCTGAGACATTCAATGACTCTGTCCTGGCTCTCAATATTTGCTCCTGCAATTGCTGTCAGGCCGACAATGGCATTCATCGGTGTCCGGATATCGTGGGACATATTGGAAAGGAATTCTGTTTTCGCACGGTTTGCATTTTCTGCAGACCGGTAAGCCTCTTTCAGTGCCTGACGGGATTCAATCTCTGCTTTCTTCTCCTGTGTCACATCCATGGATGCCAGCAATACCTTTTCCAGCTTTCCATTCTTCCATTCCAAAGGAATATAAGAAGCGATCTTATAAGTCTTTTCATCCAGGCTGCAGTACTCAAACTTATAAATATCATTTTCACTTTTCAGATTCTTCCGGATATTTTCCGGTGCGATCAGGATGTCCATAGTTTCCAATGTTTCCAGTGTCTTATACTTTTCAAGAACCTGCATCTGAAAATCATGATAGAATCCCAGAGGTTTATATAGCATCTGTCCATTCAGGTTATAGAATTCATATCTGTCATTTTCCAGATCACAGACAACAAAGCGGTCAACCAGACGCACAATACTCTGAATCAGCTGCTCCATGGAAGCATTATCCGCTGCCATCTGCAGATGCCGTGCGCTCTCTACCTTTGTCTCTGTGATATCACGCAGAAAGATCATGGCATATTCTGAATCCTCTATTTCGCCACGTATGACCACATTGCGGACCCATCGTTCTTCTCCATTCAGAGTGATACGGCACTCTAAAGCCAATTCGGTTTCCAGACCCTTCAGCCTTTCTGCAATATAACCACGGTCGTAAAAAGAGGATACCGCCTTCTTATCTGTCTCCACAACATAGGAATCCACAAAATGACGGATCAGTTCATCCCATGTATGACTCTGTTCAAAGACTGTCATCAGGGACGGTTCAACCTTAAAGGTATCAAAAGTATTCGCTTCCAGATTTACATAATACTCACACAAATCTGCTTTCGTAAAAGCCCGGTGGAAAGCAGCAGATTTTTGTGCCTGCATGGCCTCTTTTTTTTCCGCATCAATATTAATAAAAATCCCGGCAATCCTGCTGGCAGAACCATCCAGACGGCGTATTACTTCTGCCGATGCCCGAAACCACTGGTATTGATTATCCTTCATTCTCATACGATACTCTACCTGGTATTTTATCTGGTTCGTCTTATCCTTAATTGCCGCCTGAAGCTGCACCATTACTCTTTCTTTATCCTGTGGATGCAGAAGATCTGACCAGGATTCCAGTTTATTCGGAAAGTCCAGAGTGTCATGATAGCCAAGCATTTTTCGGAATTCATGACTCCAGTTTGCATTCACAATCTCACTGTTTTCGTCACAGTCAAAATACCAGAAGCCGGAACAGATAGCCTCATTGAGCAGTGTCAAATTTACATGATCCCAGTTGACCTGTACGGACATAACCCAGATCTGTCTGCCCGCCTCATCTGTCGCATCCTCTTTACAAAGCCGTACATTTTTCACTGTACCGTCTGCTGTAAGGATCTGTGCTTCCCCTGTTCCGTGAAGCTGCAAAAAATGGTCTCGCTCCTGTCTATCTTCCTCGTCATAAAAGAAGTTTCTCAATGAGCCTTTTGTCTGTTCCATGAAAGTATCGAATGTATATCCTGTACTATGCAACAGCAGATTATTCACAGACAAAATAGACAGGTTTTGGTCATAAGATCCTGTCATTATACCTACCCCGCCATTATTTTCCAGTGTTTTCTGTACGGCCTGTGACATAGCCTGTGTCTGTCCCGTTACAGCCTCACCTAAAGAATATATTTTGTCTTCATACTTTTCCATTTTATAAAAATCCTCTCTCTGTTTTATGCTTCATTATCCTGCTTTTATCTGTATACAGAGAACCTGTCCCTGCCAGTTTTACATTTACGTTATAATATCCTACAAAACGTGAAAAACAGGTATACGGATTTGAGAAGTTGCAGCCACTACACACAATATTCACACAAAATTCTCTTTATGTTTTCAATTTTTATAGGCTTTGCCAAGTGAGCATTCATTCCTGCTGCCAGACACTTACTCCGATCGTTCCTGCTGTAAAACGGTATCTGAGGCTTTTTTTATTTATCTGATTTTTTTCTGTTTCCATGGAACTTCTGAACGCTCACCTCCTGGTATCATTACAAATATACATAAAAACTCATTTTTATATTACCATGAAATTTTTTACTTTGCAATGCACATACCTTTTCAGACGCTGCTTTTCTTGTTTCCTATTTCAGAAAATTGCAACCAAAGGGGCGCACCTGAAAATTTCTTTTCAAATGCGCCCCTTCGCTTTCTTTTTTTCTGTCAGATCAATCCGTAATGCTCCATCGCCTTTGCCACGCCGTCCCGCTCGACGGTATCGGTTACGTACTCTGTGTACGGATCCAGAATCTCATCATGTTTTCCAAGCGCAATGGTGTGTGCGCCGCACCGGAACATGGTAAGGTCGTTGCTGCTGTCGCCAAATACGTATGCATCTTCTTTCTCCAGCTGAAACTGTTTCAGCGCATAGTCCACAGCTGTTCCTTTGCTGCAGCCGTGCGGAACGATTTCGTATACACCGCCGCGGCGATCCATGATATCAAACTCCTGCTCAAATTCACGGTACATACGTTCTATATCAGACTGTGCATCGGTTACGATACAAAATTTATCGTAAATGATTCCTTTTGTCTCCGCTGTCTCCGCGAGTCCGATTCCGACAGCAGCGAAATAGGCACGGGTCTGCTCGACCTCCCGAAAACGGGATACCTCCGACGAAAAATAAACATTATCCGTTCCCTCCAGAATCATGCCGATCCTGCACTCCTTTAAAATAACCGGGATTTCCTCACAGCGCTTTTTCGGAATCGTCTGATGCATCAGGATTTCGCCGTCCCGGCGCAGATAGGTCCCGCAGCCGCACAGAAATCCGGAAAACGGAAGCTTTTTCAGCTCCTCGGGCAGCTCCGACCAGGTGCGGCCGGTATTAATAAACGTAAGATTTCCTTTTTCCGCTGTCTTTTTCAATGCATCGAGCGCGCTCTGCGGAATTTCTTTTGTAATCTCACTCAGTAACGTTCCATCAATATCAAAAAATAATGCTTTCACAAAAATTTCCTCCTCGTGTACTGTTTCCTGTTCTCTTTCTGACATACGAAAAAATGCCGAAGCTCTTGATTGTCAAGGCTTTCGGCATTTTCATTCCAGTCGAAGCGACGGGATTCGAACCCACGACCTCTGCGTCCCGAACGCAGCGCTCTACCAAACTGAGCCACGCTTCGATTTTATTTGTTTTCTGAACTCTCGTCCGTCAACAATAGCTATTATATATGATGTCTATAGGAATGTCAACACCTTTTTTGAAATTTTTTTAATTTTTTTTATTATTGCTTCAAAAGGTACATTTTACACGGGTTTGCGGCCTTTTTGGTGTTCTTTTAGAATGACAGTTTCTGAGAAAGTCAAAAAAGAGATATGCCGGAAGTTCTGTTCCGGCATATCCCTTATCTTTGTTTCTCAGCTCAGCTGATATACATCTGCATACTGCACGCCGAAGCTCAGCGCCTCGGAATGGCTGCTGCAGAAGATGTCTACGTGCCCGTAAGCGGTTCCGCGGTCTTCTACCGTGTAAACCTGGCCGTTGATCATCAGTCTCGTTCCGAATGGTACACCGCCCATGGCAATCGTTCTGCCTGCGGTCGGTGTGGTTCCGCTCGCGGTGGATCCGCCGGACCACTGTCCGGTACAGATGGAACAGGAGCAATAGCCTGTCAGTTTAAATCTTCCAAGGTATGTTCCGCTGGAGGAGCTGCTGGAAGTATCTGACGCGGATGGACTCCCCGTTGTCGTGGAGGATGCGCTGCTGTCCGAAGAACTGCTTCCGGAACTGCTGCTTGTATCGGTATCTGCTTTCGCTGCGGCATTTGCTGCTTCTGCGGCTGCGACTCTTGCGGCCTCGGCCTCGGCTGCCTGTTTTCTGGCGGCCTCTGCCTCAGCTTCTGCGGCAGCCTGCTGTGCGGCGGCTGCTTCCTCTTCTGCTTTCTTCTGCGCTGCAATCTCCTCTTCTTTCGCCTGACGGATCAGGTCGTTGATTGCATCTGCTTTGCTGTTGATTTCATCTACCAGTGCACTCTCGCTGGATTTTGCATCGTCCAGCTCTGCGGAGTAGGTACGGAGTTCCTGATAAGCTGCTGCGTACAGCTCCTGAATGGCTTCCTGCTGATCGCTGCTCTGCTGCTGCAGTTCTACGATCGCTGCCTGCTCTTCCTGCACCTGTGTTTCTTTTTCTTTTACCTGGTCTACCGTGTCCTCATACTCCTGCATAAGATCGCGGTCGAAATCGGAAATTTTCTGTATGTATTCTGCCCGGCTGATCAGCTCTGAAATGCTTTTGGAAGAAAAGAGCATTGCCATGTATCCGTTTCCGGAAGAATTTTCATACATATACTGGATACGGAGCTTCATCGCCTCGTACTGCTCTTCTTCTTTTGCTTTTGCATCTTCCAGATCTGCCTGAATCTGTACCAGTTCGTTCTGCTTCGCATCATACTGATCCTGAAGCTCCTGCAGACGGTTCTGCAGATCGTCCAGCTGCTGGTTCAGTTCGGAAAGATATTCTTCTGATTGTCCCTTTTTGGAATTGAGTTCGTCAATCCTGCTCTGTATGCTGTCAAGCTGAGACTGTGCGGCAGCCTGTTCTGCCTGAGCATTTGAAATTTTCTCCTTTGTACTGGCACCATAGCATGGCAGAACGGTTGCTGCCGTAAGCACTGTGGCCAAAACCAGGCTGAATAATTTCTTTTTTTTCATGTCGTACACCTCATACTTATTACGTTCTGTTGCTGATTGTCACTCCAAGTTACTGCGGAAAATGGGCCTTTTTTCCCGCCGTACTTTGCCATTATAACACAAGTATGTCTGAAATGAAAGTCTTTTTTAATTTCTGTTAATAACTTTGTAATATTTCGACGTTTTTCCTGCAAAAACTGGCATGATTTTTCTACTTTCTCCATCCAACAGGGTACTTATTTTTCAAGGTTCCATTGACCAGTTTGCCCCATCCAAGGCCGAATCCATCGACGCAGACCAGCTTCCAGCCCGACGGCGATGCGGTCTCTCCCGGCTCTACGGAAATTGTCTCACCGTGGAGATATTTTTCGGTACGCTCGTCATCTGCCTTTAAATTCATGTAATCTTTGAACTTGTCCGCGGAGAGTGTCACGGCAAACGGCTGTGACGGCTCGAAACGGTCTTTTTTCAGTTCACCGAGATACAGACCGTTCCGCAGGAAATGAAGATTCCGCACGCCATCCGGCAGGGACGGGGAATGGTATACTTTTCCGGCGCGGACTTCCAGTTCCTCCACCGGGATCGGTGCTGTCATCCGGGACAGGAAATCGGAAAGGATCTGTTTTTCTGCTTTCGACGGACCCGGTGCTTCCGTTCCGCGGTCTTTTTTCCGGTTTTTCTGTTTTTTGTTTTTCTTTTCGATCGGTTTTTCTTCTGTCTCATAAGGAATGGCTTCGCCTTTTTTGCGGAACAGGGCAAGGTAATGGCCCTCGCCGTTCATTTTATGCGGCCAGATGCGCACGGTCTTTTCGATCTCCGGATCGCCGTTTCCCCAGACTGGATTGCCTTTTGAAAAACCTTCGTAGCCTTCCATCTCGATCAGTTCCATTTCCGGGAAGTTTTCCAGAAGGAAAGAAACGGTTCCCTCGTCCTCCTGCGGGGCGAAGGTACACGTCGAATACATCATGAGGCCGCCCGGACGCAGCATTTTGACAGCATTCGAGGTGATCTCGCGCTGCAGATCCGCAAAGAAATCCGGCCGCTCCGGGGTCCAGGTGCCGATGACTGCCTCATCTTTCCGGAACATGCCCTCGCCGGAGCACGGTGCATCCACGAGGATTTTATCGAAGAAGCCCGGGAAGACGTCTGCAAGGCCTGCCGGTGTCTCATTGGTGACAAGCACGTTTTCACTTCCGAACAGCTCCAGATTGCGCAGCAGTGCTTTGGCGCGGGCGTTGCTGATGTCATTGGCGACGAGAAGGCCGGTTCCTTTCAGGCGCGCATTCAGCTCGGTTGCCTTGCCGCCCGGTGCGGCGCAGAGATCGAGCACACGCTCACCCGGTTCGATCGGGAGGCGGGACGCCGGGGTCATGGCGCTTGGCTCCTGCAGATAGAAGACGCCTGCCGCATACAGCGGAGACTGGCCCATGCGCATGCCGTCCGGCACGAAATAGCCGTTTGGAATCCACGGAATTTTCTTCCACGTTCCCGGAACAAGCGGCGGGAAATCTTCGGTCCGGCATTTTTTTGTATTTACACGCAAGCCTGCCGTGCGGGGTGCGTCGTAGGAAGTTAAAAATGCATCAAATTCATCGCCCAGCATGTCCTGCATGCGGGTCAGAAATTCCTGTGGTAACTGCGCCATGTATTGTCTCTCCTTTTTATTTTGCTTTGTTGTGCATCGGTCCCTTTTCGTGAACTGGCGATGCTTTTTCTGTCTTTGTTTCTTTTGTTTTGCATCTGTTTCATAATTTCTCACAGAAAAAGAGACAGCTTTTTCGATTTTTCAATCTTTTTGCTGTCTCTTTTTTGCATAGCGGAGAAGAAGGGATTTGAACCCTTGCGCCGTTTCCGACCTACTGGTGTTCGAAGCCAGACCCTTCAGCCTCTTGGGTACTTCTCCGTATTTTGTCAAATACATCATATATTATAGTGCTTTTTTCGGGATTCGTCAATGATTTTTTCGATGGTTTCCGATGGAAATACGGGGATTGTATTTTTTACGGAAATATTCGAAAGTGCAACTTACTCAAACAAATAATCTTCCTCAGGCAGCATCCCATCCCGATGCTGCCTCTTCTTTTATTCTTTCCCTTCTTCCGCCCTCTTCCTCTCTTCTTTTTTCTTCTTTTTCACCACCCGCAGTCTCCGGAAAAACGCACTCAGCATCTCCGAGCACTCTTCTTTCAGCACGCCGCGCTCGACCTTCACCTGATGGTTAAACTCGTGCATTTCCAGCATATTTAAGATCGATCCCGCGCAGCCCGCCTTCGGGTTCATGCTGCCGATGACGACTTCGCTGACTCTCGCCTGTACGATCGCACCGGCGCACATCTGGCATGGTTCCAGGGTGACATACAACGTACAGCCCTCCAGCCGCCAGTCGCCGAGCTTTTTGCTTGCTTTCCGGATCGCATTCAGTTCCGCGTGGGACAGCGTGTTTTTATCCGTATTTCTGCGGTTATAGCCCCGCGCAATCACCTTTCCCTCGTACACAATCACACAGCCGATCGGAACTTCCATCAGCTTTTCCGCTTTCTTCGCCTGCGTAATCGCCTGGCGCATGAAGCGTTCCCGTTCTTTCCGGTGCGCTTTTTCCTCCGGCGTTACCAGCTTTGTTTCTTCTTCCATTGTGCACTTCCTTTCTTCTCTGCGTATATTTTCTGTCCTTCCCGCATATCGTGAACTGTAGCGCAGTATCTTTTTCTACTCTTTTTACTTCTATGCAGGAGGTTTTTATGTCTGATTACCGGCGTTTCATTGCCTATCTATACGAATACCCGAACAACCGCAAGGGCGGATGCTGCGGCTTTGTCCGCGTGGAGTCGCAGAACGGCTTCTGCCGCATGGACTTCCAGATCAAATCGCCGTCTCTTCCGCCGGAGACCTCGGTCACGGTCTACGGTTTTATCCGCCGGTCAGGGCGGATGTACGGCATTCCGCTCGGAAATCTCCTTGCGGGGCGCTCTTCTACGAGTGGAAAACTCTTCACGCACTCCGATGCCATTGGGCAGACGGATGTCACGCTCGACGAGCTTGGCGGTCTGATCCTGCTCTGCCGCCAGACCGGCGTCATCGCCACCCAGTGGGACGATCTTCCGATTCAGCCGGAGTTTTTCGCTCCCACGCTCCCGCAGGAGCCCAAAACATCCGCAGACAATGATGCCAGACCGACCGAAGAGAAAACTGCCGAAACACCCGAACCTCTGGATCCCGCCGTACCTGCGCAGTCCCTGCCATCATCAGACGCTTCCAAAGCACAGTTCGATGAACTTTCCACAGAATTCAGCAGCAATTCCGAACTTTATCCACGAAATTCCAGCCCGGAATCCACCGTCTCCACAGAATCCACATCAACTGACACGGTAAACACCGTTCCTGCAGACCGGATCACGCAATCATCCGCCAACACACTCTATCCCGCATCCGCAGAATCTGTGAAAACCGCAGAAAGCTATCCCTCTGCCAACCCGGAACCGCCGCAGCCCATCCCGGATTCTGCCGCCCAGCCGCTACATATGACTTCCGCCGATTTTCCCGCCGCAGCAGCCGTGCCGCCGTCCCGCGCTGCTCTCTATCTCCAGCTTCAGGACCAGTTCCCGGAGTTCCACCCGTTCCCAGATGATGATCTGACCGACTGCCTGCGCCTCTCACTCGACGATCTTCCACAGCTCCGCGCCGTCGGTCTTTCGGTGGATGCGAACCGCTTCGTCCTCCATGGCTCCTCGTCCTATCGCCATCTGCTCCTCGCCCGGAACCGCGACCAGCAGGAACTCTGGTATTTCGGCGTCCCCGGCGTCTACACGCCGAATGAGCAGTTCATGGCAAGCCTCTTCGGCTTTTTCCACTTCAGGCAGGCGATGCGCCCATCCGAGCTCGCGCCCGATGCCCGCTTCGGCTACTGGTACCGCACGCTTTAAAGCGTTTTTTAATCCACGCCGCGGATCTCCACCGTCTCAATCTTTCCGCGCAGGATCTCGCAGAACCGCTCGAGCTGCTCCCTCGCATACCCCGAGAACCTCGGATCAATCACATAATCCGATTCCCGGTAATTCTGCAGGAAGTACCGTTTTGCCCCGGAAAGCCACTTTCCGATCGCTTCGATCTCTTCCCTTCCATGCAGCTCTTTGCAGAGCGTTGTCCGGAACTCATAGTCCACCACGCCGCTCTTTAAAAACTCGACCGACTCATTGATCCGCATCACATCGATCTTTTTCACGCCCGCCGTCTCGCCGTACCGGGACGGCGCATTTTTGATGTCCATGGCGACGTAATCGATTTTCTTCTCTTCCACCAGCTTTTTCAAAATCTCCGGCCGGTATCCATTCGTATCGAGCTTCACAAGATATCCCAGTTCCTTAATTTTCGTCACGAACCGCTCCAGATCCGGATCCAGCGTCGGCTCACCGCCCGTCACGCAGACGCCGTCCAGCACGCCGCGCCGCTTTTCGAGCACTGCAAAAATCTCCTCCTCCGGAATCACCGGCTCCCATTCGGGATGCTGCACGAGATTTCCGTTCTGGCAGAACGGGCAGCGGAAATTACATCCGCCCGAAAACAATGTGCACGCCACCTTGCCCGGGTAATCCAGCAGCGTCAGCTTTTGAAATCCATGTATGACCATATGCTATCCTCTCCGACCGCAGGACTCCGAACTTTCGTCCGCCCTGCAACAGAAAAAGCGGAACCATAATGTCCGCTTTTTCCATTCATCTTCTATTGGTAATTATTTGCCGTAACGCTCTGCCTGGGAACGGATCAGGTCCAGATCATCAAAATAGTTGATTTTCATGGCTGCTTTGACATCCGCCAGTGTCTGAGCGGCAACTTTTTCTGCCTCTTCGCTGCCTTTTTTCAGCATCTCATAGATCGCCGGAATGTCTTTTTCCAGCTCTTTTCTGCGGTTGCGGATCGGCTCTAAGGTCTCCTGCAGTACATTGTTCAGGAACTTCTTCACTTTGACATCGCCAAGGCCGCCTCTCTGGTAATGTGCTTTCAGCTCGTCGAGATTTGCGTAATCCGGCAGATAGCGCTCGAAGTGCTCCGGCTGGCAGAATGCATCGAGATAAGTAAATACGGTATTTCCCTCGATCTTGCCCGGGTCGGTGATCTTGATGTGATCCGGGTCGGTGTACATGCTCATGACTTTTTTCTTGATCTCATCCGGCTCCTCGGACAGGTAAATGCAGTTTCCGAGCGATTTACTCATCTTCGCTTTTCCGTCGATACCCGGCAGACGTCTGCAGGAATCATTCTCCGGCAGCATAATCTTCGGCTGCACAAGTGCTTCGCCATAAACCGTATTGAATTTGTGGACGATCTCCTGTGTCTGCTCGATCATCGGCATCTGATCCTCTCCAACCGGAACGGTCGTTGCCTTGAATGCAGTGATGTCGGCTGCCTGGCTGATCGGGTAGGTGAAGAATCCAACCGGGATGCTCGCCTCAAAGTTTCTCATCTGGATCTCCGATTTTACGGTTGGGTTTCTCTGCAGTCTGGAAACCGTAACGAGATTCATATAATAGAAAGAAAGCTCGCACAGTTCCGGAATCTGAGACTGGATAAAGATGGTGCTCTTTTCCGGATCAAGTCCGCAGGAAAGGTAATCCAGTGCTACCTCCAGAATGTTCTGGCGCACCTTCTCCGGGTTGTCCGCATTGTCGGTCAGCGCCTGTGCGTCTGCAATCATGATGTAAATTTTATCGAATTCACCGGAGTTCTGCAGCTCCACGCGGCGGCGCAGTGAACCAACGTAATGTCCTACATGCAGCTTGCCGGTCGGTCGGTCGCCGGTCAGTATAATTTTTCCCATTTTTTCTTCCTGCCTTCCTGATACGTAATCTTCGCAGTCCGCTTCTGTATGAAAAATTTCATGAAAATTCTCATAACTGCGGACCTTCTACATACCCTCTATAATACCGTCTTTTTACAAACACTGTCAATGGTCTTTTCCTGTAAAATCCCTCAAAATATCTATTATGAGACAAATCGTTCAACAGCCACGTACAGCCTTCCCTTTTTCGTCTGGTTCTGCACGCCCACATAGCGGAATTTTCCCATATGGCGCACGGTCACGAGATCGTCCTCTTTTAATGACGCACTCGGCGATGTCACCAGCTTTCCGTTGATAAACACCTGGCCGCCCTCGATCAGCGGCACCATTTTGCTCCGCGAACTGCTGAACGCCAGCGACAGCACCGCATCGAGCCGCACGGAAGCGACGGAGCCTTCTTTCCGCTCGGTTTTCGGCTCCGTCAGCTCCTCCGGCAGTCCCGCCTCGACTTCACAGTACACGCTCGTATGGCGCACTTTTTTCAGCTCCGCACAGATGTAGTCCGCCATATCCGCCATACAGATCAGATACGCCTGGTTTCCATCGATCAGAATGTCTCCCAGCTTATACCGCTCCACGCCGAGATTCATCAGTGATCCTAAGAAATCACGGTGTGACAGCGCATCCGCAAATTTTTCATTCAGCGGGCTGATGCGCACGACTACGATCGGAAGCATCGACGCATCACCGTCCTCTGCATAGGATGGCAGAAACAGCGCCGCTTTCCGCTCTGCCGCCTCGTATCCGCCGGACAGCACGTAACGCACGCCCGGAATTTTATTTACCGTACGGTAGAACAGATCCTGCTCCGCCAGCGTCAGAAACTCCGTGTGCGACGGAACATCCCTGTGATAACACTGCTCTGCCAGATCCTGAATCCGTCCGACCAGCACTTCTTCCTCATTCATGGTAATCCCCCTTTGATACACCGCGGGCTGCCCCTGTTTTCTTTCGGGCAGCCCACGTATCACACTTTATTTATCCAGCAGCATCGACAGCCCGATCCGCTTCTTCGCCAGATCAAGGCTGATGACCTTCACTTCCACGATATCGCCGACGCTCACAGCCTCCAGCGGATGCTTGATGAAGCGTTTCGTCATCTGGGAAATGTGGACGAGTCCGTCCTGATGCACGCCGATATCGACGAATGCACCGAAGTCAATGACGTTGCGCACGGTTCCCTTTAAGATCATGCCGACCTTCAGGTCCTTCATATCGAGCACGTCGGTGCGCAGGATCGGGCGCGGCATCTCGTCACGCGGGTCACGGCCAGGCTTCTGCAGCTCTTTGATGATATCGCGCAGCGTAATCTCGCCGACACCGATCTCCTCTGCCATCTTCTTGTAATCTTTGATGAAGAACGCCGTCGGTCCATCGCTGATCTGCTCTGTCTTCATATTTAACTTTGCAAACAGCTTCTCGACTGCCTCGTAGCTCTCCGGGTGCACGCTTGTGCCGTCCAGCGGATTTTTGCCTCCGGTAATGCGCATAAAGCCTGCACACTGCTCAAACGCTTTCGGTCCGAGTTTTGCCACTTTCAGGAGCTCTTTTCTGCTCTCAAAACGGCCGTTCTCCTCACGGTATGATACAATATTTTTCGCAATCACCTTGCTGACACCGGAAATGTATTCCAGCAGCGACGCGGATGCCGTATTCAGATCGACACCGACTTTATTCACGCAATCCTCAACGACACCGCCGAGCGCCTCGCCGAGCTTCTTCTGGTTCATATCGTGCTGATACTGGCCGACGCCGATCGATTTCGGATCAATTTTGACAAGCTCTGCCAGCGGATCCTGCACACGGCGTGCGATGGAAGCGGCGCTTCGCTGTCCGACATCAAAGTTTGGAAATTCCTCGGTTGCCAGCTTGCTTGCGGAGTAAACAGACGCTCCTGCCTCGTTTGTGATCACATACGCAACCTTCTCCGGAATCTCTTTTAAGATCTCGACGATGATCTGCTCGGACTCACGGCTTGCAGTTCCGTTTCCGACAGAAATCAGGGTGACGCCGTATTTGTGGATCAGATCTTTTACGGTCGCTTTTGCTGCTGCAATCTTCTTCTCGTTCGTCGGCGCGGTCGGGTAAACCACGGTGGTATCGAGCACTTTTCCAGTCGCATCGACAACGGCCAGCTTGCATCCCGTACGGAACGCCGGGTCCCATCCAAGGACAACCTGGCCTGCGATCGGCGGCTGCATCAGAAGCTGCTCAAGGTTCTTTCCAAAGACCTTGATCGCACCATCCTCTGCCTTTTCGGTGAGCTGATTTCTGACCTCACGCTCGATGGCCGGAGCGATCAGACGGTTGTAGGCATCCTCGATGGTCGCCTGCAGAACCGGCTTTGTCTGCGGATTCTCTTTGGTGATGATTTTTTTCTCGAGATAACGCAGGATTTCTTCCGTCGGCGCCTCAATTTTGACGTTCAGGAATTTTTCTTTCTCACCGCGGTTCAGTGCCAGCACACGGTGTCCGGCAATTTTTGATACCGGCTCGGAAAACTCATAGTAATTCTCGTAAACGGACTCTGCTTTCTCATCCTTTGCTGTCGAGACGATCAGGCCCTTCGCCTCGGTTCTGCGGCGGATCTCCATACGGTAATCGGCCTCATCGGAAATGCTCTCGGCGATGATGTCGCAGGCACCAGCAATGGCGTCTTTTGCCGTTTTGACTTCCTTTTCTTCTGAAACAAAAGCCTCTGCCTCTTTTTCGAGCGGCTCTTTTGTCATCTGCAGAAGAATGATATTCGCCAGCGGCTCCAGTCCTTTTTCTTTTGCGATCGTCGCACGCGTCCGGCGTTTCGGACGGTACGGGCGGTATAAATCCTCTACGACCACGAGAGTTGCGGCCTCTTCGATGGATTTTTTCAGTTCTGCGGTCAGCTTGCCCTGCTCCTCGATGCTCGCAAGGACAACGGCCTTGCGGTCATTTAAACTGCGCAGGTACATCAGACGGTCGTACAGATTTCGCAGTATCTCATCGTTTAAGGAACCTGTTGCTTCTTTTCGATATCGTGAAATAAAAGGGATCGTGTTTCCCTCGTCAATCAGTTTCACTGCAGCTTCTACCTGCCACGGTTTGACGTTCAGCTCGGCTGCCAATACCTGATTCATATCCATAGGTAAATTCCTCCTGTTGTCTCTTCCAAAACACGCTGTTCCTTCTCTGTTTTTCCCGCATAAAAAGCGGGACCCTTGGCGGAACAGCCACTCTATTACCTTATCAATAGGTCTTGTTTTTGTCAACCTTACATGATAAAATCTTTACTATAGCTTTTTTGACAGACTGCGTGTGAAACCGCGCTTTTTTGCAGAAGAAAGGACATTTTATGACACCAGAAAATTACGATCCAAACACCAATGAGTCCGGAGATTCCTATCAGTCCTCCCATCCGTACGGCGTGCCTGAGGGCCAGCGTCCCGGACCGTATCAGCATTACCAGCAGCAGCCTCCCGTACAGCCGCCGCGCAGGACGGGTTCGCAGGCCCTTGCGGCCGCTTCGATGGTCATGGCGATCTGCTCCTTTTTGTTCATGCTTAACATGGGGTCCCTGTTTTTCGGCTCGCTCGGCGTGATCTTCGCCCTTTTAAGCCGCGGCGCAGGACGCATGAGCGGCACGGCAAAAGCCGGTCTTGCGGGCTGTACCATCGGCATAATTGTCGGTATCTGCATCATGTATGCTTTCCTGCTTTTCAACATGGTCAGCGGCGGCAGCACCAACCTGCTTGAGCGGTATTACAATCAGTACATGCAGGAATACCAGATGACACCGGATAACGGAACAACCACCGACGGAAATACCATCTAGGTACCAGAAAGGATTTTTCATGAACGGACAAAAACAGAAATTTTCAGAACCGAAAAAGCAGGCCCGTGAGGCCATGGCAGGCCGATGCGGCACGCTGGTGGGCGCAACCGCAATCAACCTGTTTCTCACCTTCTCCTGCTCCCTCATCCCGACGCTGATTTTTTCAGGCACAACGCTGTACGATATCATTTTCCTGAATCTGACGCTGTTCCTGTTTTCCCTGCTCCTCAGCCTCTTTCAGGCGGGCTACTTAAAGATCTGCCTCTCAACGCTGCGCGGGGAACCGATTTCCGTCGGTGATATGCTCTACGCTTTCTATCACCACCCGGACCAGTACGTGCTGATGTTCCTTATCATCAACGGCATCAGCTCCGTGATCGCCCTGATTTCCAGCATTCCGGGCTTCCAGTATCTTTCCTCCCCGAGTGCGGATCTGACGCTTGGAACAGCACTTTCCATCGAAGCCGAGCTTTCTTCTCTGATGAACGTTTACGTTTACAAGCTGATCGGCTCTCTCGTTTCCACGCTGGTGCTGGTTCCGTTTTCCCTTTCCACCTTTGTGATGAACGACGCTCCCGGCATCGGCCCGATCCAGGCAATTCGCCAGAGCTTTGCGATGATGAAGAAGAACTTTTTCCGCTACATTCTGCTTCTCTTAAGTTTCTTAGGGCTTGAGATTCTCGCATCCTGTTCCTGTGCCATCGGCTTTTTGTGGGTAATGCCCTATATGCAGATCACGATGGCTGCGTTCTATCAGGAACGGAAAGATGTCCTGTATCCGGCATCGGAACCGGTGGGATATGATACGGATTCCTTTGGATCCGGCACAGATCTTTAAAAATAAATTTTAAGATAACTAAAAAGACGTTTCACACCCCTTGCTTTACGGCTGTGAAACGTCTTTTTAGTTATGTCTATTTCGAGATCTTAAATTCTCGCGCGGATTCTGCTCTGGATTCCGTCGAGTTTCTCTGCTTTTTCTCTGTACTCCTGCTCTGTGATTTCGCCTGTGATGAATGCGAACTCCTCGGACAGACTTGGAACTGCTACGATTTCTGCTTTTCCGAACAGCTCCTCGATCTCACTCTGGCGCTCTGCGGCGTGGCCGGACACGCGGACGAAGAAGCGGCTCTTTACATCATCGATCTGCAGCAGGTCCAGTTTTTCCTCGCTCCAGCTCATCATGATGTTTCTGCCTTTGTTCTTTGCGCAGTCTACGACATCGGCTACAACGGCACTTGCGGTCGGAAGCTTTCCTGCTCCGCTTCCGTAGAACATCGCATCACCCAGTACATTTCCGTGGATGAAGATGGCGTTGAAGACACCGTTTACGCTGTACAGCGGGTTTTTCGCGTCAATCATCACCGGGCTTACCATGGCGTAATACTGATTACCCACCTTGCGGCTTGTTGCGAGCAGTTTGATTGCGGTTCCCATCGAGGTCGCATATTTGATATCCTCTGCGGTGATCTTTGTGATTCCCTCGGTGTAAACCTCTTCGTAATTGACTTCTTTTCCATAAGCAAGAGAAGAAAGAATCGCAATTTTACGGCACGCATCGTAGCCTTCTACATCTGCTTCCGGGTTGCGCTCTGCGTAGCCGAGGCGCTGTGCCTCTTTTAATACATCCGCGAAATCGGAACCGTCGCTTGCCATTTTGCTTAAGATATAGTTCGTGGTACCATTTAAGATACCAGTTACTTCATCGATCTCATCTGCAGTCAGGGAGGAGTTTAACGGACGGATGATCGGGATACCGCCGCCGCAGCTTGCCTCAAACAGATAATTTGCACCGTGCTCTTTTGCGATCGTGAGAAGCTCTGTGCCATGTCTTGCCACCAGCTCTTTGTTGGATGTGCAGACGCTCTTTCCAGCCTCCAGCGCACGTTTTGTGAAGGTGTAAGCCGGCTCCACACCGCCCATTACTTCAACAACAATATCAACCTCCGGGTCGTTTGCGATCACTTCGTAATCGTGTACCAGCACTTTTTCAACCGGATCTCCCGGGAAATCTCTTAAATCCAGGACATATTTGATATTAATTTCGTTCTCTGCTCTCTTGTTGATGCTGTCATGGTTCGTGTTGATCACTTCTACCACACCGGAACCAACCGTGCCATATCCTAATACTGCAATCTGAATCATCTCTTTTGTCCCTCTCTTGCTTTTTCTTTTTCAGGACTCCTGTCCTAATATTTTAAAATAATGAACTCCCTGTCTGGACTCAATCTCGTTAATCATCTCCGAGGCGTCTCCCCGGTCTTCCGCGATATCCACGCTGATCGTCAGCGATGCCACACCGTTTAACGGGATGGTCTGATGAATGGTCAGAATGTTTCCGTGAAACTCGGCAATAATCTTCAGCACATCGGAAAGCAGTCCCGGCTCATCGTCCATCTGCAGAATAAATGTAATCGTTTTTCCTTTTGCATTGTCATGAAAAGGAAGAATATCATCTTTGTATTTGTAGAAAGAGCTTCTGCTGATTCCCGCTTTTTCCGTTGCCTGCTGCACGGTAAGCTCCTGCATATCCATCAGCCGTTTGGCCTCGATGACCTTCAAAAGGACCTCGGGAACCGCTTTTTCTTTGATTACATAGTACTTTGTTTTTTCTTCTCTCATGGCAATCCTCTACCTTTATACTCTTTCCAGGAAATACATTTGTTTTCACAGGAAAGATCGTACCATATTCCGACACAATACGCAAGGAATTTTTTCGAATCGCTTTTCAGAAGCCAATGCTTCCGCCGCCGTGGCTGTTTCCGCTTGACGAAGTGTGAACGGTGCTTCCACCGCCACCTCCGCCGCCAGAAACGCCTCCGCCGTGGTTGCCATCATCCTTCTGGATTTTGTGCATCGATACATGGCGATCGATCAGTGCATCCCTGCGGTCTCTGATTTTCACGCGCTTCAGATCCGCATAACTCTTTGCACCACGGTTTTTCTTTCGTCGATAGCTTTTCCAAATTCCAAAATAAACAAGAATTCCTGTCGCAGCAGCTGCGATAACAGCAATAAGAGCCTCCGTTCTGTTGATCTTACGGTAATGAATAATGGAACCATCTTCTGTAATCAGATAGTCCGCATCGGAAACGCCGCGGTCGAAGCATTCCTGCGTCATCGTAATCATTTTTGCAAAAGTTCCCGCATAGTCGCCGTCTTTCGCGTACCCCTGCGCCGCCTGCAGAATATCGTCAATTTCCGTGTCCGACATATAATACTGCATAATACCGGACGTCGAAATCACGATCTGGCGCTGTCCCATGTCGATGAGGAAGCAGACACCGTTTGGCTCTTTCGGATACTTTTTGTCATAAAAATCATCTGCAATCGCCTGACAGTCCTCGGAACCGCTGCTGCGCTCGGTCAGGATGACCATATGAATTTCCGTATTGTTCTCGAACTCCGCGCAGGATCTCTCGAGGTCCTGCTCCTCCGCATCAGAAAGAAGCGATGCATTGTCGTAGATATGCTGGGATTCGGCTTTTACGGTATTCACAGAAAAAATCCCGCACAGCAGAAGGGCCGCAAAAATCCCGAGCAGATATTGTCCTGCTTTTTTCATTCTTCTCATGCGAAATACCCTCCTATCAGCATCACAATCAGAACCAGAAGAGCACTCACAGCCGACGTCAGAAGGGCTCTCTTCCGCTCATAGGGAAAATCGCCGTTGATCGTTCCGGTCTGGCCGTTCATCGCATAGTAGTAAACCTTCCCGTCTTTTCCCGGATACGTCAGTGTCCAGACCGGAAACAGTACGTAACGCCAGTCCTCCCGCTTTGGAGAAAGCTTCATTTTCTCCTGCTCGAGGGAGAGATACTCGTTCGCCTCGTTCCGCATTGCGCCGCGCGCCATCGTCTCCAGTTCTTTTTTCAGTTCCGGTGCGATCTGCGCCTGTTCGATATCACGTTTTTCCGCCTGAAATCCGGAAAGATAGCCCATAGAAAACGGCTGCATCTCCTCCAGACGATAGGGCTGCACGCATTCGATCAGATCGCGGTCGGCCTTGTTCAGTGCATTGCGCGACAGACCGTCCACGCGGACCTCGCCCTCCCGGCGGACATCGTAGATGCTGGTCTCTTTGTACTCCACATCACCGGTCTGCCAGACTCTCACCTTCCGGCCGTGTGCCATGTAATCCGTCTCAAAGTCTCCGCCGTAAATCCAGTACGGGAAATAGACACCCGTCATCTTCTGTACCTGGTTTTTCTCGAAAAAGTCCTTCGGAATAAAGCGTTTCTTCCGCGCAAATGACAAAAATTTCTCGATTGCCTGCTCCTTGCTGATCTTAAACGGCAGCACGAAATCCGGCATATATTCTCCCGAGAGCCGGCCGGAAAGCACCACCGGGTTGTGGCAGTAGAAACAGTATGTCGCTGCCGTCGTCGCATCGGTCACAATCTCAGCGCCGCAGTTCGGACAGGTGTAGACAACTGCTTCGCCCTGCTCTGTTTCCCCTTTTGTTTCCTCCGTACTGCTTTCCTTCTGTGCATCGGATGCTTCCTGTGCACCGGCAGCATCGTCCTCCCCGTTCAGCGCTTCCGCTGCTTTCGGGTTCGCCTTTTCGGCTTCTTCCTGTGTAAACGAGGACAGGCAGTACTCGCATTTATACTTTCCGCTTGCCGGATCGAAGGTCAGATCGCCTCCGCAGTTCGGGCATTTGTATGTAATAACCTCCATATTCTATCCCTCCTTCCCCGGAGCCGCTGTTGTATTGGATGGTTATCTGTTTTCTTTTACTGTCTTGGTTTTCCGCAGTTCGAGCAGAACTTGCCGGTATTCTCCGTTCCGCATGCGCAGACCCATTTTCCTGCCGCTTCCGGTTTCGGGCTGCCACAGTTCGAACAGAATTTACCGCTGTTCTCGGTTCCACACTTGCCGCAGATCCACACCATCGGCTTTGCACTTCCGCAGTTTGAGCAGAAATTGCCGGTGTTCTCCGTTCCGCAGGAGCATTTCCATACGCCTTTTGCAGCTTCCTGCTGTGCCTTGGCTGCCGCCTGCTGCTGCATCTGCTGCTGATTCGAAGCGGACGCCGATGCAAACGAGGAACCGAAGGCATTCATGCCCATCTGAACACCCATAAAGCCGTTCATGGCTCCGTTTGGGTTGGCTGCTGCTTTCTCCATACTGCGTGCCATCGCTCCCTGTACATAGCCCTCACGGATCGATGGATCAGACATCATCGCACCTTCGTTGCGCATCTGGATCAGTTTCTGGGAAGCTTCATCGTAGGAAAGGCTTGCGATTGCCACGGACTGGATCTCCATGCCGCGCATTGCCCGCCAGCTCTCATCCATCGCATCTGCCATGTAGCGGGACAGCTCGGCGCTCTTGGATGCTGCGAACGAAATGCGGATGCCGTCGGCTGCCATCTGATTGATCGAGGACTGCAGGCCCTCTAAAAATTCGTTCATATACTGCTCGTTGATATCCTCAATCTCCACGCGGGATGCGTTTCTCGGCACAGCCTCTGCGTAGAAGCGGAGCGGATCGACGATGCGGATGGAATAGGAACCGTGTGCCCGAAGGAACAGCTCGGCATTGTAGAACTGGTCGAAATAGTTGACCGGATTTCTCGTTCCGAATTTGATTCCCTTGATTTCCTGCAGATTAATATAGAAAACTCTCTGCTCATGCGGGGTCTGGCCGCCGAATTTCAGGCGCTCAAACGTATCTTTTACTGCCGCGTCAAGCGATCCGCTGAACATCGACGGAGACGATGACTGATCTACGGTAAAGTAGCCCGGCTCTGCGGTGTAATCAATAATCTTTCCGCCGTCCACCAGCATCATGAACTGATTGTCATAGACATGGATCACAGAACCGTTTGAAATCGTCTGGCTTCCCTTTTTATTCTGGCCTTTTCTTACCAGAATTCCCTCTGTAAATACCGTATGTTCCCCCATCTCATACGGTTCCACGGTCTCCAGCCACTGATCGGCGAGACTGCCGTGTACTGCATTGACTGCTGCTCTGATAATACCCATACTTTTACCTCCTGTTTGCCTTTGGCTTCAAAACAGAAAGGAGCATTTCCGTCCTCTGTTGGTGAAAATGCTCCTTATTTTACTTGTCACTGTGCTCTGCCCACAGCCGAATTATGCTTCTTCCTCTTTCGCTCCGGTTCCGAGGGCAATCCACTTCAGATATGCGTTGATAAACAGATCAATTCCGCCGTCCATGACTGCATCGACGTTTCCGGTCTCTGCGTTGGTACGGTGGTCTTTGACCATGGTGTATGGCTGCATAACGTAAGAACGGATCTGGTTGCCCCAGCCGATCTCGGTTACTTCGCCGCGGATGTCGCTCAGCTTATCTGCCTGCTCCTGGAGTTTCAGCATATACAATTTTGCTTTCAGCATCTGCATTGCCTTGTCCTTGTTCTGGAACTGGGAACGCTCGTTCTGGCAGGTAACCACGATGCCGGTCGGCATATGCGTGATTCGAATCGCCGAAGATGTCTTGTTGATGTGCTGTCCGCCGGCACCGCTGGAACGGTACGTATCGATACGAATATCCTCATCACGAACCTCAACATCGATCTCTTTGTCGATATCCGGCATAACATCGCACGATACGAACGATGTCTGGCGTTTTCCTGCCGCGTTGAACGGAGAAATACGGACGAGACGGTGAACGCCTTTTTCGGATTTCAGATAACCGTAAGCGTTTTCGCCGTTGACCTGGAATGTCACGGACTTCACACCGGCCTCATCACCGTCCAGAAAGTCGAGTTCCTCGATCGTAAAGCCTTTGCGTTCTGCCCATCTGGTGTACATACGGTACAGCATGCCGCACCAGTCGCACGCCTCGGTTCCGCCTGCACCTGCGTTCAGTTTGATGATCGCATTGTCCTTGTCAAATTCGCCGGACAGCAGGGTTTTGATGCGGATGGCATCGAAGGATGCCTTGAACTCTTCCATCATTTCCGCGATTTCCGGAACAACGGAATCGTCATCCTCCTCCTGTCCCATCTCAATCAGAGTTTCCATATCTTCTTTGGCGGATACCAGTTTCTGATACGTATCTCTGTCCTCTTTCATGCTGCTCAGCTGTTTCATCTGCTCCTGCGCTTCTTCGGGATTGTCCCAGAAATTGGGTTCCTCCATTTTACGCTCTAATTCTTCGATCCTCTGCTCTTTGTTAGCGAGGTCAAAGTGAATCCCTCACTTCCACTAATGGTTTATCGTATGTGCCAAGTTCCATTTTGAACTGGTCTAATTCAACTACCACAAGCTTCACCTGCTTTCTGTTTTATATTTTGTATGACACGCAGCTTCTGGTAGGGAAGCTGCGTGCTTTGTCAAACGGATCGTGCTCATCCGTCTCACTGCTGTTCTGCTTTTATCAAACCGGTTTTCTTCCGCAGCACTGTTTGTACTTCTTGCCGCTTCCGCACGGGCATGGATCGTTTGGATAGATCTTACGCTCTGCGCGCTGTACCGGTTTTCTCGGGCCGGACTCGTCTTTGTTGGTTCCGGTCACTTTGGCTACCTGCTCACGTTCTACTTTCTGCTCAACACGTACATGGAACAGGAGACGGACGGTATCCTGCTGGATGGACTCGAGCATTTCGTTAAACATGTCGTAAGCTGCCATCTTGTACTCAACCTTCGGGTCTCTCTGGCCGTATGCCTGCAGGCCGATACCCTCGCGGAGCTGATCCATATCATCGATATGATCCATCCACTTCTGGTCGATAACCTTCAGAAGAACGACACGCTCAAGCTCACGAATCTGCTCCTCCTCCGGGAATTCTGCTTCTTTCTCCTCGTAGAGTTTAACAGCTTCCTCTTTTAACTGCTGTTTCAGCTCGTTTTTGGAAATCTTCTCTACGCGCTCTTTTGTCACTGCCTTCACCGGCATGATGGAGAGCAACATCTCATTTAACTCGGTCAGATCCCACTCGGACTGCTCGGTGTTCTCGCCGATGCAGAGATCCACAGTATTGTCGATGGTGTCGGCAATCATCTTGAAGATGGTGTCTCTCATGCTCTCGCCGTCCAGAACGCGGCGTCTCTCTTTGTAGATGATCTCACGCTGCTCGTTGTTGACCTGGTCATAGTCGAGCAGGTTTTTACGGATTCCGTAGTTGTTGCCCTCGATCTTCTTCTGCGCTTTTTCGATGGCGGAAGAAAGCATCTTGTGCTCGATCTGCTCATTTTCCGGTACGCCGAGGGATTTGAAAATGCCCATCAGTTTTTCGGAACCGAAGAGTCTCATCAGATCGTCTTCCAGGGAAATGTAGAAACGGGACTCACCCGGGTCTCCCTGACGGCCGGAACGACCGCGGAGCTGATTGTCGATACGGCGGGACTCATGACGCTCGGTGCCGATGATCTTTAAGCCGCCGGCAGCTTTTGCCACATCATCCAGCTTGATATCGGTACCACGGCCGGCCATGTTGGTCGCGATGGTAACGGCTCCTGCCTCACCGGCATGGGCTACGATTTCTGCCTCGAGCTCATGGAACTTCGCATTTAAGACCTGATGCGGAATTCCCTCGCGGCGCAGCATTTTGCTGATCAGCTCGGAAGTCTCGATGGTGATGGTACCAACCAGAACCGGCTGGTTCACGGCATGTGCCTCTTTGACTTCCTCTACGACTGCGTGGAATTTCTCTTTTTTCGTCATGTATACGGCATCGTCCATATCCACACGGATGACCGGGCGGTTGGTCGGGATCTCGATAACGTCCATGCCGTAGATGTCACGGAACTCCTGCTCCTCGGTGAGGGCAGTACCGGTCATGCCGGCTTTTTTCTCGTATTTGTTAAAGAAGTTCTGGAACGTGATGGTTGCCAGAGTCTTGCTCTCTCTTCTTACTTTTACGTGCTCTTTTGCCTCGATTGCCTGATGCAGACCATCGGAATAACGGCGGCCCGGCATGATACGGCCGGTGAACTCATCGACGATCAGAACCTCGTCGTCTTTGACTACATAGTCCTTGTCGCGGTGCATCAGATAATTGGCACGCAGCGCCAGGATCACGTTGTGCTGGATCTCCAGGTTCTCCGGATCGGAGAGGTTCTCAATATGGAAGAAGTTCTCGACTTTCTTCACACCGTCATCGGTCAGGGTAACGAATTTGTCCTTCTCGTTGACGATGAAGTCTCCGGTCTCCTCGATCTCCTCGCCCATGATCGCGGTCATCTTGGTCATCTCGCCGCTTGCCTCGCCGCGCTGCATCTGGTGTGCCAGAATATCTGCGGTCTCGTACAGCTTGGTGGATTTGCTGCTCTGTCCTGAAATAATCAGAGGTGTTCTTGCCTCGTCGATCAGGACGGAGTCGACCTCGTCGATGATACAGTAAGCAAGCTCTCTCTGTACGAGCTGCTCTTTGTAGATCACCATGTTGTCACGCAGGTAATCGAAACCAAGTTCGTTGTTGGTGATGTAGGTGATGTCGCATGCATACTGCTGGCGGCGCTCATCGTTCTTCATATCGTTCAGAACGACACCGACGGTCAAACCGAGGAATCTGTGGACTTTGCCCATCCACTCAGCATCTCGGTTTGCCAGGTAATCGTTGACGGTAACGATGTGGACACCGCGTCCGGTCAGTGCATTCAGGTAAGCCGGAAGGGTGGAAACGAGGGTTTTTCCTTCACCGGTTTTCATCTCGGCGATACGGCCCTGATGAAGGATAATACCACCGATCAGCTGTACGCGGTGGTGCTCCATACCGAGGGAACGTTTTGCTGCCTCGCGGACGGTTGCGAATGCTTCCGGGAGAATGGAATCCAGGGATTCGCCTCCGTTGTAGCGGTCTTTATATTCCTTTGTCTTGGCACGCAGCTCTTCATCGGTCAGCGCCTGCATGGTCGGGCGGAGAGCTTCGATTTTGTCTACGATTGGATAGATTCGTTTCAACTCGCGCTCACTGTGCGTACCAAAAAGTTTTTCTGTGAATTTCATAGAATGTTTGCTCCTGCTTTCTCTATTAATTGCCATATTAACATATGGTACTATTCTACCACTTCTGGCACAAGATAACAATGAATTTTTCGTAAACATTTGGTGCCGTTCCCCGGTTTTCCGCTGTTTTTACGGCTTTTCCCGGACTTTCCGGCCCTTTCCGCGAAAAAGTCACCCTGTTTCACAGCTTTTCTAAACTGGAAACAGGGTGACTGTTCATTCTTTATTTACTTTTCAGCACTCCGGCTCGATCAGACCGTAGGTGTTGTTCTTTCTCTTGTAAACGACGTTTACTTCGTCGGTCTCTGCATTGCGGAATACGAAGAAGGTGTGTCCAAGAAGTTCCATCTGTACGCAGGCATCTTCCGGATACATTGGTTTCATGCCGAATTTTTTCGTACGGATGATCTGGATGTCTTCGTCCTCCAGATAGTCATGCTCCAGATATTCTTTCTGGAAGTTTCCTGCTTCCTGCTGTTTGTCGGCAATTTTGTTTTTGTATTTGCGAAGCTGGCGTTCGATGACTTCCTCTACCAGATCGATGGATACGTACATATCGTTGCTTACCTGCTCGGAACGGATGATATTTCCTTTTACCGGAATGGTAACCTCAATTTTCTGTCTTTCTTTCTCTACACTTAAGGTTACAATGACATTTGTGTCAGGCGTAAAATATTTCTCCAGTTTGCCAAGTTTTTCATTGACCGCGGCTTTTAATCCCTCTGTCACGTCAATATTTTTTCCGCTGATGGTAATTTTCATTATGCCCAACCCCTTTGCTCTCAAATTTTACAGGTTTTTCACTTCCCCTGTAAGTATCTCTAATTATAGCAATAGTTGTCTTTATTTGCAATAGTATTTAGAAAATTCATGAATATTTTAGAGTTTTTTCTGTTACAGTTCACTTGCATCTTATTTTTGACAGATTTCATGCTCGCATGAAATCTGTCGAGAATAAGATACAAAGGGAGCGCCTGGTTATGAGCAAAAAGGAGCTGCGCAGCAGCGGAGAGCGCTGAAAGCGCGGTTTTGCGAATGGCGCGGGTGAACGTCCGTTTCCGCTTACCGGCGGCATACTGCCAGCACGTCTTCAAACTTCATTTTGCCGCCGAACAGATCCAGTGCGCTGCCAATTGTCACATCGACGTGGTTGTTTCCCAGTTTTTTGAGCAGCTCCAGGTCTTCAAAACTTCCCACGCCGCCGGCGTACGTCACCGGAAAATCTTTCATCTTCGCAAGCAGTTCCACCAGCTCCGTCTCAATGCCGGAAGCCTTTCCCTCGACATCCACGGCATGGATCAGGAACTCATCACAGTATTCTGACAGGTGATGCAGCAGTTCCTCTGTCACTTCTTCGTCCGTGAACTTCTGCCAGCGGTCCGTCACGATATAGTATTTTCCGTCCCGCTTCCGGCAGCTTAAATCCAGTGTCAGCCGCTGCTTTCCTACCGTCGTCACCAGCTTGTCCAGATTTTCATAGAACACATGGCCGTCGCGGAACACATACGAAGTCACAATCACATGGCTTGCCCCCGCTGTCAGAAACTCGCACGCATTCTCCGCATCAATGCCGCCTCCCACCTGCAGGCCGCCCGGGTACGTCGAGAGTGCCAGCAATGCCTGGCGCTTCGTCTCCTCGTAAAACTCGGTACCTTTCTTGTTCAGCAGAATCACATGGCCGCCCGTAATGCCCTGCTCTTCGTACAGCTGCGCATAGTACGACGCATCCTGCTCCGAGACAAAATTCTCGCTCGCCTGATTTCCCTGATCTTTCAGCGATCCCCCGACAATCTGTTTTACTTTTCCGTTATGAATATCAATACATGGTCGAAATCTCATTTTCCCCGTTTCCTTTCTTTTCTCTCCCCTTAAGTTTTCCACATTATATCAAAATCCGACCATTCTGTGTATAAATTCACCAAATTTTCATGGTTCTTTCATAGAAAAGAAAGAAGAACCTGCTTTTTCCACAGATTCTTCTTTCTTTTCCGGCTTGCCGCCGTTCTTTATTTATCGATGTCCTCAAAGGCCTCTTTCACTTTATCCATAAAGCCTTTTTTCTTCTTCGGCTGCTCTGCAGTTTCGCCGTTGGCTGCTTTTTCTTCTGCTGCCGGGCGGTTTCCGCAGGCTTCGTCGAAGGCGCGGAGGGCTTCTTTTGCTTTCTCATTCAGTTTCGTCGGAGTCTGGACTACGAGTGTTACGTAGTGATCACCGCGCACATTGCTGTTGCGAAGGGACGGAACACCTTTTCCCTTCAGACGGATCTTCGTATCGGTCTGGGTTCCCGGTTTTACAGTGTAGAGAACGTCTCCGTCAACGGTGCTGATCTTCACATCGCCGCCGAGTGCTGCCTGGGCAAACGTAATCGGTGCAGTGGAGAAAATGTTCATATCCTGTCTCTGGAAGATCGGATGACGGGTTACCTGAACCTCGACAATCAGATCTCCTCTCGGTCCGCCGTTTACACCCGGCTCACCTTTTTCACGGATCCGGATGCTCTGTCCATCGTCGATTCCGGCCGGAATGTTGACCTGAATGCGTTTTCTGCTGGATGTATAGCCCGTGCCGTGGCATGCGGTACATTTATCGCGAATGATCTTTCCGGTTCCGTTACAATCCGGACACGTTGTCACGTTTCTCACAGAGCCGAACATGGTCTGCTGTGTGTACGTAATCTGACCGGTTCCGTTACATTTGGAGCATGTCTCTGGTGAAGTTCCTGGTTTTGCGCCGGTTCCGTGGCACGTTGTACAGGTATCCTTCAGGTTGATCTCGAGCTCTTTCTGGCATCCGAAAACAGCTTCCTCAAACGTAATGTGGACAACAGCGCGGAGGTTTGCTCCCTTCATCGGTCCATTGTTTGCTCTTCTTCTGCTTCCGCCGCCACCAAACAGGTCGCCGAAAATATCGCCGAAGATATCACCCATATCTCCGCCGCCAAAGTCGAAGCCGCCGAATCCGCCGGCTCCTGCGCCGCCACCGCCGTTTTCAAATGCAGCGTGGCCAAACTGATCGTACTGACGCCGTTTGTCCGGATCACTCAGCACGCCATAGGCTTCTGTCGCCTCTTTAAATTTTGCCTCGGCCTCTTTGTCGCCCGGGTTCATATCCGGATGGTATTTCTTGGCCAGTTTACGGTATGCTTTTTTTAATGTTGCATCGTCCGCTCCGCGGTCTACGCCGAGGACCTCGTAATAATCTCTTTTTTCTGCCATTTATGTTCACCTTTTCATTTCTGTTCCACAAATTTCATCTTTGCAGAAATGTTTTTCCGCACGCTCCAGTATAGCACTTTTCCGAAAGCAATACCAGCATAAATACAGGGGGCGGAATGTATTTTCCGTCCCCTGCAAACATTCGCCTCACAGGGCTTTTTGCGTTTATTTACTTATTGTTTCAACTCACAGTCGGTATTTTCACGGAGTGTGACATGCTGAAAATTAAACCTCTTTGTAGTCAGCGTCTACGACATCGTCGTCATGGCCGCCTGCTGCTCCTGCATTTCCCATATCCGGGCCTGCACCAGCTGTTCCGGCACCAGCGCCTGCTGCGCCGCCCTGCTGCTCATACAGCTTTGCGAACAGTTTCTGAGCGCTTGTCATCAGTTTTTCCTGAGCTGCTTTCAGGTCAGCTACCTGTGCATCTGTCATCTCTTCCGGATTGCATTTTGCAATGAGGTCTTTCAGTGCGTTCAGGTCAGCTTCTACTGCTGTCTTATCGTTTGCATCCAGCTTGTCGCCGACTTCCTCGATTGCTTTCTCGGTCTGGAATACCATAGAGTCTGCATCGTTTCTTGCGTCGATTGCTTCTTTGCGTTTCTTATCCTGAGCTTCGAACTCAGCAGCTTCTTTGACTGCTTTGTCGATCTCGCTGTCGGACATATTAGAGCCTGCGGTGATGGTGATGTGCTGCTCTTTTCCTGTTCCCAGGTCTTTTGCAGATACATTTACGATACCGTTGGCATCGATATCAAAGGTAACCTCGATCTGCGGAACGCCTCTTCTTGCTGGCGGAATTCCATCCAGACGGAACTGGCCGAGGGATTTGTTGTCTTTCGCGAACTGACGCTCACCCTGTACTACGTTGATATCTACTGCTGTCTGGTTATCAGCTGCGGTGGAGAAGATCTGGCTTTTCTTGGTCGGGATTGTGGTGTTACGCTCGATCAGACGAGTTGCAATACCTCCCATCGTCTCGATGGACAGAGACAGCGGAGTTACATCCAGAAGAAGGATGTCGCCTGCGCCGGCATCTCCTGCAAGTTTACCGCCCTGTACGGAAGCACCAAGTGCTACGCACTCATCCGGGTTCAGGCTCTTGCTCGGCTCGTGTCCGGTCAGCTGTCTTACTTTATCCTGTACAGCCGGGATACGGGTAGATCCGCCTACCAGAAGGACTTTGGAAAGCTCGGATGCCTGAAGGCCTGCATCAGAAAGTGCTCTCTGTACCGGCTCTGCGGTTTTCTCTACCAGGTCGTGGGTCAGCTCATCGAATTTAGCCTTTGTCAGGTTCATATCGAGATGTTTCGGGCCATCTGCGGTTGCAGTGATGAACGGCAGGTTGATGTTGGTTGTAGTTGCGCTGGAAAGCTCTTTCTTTGCTTTCTCTGCTGCTTCTCTGATTCTCTGCAGAGCCATTTTATCATTGGAAAGATCTACGCCTTCCTGTTTCTTGAACTCAGCAAGGATATAATCTGTTACTTTCTGGTCGAAGTCATCGCCGCCAAGACGGTTGTTTCCTGCTGTGGAAAGAACTTCGATAACACCGTCACCGATTTCGATGATGGAAACATCGAAGGTACCGCCTCCAAGGTCGTATACCATGATCTTCTGCTCTTTCTCGTTATCCAGTCCGTATGCCAGAGCTGCTGCGGTAGGCTCGTTGATGATACGTTTTACATCAAGACCTGCGATTTTACCGGCATCTTTGGTTGCCTGACGCTGTGCGTCATTAAAGTAAGCCGGAACTGTGATAACTGCTTCTGTTACTTTCTCACCAAGGTAGTTCTCTGCATCACCTTTCAGTTTCTGAAGGATCATAGCGGAGATCTCCTGCGGAGAGTATTTCTTTCCTTCGATGTCTACTTTATAATCAGTACCCATCTCACGTTTGATGGAACGGATGGTTCTGTCTGCGTTTGTTACAGCCTGACGTTTTGCCGGCTCGCCGACCAGACGGTCACCTGTTTTTGTGAATGCTACGATAGATGGAGTTGTTCTTTCACCCTCTGCGTTTGCGATAACGGTTGGTTTTCCACCTTCCATAACGGCTACACAGCTGTTTGTTGTTCCTAAGTCAATACCAATAATTTTGCCCATTGTTGTTTCCTCCTCAATGAATTATGCTAAAAAATGGTTTAATTTCTATTTATTTATCTTCAAGGCTTAGTTAGCCACCTTGACCATACTGTGACGGACTACGGAACCTTTGTACATGTAGCCCTTCAGGAACTCTTCTACGACGATGTTCTCGCCGGCTTCCTCATCCTCCACATGCATCACTGCGTTGTGCAGGTTCGGATCGAATTCCTTTCCAACGGCCTCGATCACGGTTACACCGAGTTCATCGAGTGCTGTGGTAAACTGTTTGTATACTTTATTCATGCCGTCTGCGAACGGATCTTCCTCCGGGTTTTCCACCGTTGCAAGTCCGCGCTCGAAGCTGTCAACAACCGGAAGAATCTTCTCGATGATGTCTTTTGCTCCAATGGCATACATATTTGTTTTTTCTTTTTCGGTGCGTTTGCGGAAGTTATCGAACTCTGCCATCTGACGGGTCAGGCGGTCAGTCAGCTCTTCGATTTTCTCATCTTTTTTATCTTTTTTCTTTTTGAAGAACTTTCGTTCTTTGCCATCCTCAGCAGTTTCTTCTGCAGCTTCCGCTTCTTTTGCCTCTGCTGCTTTCTTTGCTTCTTCCTGCTCCGCAGCCGGTTCGGTTTCCGGCAGATCGGTCTCTGCTCCGGTTTCTTTTTCCATCTCGCGTGTAGGTTCTTCCATGGTTTCCTCTTTCTTTCTATTTTCTTCGCTCACTGATCATTCCACCTTTCTACTCACCTGTGTCCGGCTTTTTGAAGACGGCGTCCAGTTGAACTTTTAATGTTTTCAGGTTATCTACCACATTTTCGTAATCCATCCGCTTTGGTCCCACGATACCGATTGTTCCGCGCATACCGTTTCCCATATCGTATGTGGTGGTGACCACGCTGCAGTCCCGTAAGGGTTCCATCGAAGATTCATTTCCGATGTATACCTGAATACCGGTATTTTCCTCTCCGTCCTGCTCCTCGGCAGCTCCTTTGATCATATCGACCAGTTTCTGCCGTTCCTCGAATGTGGAGATCAGCTGGCTGGCTTTGCTGCTGTCGGAAAGCTCAGGGTACTTGAAAATGTTGGTTGCGCCGCTGGTGTACACCGGCACATCTTCTTCGCTGACTGCGATGGCTTCCGCTACGGTATCGACCACTTTGCTGATGATGCCGGAGTGGATGCCTGCCTGCTCTTTCATCTTCTTGATCATGCCAAGATTGATTTCTTCAATGGTCAGGCCATTGAGTTGTGTGTTCAGAAGCAGGTTCAGCTTTAATATCTGTTCATCGTTGATGGTCTCGTCGAGGTCGATCATCTGGTTTTTCACCAGGTTGCCTTCTACGACGATGACGGCCAGGAGCTGCTCTTCATTGACTTTTGAGAGCTGGATGAATTTCACTTTATTTCTGTGATATTCCGGTCCTGTAATCAACGTTGCATAGTTGGTAGATGAAGCGAGGACTTTGACAACCTGCTGCAGAACTTTTTCCATTCGGTCTGTTTTTTCAATGACCATGTTTTTGATGTCTGCAACTTCCTGTTCTTTTTCCCGCATCAGCTCATCTACATAGAGGCGGTAGCCTTTATCGGAAGGAATGCGTCCTGCGGAAGTGTGGGGCTGTAAGATGTAACCCATCTCTTCCAGATCGGACATTTCATTCCGGATTGTGGCGGAGCTTAAATTCAAATCCGTGTATTTGGAAATCGTTCTTGAGCCGACCGGCTCGCCCGTTTCCAGATACGTCTGGATGATCGCTTTTAATATTTTTCTTTTTCTTTCATCCAATTCTGTATCCACTAAGATAAGCTCCTTCCTGTTGTATAGTCCTGTTAGCACTCGTTTTAGTGGAGTGCTAACATCTATGCTCTTAAGATAGCACTCTGCCTTTTGTTTGTCAACACCTTTTCCCGGTTTTTCTATGAAGAAATTGTGAAAAAAGTATAAACCGTTTTCTTTCTGAAAAGGAATCTGACTTTTCTTTTTTATTGCATTCTACTGTTTCAAAGGCGCTATAGCCGTATGGTAGGATTCTGCCATTTTGATACGACCATTTAGTAGCATTTTTTTCAGAGGTGATGAATCATGAAATATCAGAGACTGGAGGATCTGCGCACGGACCACGATCTGACGATCCGCCAGGTTGCCGACTATCTCGGCTGCAACCGCGATGTGTATACCCGATATGAAAAAGGCGTCCGGCAGCTGCCGATCTCCATTGCCATCCGTCTGGCGGAGCTGTATCAGGTCAGTCTGGATTATCTGGTCGGCATCAGCGATGAGAAGCGGCCGTATGGATCCTGACTTTCCGGTGTCTCCGCCGCAGCAAAAGCAGGAGGACAGTTTTTCTTTTCCCTGTCCTCCCTGTTTTGCTTTTTCGTTTACAGATTCTGCAGATATTCCATCATCCGCGTTTCGCTGAGTTTCCATCCGTCCGGCTCCCCGCAGAGATACAGCGTAAAATGCCCGCACGGGACTCCGTTTTCCAGGTGGATGCCGGTATACAGTTCTACAATGAGGAGTTCTTCTGCTTTTTCTTCATATATATTAGTGATCTGATAGATGCGCTCTCCCTTTTCGTCCACCGGCCATTCTTTCTTCAGCACATCCCTCAGACGGCTCTCCTGCCCCTGCGCTTCGCATTCTTCCTCCCGGCTGATCATTTTTTCAAACGCTTCCGGCGTCTCCATCCGTTCCACTATATTCTGGACAAAATCTTCTATTTCTATTCTTTCTGCTTTTCCCATTCGTTCCCCCATTTCTGCCGTACATATTTTTCTGTTTTCTGCACAGGCTGTCTTCACCCGCCGTTTCTCTCTCCCGCCCCATTCTCCAATTTGCGACCATATGATCTGATTTAACTTTGTCCATCCAACCGTTTGGTAGTATGGGTTTGAATCTGAAAGGATGGTACAACGTATGAAATACCAGAGAATTGAAGATATGCGGATCGATCAGGATCTCACCATCAAAGAGATTTCTGCCCTGCTCGAATGCAACCGCGACGTCTATTCCCGCTACGAAAAAGGAATCCGCGACATCCCGATCGACTATGTGATCCGGCTTGCACGGTTCTATGACTGCTCGGTCGACTATCTGCTGAGTGTCTCCAGTAAAAAGAGAAAATTCGGCGATTAATTTTTTTATTGTTGTCTTTTTTATTTTTGTGTTTTTCGTTTTGATACGACCGTTTGGTCGTATTTTATATTATAATGGTATTCTTATTTTGCGTCAATTCTGAACAAGAAGGAATCAAAATCGGACGCAAAAAAGCGTGCCGGAAAGTTTTCTGTCGCTTTTCCGGCACGCTTTTTTTCATGCTCTTTTCTTCTTTTTTATTCTTCCATGTCATCCAGGCTCTTCTTCAGTGTGATCATTTTGTCACGCAGCTCGGCGGCCATTTCGAAGTTGAGTTCGGCGGCAGCGGCTTTCATCTGTTTCTGTACCTGGCCGATCAGTTTTTCCAGTTCTTCGCGGCTCATGGACTCCGGGTCTTTTTCCATCTTTTCTTCTGTCTTTGCCACTTCTTTCGAAATGCTGATGAGATCGCGGACGGCTTTTTTGATGGTGGTCGGAGTGATGCCGTGTTCTTTGTTGTAGGCTTCCTGCAGGGCACGGCGGCGCTTCGTCTCGTCGATCGCGAGTCGCATGGAATCGGTCATCACATCGGCGTACATGATAACATGGCCCTCGCTGTTTCGCGCGGCACGGCCGATGGTCTGGATCAGGGAGGTTTCGGAACGCAGGAAACCTTCTTTATCGGCATCCAGGATCGCCACGAGTGTAATTTCCGGGATGTCGAGACCCTCACGCAGAAGGTTGATGCCGACGAGCACATCGAAGACATCGAGACGCATATCACGGATGATCTCGGTCCGTTCCAGGGTGTCGATATCGGAGTGCAGGTAGCGCACGCGGATGCCGGCCTCTTTCATATAGTCGGTCAGATCCTCTGCCATACGCTTCGTCAGCGTCGTCACGAGAACTTTGTTGTGTTTTTCAGTTTCTTTCTTTACTTCCGAAATCAGATCGTCGATCTGTCCCTCCACCGGGCGCACCTCGACATCCGGGTCGAGAAGGCCGGTCGGGCGGATGATCTGTTCGGCGCGCAGCAGCTCGTGGTCTGCCTCGTAGTCGCCCGGCGTGGCAGATACGAAGAGGATCTGATCGATCCGGTCCTCGAACTCGCCGAAGTTCAACGGGCGGTTGTCTTTTGCGGACGGCAGACGGAATCCATAGTCCACCAGCGTCGATTTCCGCGACTGGTCGCCGGCATACATGCTGCGGATCTGCGGAACAGTCTTATGCGACTCATCCACGATGATGAGGAAATCATCTCCGAAATAGTCCATCAGTGTGTAGGGCGGCTCGCCTGGCTTTAATCCGGAGAGGTAACGCGAATAGTTTTCGATGCCGGAACAGATGCCGGTTTCTTTGAGCATCTCAATATCGAAATTGGTCCGCTCCTCGATGCGCTGGGCCTCGATCAGTTTTCCCTCGTGCTTGAAGAACTTCACCTGCTCTTCCATATCCTTTTCAATCTCGCCTGTTGCTTTCAGGATCGTGTCCATCGGCACAACGTAGTGGGAGGCCGGAAAGATTGCGATATGGTTCAGTTCACATAAGATTTCACCCGTCAGCGTATCGATCTGCACCAGACGGTCAATCTCATCCCCGAAGAACTCGACGCGCACCGCCTTGTCCGTCTCTTCCGCCGGAAAAATCTCCAATACATCACCGCGCACGCGGAACGTACCGCGGTGGAAATCCATATCATTCCGGTCATACTGAATATCAATCAACTGCCGGATCACATCGTCCCGGTCCTTTTCCATTCCCGGGCGGAGCGAAATAATCATCTCCATGTAGTCCTTCGGGCTTCCGATTCCATAGATACACGAAACACTGGAAACCACAATGACATCGTTCCGCTCACTCAGTGCAGAAGTCGCGGAAAGCCGCAGCTTATCAATCTCATCGTTCCGCGCAGAGTCCTTCGCAATATACGTATCCGAAGACGGCACGTAAGCCTCCGGCTGGTAGTAGTCGTAGTAGGAGACAAAGTATTCGACGCTGTTTTCCGGGAAATATTCTTTGAATTCTCCGTAAAGCTGCGCCGCCAACGTCTTATTGTGCGCAATAATCAAAGTCGGCTTGTTCAACTGCTGGATCACATTCGCCATCGTAAAAGTCTTGCCAGAGCCCGTAACCCCTAGTAAAGTCTGGCATTGGTTGCCTTCCCGGAACCCTTTGACAAGGGTTTCGATTGCCTGCGGCTGGTCTCCGGTCGGCTGATAATCTGACACTAATTTAAACTTTTTCTGTTCGTTTTCCACTTCAATACCTCCCGATACGACTAGTATCAACCAGAAAATTCGTGTAATTTGAGGTCAAAATTCGTGTAATGGCCTTTATTTTTTTTAGTCAAAATGGCAATTACACGAATAAAGTCACTAAAAATATTTTTTTTGACTGGGCGTCACTTACCATAACGCCCAGTCATTCTTCAAAACAGAATAGCACAAAACAACATAATTATAAAGGTACAATCCTAAATTTTCTTTGTCAGCTTATGCATCTGATTGTATAAATATTCAATTCTTGCTTGCGAACATCTGTTCTTTTCTCATTGTAGCAAAAAAGAAATATAAACACAAGACCAATCTATAATTACTACTATGTTTTTAACAAAATAAAAAACCGCCTGCGTGAAAAGCAAACGGTTCTCTATCTCTATAACATTTCATTTTTTCCTTCTGCCTGCAAAAAGTTCTCTACTCTATTAAGAAATTCTTTTGCATTGCAAATCTGATTTTCCGAGTCCTCTTTTGATGCAATAAAGAAATCTGAGTAGTCACATTTTTCTCTAATGCGGTATGCACTGTCTATCAGTTTATATGTACCCCTATCGAACTTTCCTCCATGCACATAAACCTGATTAAAATGAGCAATTACAGAACTATGCTTCGAAGCATCAAAGCCTCCCAGAATATTTACCGCCCTAATCGCGTGAAAGATTGCATAATATGATCTGTTTATCGCAACCTTATAAAATCCTGACCGGTGATTGCTTACAGCCGCTTCCATATCTTCTTTGGCACGAGCGAAGCGATATTCTGAAAGAGTTTTTACATCAAGCTGCATACAGAACCACTCCTTCCTCGGACACATTTCTATAAAATGGAGAAATTGTCATCCACGTCATATATTCTTGGTAACTGACATCAATAATTGAAAAAACCTTAAAATACTTTATCGAAATATCCGTTGAAACATCGCTCAGTTTATCTTCAAACATCCTTAATTCCTGATCAGTTCCATCCACAAGAACCATAATATCTATATCCGACTCATCGGTAGCTGTTCCACGTGCAACAGACCCATATAAAATTACTGCTTTCAGTTTTTCTTGATATACTTTCTGTAACATATCTGCCAATTCCGTCAATATCTTTTTCAATTCTATATCCTGCAATTTTTCCATCCGTCTGCCCCACCTTTCCTAATTATTCTTAATAACATTATAACCAACTTGCTGCAAAAAAACAATGCACACAGTATTTTCATTTTTTGACCTGTTATCAGACCACTATAATCATTTAACATTTCTAAAAATATATAAACTTATTTCTCCAAAAAGAAGAGATAGCCTAAGCTACCTCTTCCTCCAAATACCATTCTGCAATATCATCCATCTCTGTCACATCCGAATAATCGTACACAATGATTACCGGCGCAGCTTCCTCTTTGCTTTCCTGCTCTGCATCATCTTCTGCTGTTACGCTTTCATCTTCTACTATAACAATCTCCTGAACACAATCTGCAATAATCGCCTGTATATCCGTATAAGTGTCCACCGTAATGATTGATTTTGAATGCCCCAGCGCAGCGGCTACCGCTTTCTGGTTTATATCATTCTTCATTAGAAGCGTTGCGTATGTATGTCTAAACATATGTGGCGTTATATTCCTTTCAATTCCCACCAGTTTCGTATATTTTTTCAGCATCAAGCGCATTGATTGCTCCGTAAATCTATTTCCTCTTCTATTCACAAAAAAGTATCCGCTCTTCTTGATTGCCTGTACATTTTCGGCATAATATTTTTTCAAGGTTTCTAGGACTGAAGTGTTACTAATCTGGACATATCTCTCTTTTCCCCCCTTTCCCATGAGCCTTATCAATCCTGTATTCAAATTAATGCTATCTTCGCGAATGTTTGAGATCTCATATACTCTTGCCCCTGTTGCAAAAAAGGTTTCCACCACCGCTATATCTCGTAACCGGAATTTATACGCAGATTTATCAGACTCATCCAAACACTTATACATATAATTCAAGATTTGCTCAATTTCCTCTCTGGGAATTGTACGTGGGAGGATTACTGTTTCCTTAAATTTAACCTTTATTTTTCTCAATGGATTTTCTGCAATGATTTCTTCCTCTTCCAAATAATTATAATATGCTTTGATTGATGCAATTTTCCGCTTTACTGTTTTGTGCTTATATTTTTTATGCAGACCCGTGATATATTCTTCTATTTTTTCTTTCCCAGGCTCCACACATGCAACAAATTCAAAATACTGACGTAAATCAATCCGATAAGCCTTCAAAGTCTTTTTGTCAAGCTCTTTCCTAAATTCACAATATTCTAAATATACTTCTACTTTCTCCTTTAAATTCATACCTTATCCTCCGTTTTTCGTATAGTGTACCATAACTACGGATTTTACTTAATAGATCGCCTTCTATGAAATACACGAATAAAATCATCTGACTTTCTGCTGGTATGTTCTAAAAAAATATACTAAAGCCTCGGACGTAAAACCTTTTTTCAATCCGAAAACAACTTATCGAAAAAGTAAAAAACCAGAACTCTATCTAAAGCTCCGGTTTTAACATTTACCATATTGTATAATTAGAAGATAAAACTGCTTATCAAAAATTTGCGTTTCCCTCTTCATATATCGTCTTTATATTAATCTCGCTCCATAGGTTTCCAAATCAAATATCAAAATAATGGCAGACAGTTTGAGCGGCTAAACTGTCTGCCAAGATACAATAAACTCATCGAACTTTACATTAGTCGATCGTTCAAATTTTCACATTGCTTTACTTTTTATATTATTTTTTACGCAGCATCACGTTATCAATATTACACCAGTCTCCACCATTAGCAATACTATAGATACCTAATTCACATTGTCCATTTGTAATCTGGATATTGTCAATAACAACTTTATTCCAGCCCAAATCGCTAACTGGCAAAGTCTGATTCATCTCTTCACCACCGTAATTTTTTACATAAAGCTGATTCACGGTCTGATTGGCATTCGTCATAACCCACGCAGACAATGTATATGTGCCATTCTCAAGTCCTGTTACGGTCTGATAGATTGAGCATCCATAAGCAGATTCATTCCAGAAAGACAATTTGTAATTTCCATCAAATCCGTTGCCCTCTGTTTTTACCGTTTCACCATTTACGCCATCATCAAGCCATACATTCCAACCTGTAGGACTATTAGTATAACCATCGATCTCAAAACCTGGGTTAGTTACCAGATTCTGCTCAGGTGTCTGGAATATATCAATAGATTCCAATGTGTTTCCATTAAAATCAAAAAGCGCGAGGTTATCCCAAGGATTGGATAAGATACCGTTATCCTCTATATATTCTTTTCCTGCCTCAGTTCCCCAATATGCTCCCTCTACCGGTATCCATTCCGGTTCCCAATAGAAGAAACCAAGTCCACGATTTCCAGGCACATTTAAGATTACCGATTCCAGATCGCTCATAAAATCTTTCTGACCTTGTACAGATGCCGGATAGCCGCCAATTTCTTCATCCTGCGGGCTAAAGGAACTTCCCAATCCGTCGCCATCAGCCAATGTGAATGCATATGCAGTTTCCACGATCATTACATCTTTATTATAACGCGCACTAATATCATTCAAATTGTATTGCAAATCATCCATTGTTCCATGCCACATAGGATAATAGGTCAGACCAATAATATCAAAATCCAAATCAAAACCACATCCGGTTACTCCATCAAACCACCAGCGGTACAAAGAATTATTTCCACCATTATCCAAATGCAAAACTATTTTCGTTTGATTTCCAACAGATGCCCGAACACCACTAATTGCCTGATTCAGCAGTTCTGCAAGCTGGGTAAAGTCAGTATAATCTCCTCCTATTTTTCCTTCATCCCAAAGAATACCGGAAGATGTTTCATTTCCAACCTGAACCATATCCGGAACGACACCCTGATTCTTGAAATCATTCAATGTATTCTTCATATAGTTATATAGTGTAGTTTTTAATTCATCATAAGATAAATTCTCCCATGCTTTTGGTTTTGACTGTGTACCAGGATCTGCCCAATAATCACTAAGATGAAAATCAATAAGTACTTTCATCCCTTTCTCCTGCGCACGTTTTGCAAGATACAACGTAGTATTAAAGTCGTTACTTCCTCCACCATAGCTGTTACCTTCACTATCATACGGATCTACCCATAATCTTAACCGTACGTAGTTTGCGCCATGATTCTTCATAATTTCTAAAGCATCTTTTTTCACTCCATTGTCATAAAACTCTCCACCCAGATCTTCGATGTCTTTAAGCATAGACACATCAGCACCTCGAATAAAATCAGAATAATCAGCATTTGACCGTTCAGCCTTGACTTCATTTTGAGTTCCAGCAAGCACCATAAGACCAAGTGCAAGTCCCATTATGGCTTTACTAACTATATTTCTTTTCATACACGCTCTCCTTCCTTTTTCAATTAACCCTTGACGCCGCCCGCGGTTAACCCATTTTGAATATATTTTTGTAACAGCATAAAGATTAACATAATTGGAAGTGATGCTAATACTGCCGCTGCTGCAAACAATGTCCAATGTGCTGCAAATTGATTTGTAATAAAGGATTGCAATCCAATTGCAAGAGTAAAATTCTTTGGTGACTGTAAAAACACAGAACTGATCACATATTCACTATAGGTACCAATGAATGAGAACAAAAAGATAACCACCAGTTCCGGTGTTGTAAGCGGAAGAACAATTTTCAAAAATGTAGTAAAATGATCCGCGCCATCAACAAAAGCTGCCTCATCCAACTCTTTTGAAATTCCATCCATATAAGATTTTAAAAGCCATATATTAAATGCACTGCCCGCTGCAAGCACAAAAATAATCGCTAAAAAGTTATCCGCCAAACCAAATTTGTAAATCAATATGTAATATCCTGCTAATGCCATACTGTTCGGAAATACCTGCAACACCAACAAGGCCATAAGACCTTTTGATTTTCCCGGAAAACGCATTCTGGAAAAAGCGTATGCTGCCAAACTTGTTAAAATCAACTGGATTATCGCTACAATAAGGCAAAGTTTCAGGGAATTAAGCACCCACAACATGAAATCTGTTTCTTTAAACAAACTTACATAGTTTCCTACTCCTAACTGCTCAGGGATCAGAGATGTCATGAAGAAACTGTCTCCTTTCGAAAAAGAAGCCATGATAATCCACAATGCCGGAAACATTACTACCATAATTACCACCCAGATAACAATCCTGCTGAGCCATAATGTAGTACGTTCCCCATTTTTCAATGATTCTTTTTCCAACTTTTTCACTTAATCCACCTCCTTAAATGCACCTGACATATTTAGATTAATTAAGGTCAGTGTTCCAACAATCAAGAAGGAAATCACGCTTAATGTTGCAGACAGTTCATAACGATTTGACCATGTAGTCATCTTATAAATTGTACTTGCCAGAATATCCGTACTGCCCGCAAATTGGGAACCTGGTCTTGCCGGTCCACCCTGAGTAATCATATATATATTTCCAAAATTATTAAAATTGGAAGCAAATGTGGATACAATCAGAGGAATGGACAATCGGGTAATCACAGGAAATGTAATCTCCCTGAAGCACTGCCACTTTGTCGCTCCATCAATCCTTGCCGCTTCATAAAATGTAGGTTCTATAGACTGCAGTCCTCCCAAGCATACATTCAGCATATACGGAAACCCAAGCCATAGATTGACTATAATAATCCCAAACCGTGCCCAGAATACATTGGTCATCCAAGGAATACCAGAGATTCCAACCATATGAAGCAGATTATTAATTCCACCGTACTGTTCATTCAAAAGACCCTGCCAAGCCAAAATTGCTATCGTAGCAGGAAGAGCCCATGGTACGATTAAAAGTGACTTGTATATCTTGGCTTCGCGCATATGTGGATTATTCAAAAGTACTGCCAACCCCATACCAATCAGATAAGAGCCTACGGTACTTAGCGCCGCAAAAACCAATGTCCAACCAAGCACAGGGAAAAATACCTCGCTAATACTTCCCCGAATAACGTCCAGATAATTTGTGATTCCTACTACACTAAAATCATCCAGATGATACATATTATAATTTGTAAATGATATAAAAATTGTATATACAATCGGCAGCACTGTAAAAATCGATATTGAAATCAAAGCCGGAGCGATAAATGCATATGCAATATTTGTTTTTTTCTTATTTTTGTGCATATTGATTCATCTCCTTACTTACCTGAATTCATCATATCAATCCCTTCTGCCACCTGAGTTTCAATATATTCTGCCGCCTGTTCCGGTGTAACCTGTCCGTTAAACATCAATTTCATATTATCCGCAAATGGTGTCCATACCTGCCCCATCTCCGATGCAGTAGGTAAAGGCTCCCCATAAGAAATCTGCGTGATAAAGCTTTCTGTAGCCTCATCCTTTTCAATCGCTTCCTGTGCTGCAAGCTGAGCAGGTATCCTGCCTCCCGCCGCATAAAGGTCCTGTGCAGAATTTTCCATCAGATATTGATAGAATTCCCAGACAATATCCTGACTGTCAGATTTTGAGCTTACAAAACCAACCTGAGTTCCAACCGGTGTAACAAAATTTTTTCCATTCAACTGAGGCATAGGGGCAACAGCAAACGGCGTACCCGCACTGTTCAAACCATCAATATCCCATGGACCGCCAATATAAAATGCTGTTACGCCATTCTGAAAATTACTCTTCGCAGTATCACTGGTAATATCAGAGGTAATAAACTGGTAATCTGATGCCAATTGATTGATAAATGTATAAGCCTTTATAGCCTCTTCTTTTCCCAGACCAATGTCTTCCACATCATAATTACCATCTTCATATTTAAAGATATAGCTGTCATACGCCCGCAAAAAGCCTAAATCATAGTAAATACTGGAAGCTTCAAACTGAATTCCTCCCTGTTCTTTCGCCACTTCCAGCAATTCTTCCCAAGTTGCCGGTAATTCTTTAATCTTATCTGTGTTATAAAACAAAGCATTCGTTTCAACTGCCACTGGTACCCCATAACGTTTACCCTCTGCATAGCATGCCTGTACTGCAGCCGCAACATAATCCTCATCCTTATAAACCTCTTCCGGCACTTCCTGCACAAGTCCCGCATCAATATAATTGGCAAGCTGGTCATTTGCAATTCCATAGATTCCATCCGGACCGTCCGCACTCTTTACAGCCTGGGCAAACTGCTGGATATCGGCGGTTTCATGAATCACTTCAACCTTATTACCTGTTTCCGCTTCCCATTTTTCCGCATATTCCTTTAAAGTTTCCGCTTCATTTTCCAGATTCGTCCAGATAACAACTGAACCTGAATCAGTTTCAGCAGAGGATTCCTCCTTATTTCCCCCACAGCCTGACAAAGCACCTATCATCATTGATAGTCCCATCAGTAAGCACACAACACCTTTTTTCTTCATTCTTTTCCTCTCTTTCCGGCTTTATAGAGCCATATATTATTTAATTTGCAAATTAAATCTCCTTAAGCATTGCCAGCCCCGGAAGTACATTTCCTTTATAATCAAATAAAGCCTGATTTGCCCATGTATTTCCAACCGGCGCCCTGTCACCTGTATATTCCTGACCTTCTAAAGTCGCCCATGTAGTACCATTCCCGGGAATCCATGCAGGCTCCCAATAGAAAAATCCTTTTCCCCTGTTCTCCGGAACCTTCCTGATACATGTAATTAAATCCTTCAGGAACTCCGCCTGTCCTTCTGGAGTTGCCGGATATCCCCCCTGATTTTCGCACTCCCGAGTAAAAACCAGACTGCAGTCCTCTTCCCCTTCAAGAGTAAATCCATATGCAGTTTCTACAACCAAAATATCTTTCTGATAACGCTGACTGATATCACAGATATTACTTTCTAACTTTTCCAAAGAAGCATGCCAGTAAGGATAGTATGACAAGCCGATCACATCATAATCCACATTGTATAATTCTGCCGCATCAAACCATTCACGATACAATCCATTATCTCCCCCAAAATCCAAGTGCAGAACAATTTTCATTCCACTGTCAACATCTCTTACTGCCTGTATTCCCTTATTTAACAATGAAAACATTTTTTCATATTTTCTTTCCGGCTGTTTTTCCTCCAGATACAGATACGTGTCAAGCTGACCTTCCGGCCATACAAAACCATTCGTAATCTCATTTCCAACCTGTACCATATCTGGTGCCAGACCTTTTTCTTTTAGTTCTCTGAGTACCGTTTCCGTATACTGGTAAATAGCAGAACCCAGCTTTTCTCCTGACAAGTCCCTCCACATTTTAGGTTTTATTTGTTTCTTCGGATCGGTCCAAAAATCACTATAATGAAAATCAAGTAAAAAATACATTCCTTTGTCCCGGATTCTCTGTGCAATATTTAAAACAGCCTGAATATCATTTGTTCCACCACCATAGGGACAATGATTTACATCATATGGGTCGTTCCAGATTCGAAGCCGAATGGCATTTACCCCATTTTTTTGCAAAACACTTAAAAGCTCTTCCGGGTTTCCATTATCGTAATATGTGACGCCCGCATCCTCCAATTCCGGCAGCATTGATATGTCCATTCCCTTTATAAATTCCATATTCTCTCCTTGTTAATTTATTTACTATTATTTTGATTATTTATTTCCCTATATATAGGTAAATTATTTATCCATATAATAGCAACATTTTACTTATCTGTCAATCAATTATAAAAAAGAAAAAAGCTTTTTTCTTTTTTGGGCATTTTTCACAAAAATGGGGGGCTTTTTTCTACAAATAAATTTACTTTCCTAAACAAAAAACCATTTCATCTGATAACACTAGTTACAAATGAAATGGTTTTATCCTATTTCAAATCCCTTCAGCGTTTAATTAACACAGCTACGGCGGAACACTGGTTTCCCATTAATATATACAGTTTTCGTGATTTCTCTTTTTTTAATTACACGTTCATACAAGAGATCAAGCGTACTTTCACACATAGCAGGAATATCAATATGAAAAGTTGTCAATGGGGGGGACACATATTGAGCAACATTAATATCATTGATACTAAATATTTCCGTTCGCTTGGGTATCAAAATTCCTCTTTCATTAAATGCCTGCAACAATCCTACCGCCAGTGTATCGCTTGCCACACAAATAGCAGTTGGAAGATCATTCTTTAGTTCCTCAATCATTTTAATTCCAATACGGTATCCTTCCTCTACACTAAGGGCCTCTGAAATATAGATCTTCTTCTTATCAAAAAGACCATAATATTTCACACTCTCTGTAAAAGACCATTCACGTACATCCATTACCCTCTCGAACGAATTAATATCATAATCGGACGAACCTACGAATCCAATATTCTTATGCCCTTTCTTATAAAAGAAATCCACAATCTGAGTTACAATAGAATCCAGATTAGGGCGTACCGAATCAAAAAAACTCTCATCTGGTGATGTGTCAACAAACACTCCCTGGTTCGTAATCTCTTTCAAAACATTGATTTCTCTTTGCGAAAACCATCCAATTCCAATAAAAGCCTTGGAATTCTTTGGAACTGCCCCAATCCCCTGTTTCTTTGTAATGATTGCAATCTGCACATTTCTCATTTCCGCCTGTTTTTTCATTTCTTTACAAATAGAACTATAATAAATATCTTCTAATTCTTCCTGATTAGAAGTCCAAAATAGTAAGGATACATTTTCTATTTTGGGGTATATGACCTTTTTCTTATAATTCAGGCGCTCTGCGGTTTCAAAAATTGCATCTCTAGTGTCATCTGTAACAGAAATTGTCTCATCATAATTCAAAACCCGGGACACTGTAGCGGTTGAAACACCAACCTGTTGTGCAATGTCTTTAATTGTCGCCATAAGTAACCTCCGTTTATTTTTTTCAATAAATAATTTACTAATTTTTTTACAAAATGTCAATACATACTTTTCTATTCATAAAAAGGACCAATTAATAGACTTACTTTTTTAGAACAACTGACGGATCTATTATTTAAATTATCACACTGTTTACTCTCTATTATATCTATATCCAAACTTGCCATTTTTCAATTCACAAATAAATTATCAAACCAAAAACCGAAACCCCTTTTAGAGTTCCGGTTTTATCGTTTACTTTCTAGTATCATTAAAAATACAACTTTTTATCAGAAAACTCATTTCTTCTCACGGAATCATAAATCCAAACTGTTTGGATTCAACAGAAAATCCATAATCCCCATTACCACAATACCTTCTTCATTTCGCCAGAGTTTGATTCTGTCCTTCACTACAATGATCTTCTTAAAAGAATCTCCAATACGTACCAGAGAATTTTTCTCCTGCTCCATTTTGTCACTGTCAGGAATGGAAAAAGCAGACTGGATATAGTATCTCTGATTACCGCGGTTGCATACGAAGTCCACCTCAAGTCTTTTTCTAATGACTTTCCCATTGTCATCCCTTTCGGAATGCTCTACAACACCCACATCTACATTGAACCCCCGAATCAACAACTCATTATAAATGATGTTCTCCATAATATGTTTTTCTTCTTGCTGCCGAAAGTTGAGTTGGGCATTACGAAGTCCTACGTCTGTAAAGTAATACTTAAATGGAGACGCAATATATTTTTTCCCTCTGATGTCATAGCGTTCCGCTTTACTAATAAAAAATGCGTCCATAAGATACACAATATACGCACCAATAGTCTTATCACTAACATTGATTCCATTACTGCGGAAAGTATTTGCCAGCTTTGTCGGATTAGTCAAAGAACCTACTGCTGATGCAAGGATATTGACCAACGTAGCCATTACATTATCGCCTCTTAAGTTGTATCGGTCTTCAATATCCTTCAGATACAGTTCTTTACACAAGTCAATCAGGTACTTGGATTTCAATTCATCTGTTTTCCTGCTCAGAATCAGAGGAAGTCCTCCATATGTGTAGTAATCAATCCATGCACCATACTTGTCTCCGGAATAAGCCGATATATACTCCGAAAAAGACAGCGGATAAACCCTTACTTCGTCTCCGCGCCCCCGGAACTCTGTCAATACATCCGAAGAGAAAAATTTTGAATTGCTTCCTGTTACATAGATATCCAAATTCTCCTTCCTGTTCAAACCATTGAGCACGGCCTCAAATCCCTTACAAAGTTGAACTTCATCCAAAAACACATACCACGTACCATCTCCTGTCACACATTACTTAATATACATGCTTAGTTTTTTGCTATCACGCAGTTCTTCATAATCATCATCATCCAAAGGAACGGTAATAATTCTGGAACCATCCACTCCGGAATCCAACAAGTATTGATAATACAACTTGAACAGCAAGTAGGATTTTCCACATCTTCTGATGCCGGTAACAACCTTAATCAGCCCATTTTCCCTTCCGAGCCAGTCAACCAAACCAATGATGTCGCTATTTCTTTTATCATTCCGTTATATGTCATAATTCTGGAAATCGATAACAATACTATTAATGTAACGATTGTTTTCACATCCGTAATATCGTTTTATGCAGAATGCTCAAACATTGCCGCACTGACAAACCTTGTAACCTTCCTCCCAAGAACGCGGAAAGAAATATCCATGGAGTAGATGTAGTAAGTAAACTTACCACATATTCAGATGATTGCTCGCCAACTAAAATAGGAATTGTTAATTTTACATGTGATAACACTTCATTTATAGGTAAAAAAAGCTTTGATGTCACTGTCAAAAAAATACATGTCTTGCACACAATATATCAAATGAAAAGCTCTTATGTTCGTTGAATGAAATCAAACATACACTATTACCAATACAAAAAAACGAATATAAAGCCCTCAAAAACATACTAAAGCCTCGGGCACAAAACATTTTTCCAATCCGAAAGCAAATTATCAAAAAAACAAAAACCGGAACCTCATCTGAAGCTCCGGCTTTATTATATATATCTAAACTCATTTATCAACGATTTTATTTTCTTTCGAACATTTCATCACCAAAAAACTCGCTAACAGTCATTTCCAGTCCCTGACACAGTTTGCACAAAGTAACTACACCGATATTTTCTTCATTTCCATAAAGAATATTCTTAAGTGCCGGTGGAGCAATATGTGAACGCTTTGCTGCCTCATTGACTGTGATTCCTTTCTTTTTGATGATATTGTTCAGACGAATAATAACTAGCTCCTGCAAACTCATGGTACATACTCCTTTTTTATTTTTTATCCTACCATACTGCCGAATAAAAAAACGCCTGTATATGGTACTTTTCAATTGAAAGAGAGAAAGCCGTGTCATGCTTATCTGAAAATATAAATATTCATTTTTCTGCGCCATTAAGTGGCACAACCTCAACCCCTTTAAAAGTGACAGACTTTGACAGATTGGATCTATGATGATGATTTCTGGCTTCAACATTTTCACACCTCTAAGTTAGCAACCACCAGTTCAACTGGTGGTTTATTATTAGCCCTCCAAAGGGCTATTGTTACTGCTCGCCCCAAAGGGCGGTATCGCAAGCACTTTTGCTGGCCCGCTATAAAGCGGTACTACTCGAATCTTCTCGTCTCGATTCTTCTGCTTGCTCTTTTATATACTTTTGAACTGCTTCATCTGTTATATTGCCAATCGTTTCAACATAATATCCTCTAGCCCAAAACGCTTTATCCCATTTACTTTGCAGCTCAGGATGCCTGTCATAAATCATTAATGTGCTTTTTCCTTTCAGATACCCCATAAAATCTGATACTCTGAGTTTTGGTGGAATTGCTACGCTTAAATGTACATGATCTATACATACCGCTCCTGCAATTATCTCTACATTTTTATACTGGCATAAAGTTGCTATTATCTCTCGGACATCTCTGCGTATTCTCCCATACAATACCTTCTTTCGGTATTTAGGAATAAACACAATGTGATACTGGCATTTCCAACGAGTATGTGATAAACTTTTATTGTCCATTTGGACCGCCTCCTTTGATTTTGAGTTTGGCTTGCGACACCATTCTCATTCTATCACAGGAGGCTTTATTTTGTTATCCTCACCACTTCCGACTACTCTATTCTCCCCAGCATAGCTGGGGGATTAGACTTTTCATTTAA
>NZ_QUGO01000020.1:0-45785 GCF_003479105.1 Blautia sp. AF19-13LB
TAGTATTGACTTTTTATTTGCAGGCTGAAGTAACGAGAATGCGACGCGCAGTTTTCAAACTTCCAATCCTCCAACTCACAATCCTAACTTCTTTACAATTTCTCCCAGTGCACTTCTTACAGGAGAATCTTTCGGAAGCCGTATGATCGGCTTTCCATCACAGTCATACTGATATACCTGGTCATCATGTGGTACAACGCCTAACAGTTCCAATCCCTGATTTCGGATTTCTTCCAGAGTTCCGGCATCCAGTTTTCCATCTGGAACACGATTCACGATTAATCCAGTTTTCTGTGGTTTAAAGTTTAATTCATTCATCAGCTTTGCAATACGTCCGGCTGCCTGAACACCTCTTCTGGAACAGTCACTCACAAGAATCGCAACTTCCATCATTGGCAGAATTCCTCTGCTGATGTGTTCCATACCCGCTTCGTTATCAACCACAATATATGGATAATGGCTTTGCAGTTTCTGAACCTGGGTCTGTACAAGGCCATTTACAAAACAATAGCAGCCCTGTCCCTGGGTTCGTCCCATTACCATCAAATCATAATCGTCTTCTTCTGCAATCGCATCAGAAAGACGCATTTCCAGATATGCCTGTTTTGTCATACCGGAGGGAATCTGATATCGTGGGTCTATGCCTGCCCGCTCAATTTCTTCTCTCAGCTCCCCAAGTGTGACCTCCGGCTCAACACCGAGCACTTCGTTCAAATTTGCATTTGCATCTGCATCCACCGCTAGGACCGGACGTTTTCCGCTTTCACATAAATACTGGATCAACAATCCACAAAGAGTTGTTTTTCCTACGCCACCTTTTCCTGATACTGCAATTACATGTCCCATGTTTTTCCTCCTAAAATTCTGAACAATCTGTTGACTTTTTCTTTAAACCTCATTATAGTTGTTACTATATAAATTACAATAGTCAATCTGCGAGATTTGTATGGTTACTCAACACATCAGAAAAATTGTTGAGAAATTATATGATACTAACTAATACAGGAGTATATAATGTCAGAAAAAACGAGAAAACAAGATCGCCGTACCCGCTATACCAGGCAAACCATAAAAGATACGTTCTTAGAGTTGTTAAATCAGAAAAGTTTTACGAAAATTACAGTTACAGAGATCTGCAAAAATGCTGAAATCAACCGTGGCACTTTTTATCTTCATTACTACGATATCCATGATGTATTATCAGATATTTTTAATGATATGACTCAGGATATGTTAACAACTGTAGATCATTTATTCTGTCTAAATCAAAAAAGCTGTTCCTATCCGTTCTGTCAGAAAATACAGATGGAATCACAATACAGGGCACTGTTTCTGGATGATGCAATTGCCCCTATTCTTCTGGAAAAAATAGCAGAAAATACAAAAGAAGGCTATGTGACCTGGCTTATGTCACACAGCCTCCTGACCTTTGAACAGGCAGAATCGGTTTTTTATTTTCAAATGAATGGCTGCCTTTCCATCAACAGACTGATGCTCCGCAATCACTGTAATGACTGGAAACAGATTCAGACAGTAATCGACAAATTTATCAAAGCCGGGTTGGAAAGTTTTCTGATTCATGATCAGAGAGAAGAAAAGGCTTCCGATAATTTTTGCAGCAAAATTTCTCCAACTGTTACCGCATCTTCTACACTCAGATAATGATCGGCATGATCCTGAAGAAATATTTTGCCAGATGCAGGAAATTCTTCATCTGCAAACCATATCTTTAAAGTTACCGGATATCTTGGCAGAACTGGAAAAACAGCACACAGATCCGCCTTTGTTTCTGTGAATTCTGCACCCAGGTTTTTACATGCTTTCTGAATTTTCTCAGGATCTTTATCCTGCAAAAGCTTTTCCAGTTTCTGCTCTGCAGTCCGGTCAAACTTGGTTCCCCGAATCAATCCATCTTTCAGGTTACCAAAAGTAATGAGCTTCTGTGAACCTTCTGTTCCATCAGCCATATCCAGATAATGCAGCAATGTCAGATAATGCCATTCGTCCATGTCTGAGTTAATACGAAACTCGGGGAGTTGAATTTCAATCGTTTCATAAAAACTCAGTACTTCAAGCACATTTCGGCTGCTATGAAAAACAGCCCCACTTTTTGCAGCAAGCTCCTCTCCGGAACGATTTTGCAGCCGTTTTACTGCTGCCTGCAACATTTCCTGAAATGCACGATTTTCTGTTTGATTTTTGTATTCCATAAGTTCTCCTTTGTGAACATTTATAGTATCTGTGTTGACTTTTCCTTTAATCTCCATTATAGTTGTAATTATATTATTTACAATCATCAAAGCATTAAAAAATGTACAGTTTATCAACACATTAAAAAGAACTGTTGAGAACTTAGGATGTTTTAAACAAACCAGAAATATTTTCATCCCAAAAACGTGAAAACAAGATCATTATATCATACTACAAGGAGTTTCTTATCATGAAATATTCAACGAAATTAAGTGATGCTGTTCATGTGATGGTTCTGATTGCTATCAACCAGGAAAAATCCCTCTCCAGTGCCTCAATTGCAGAAAGTGTCCATACAAATCCCGGCTTTGTACGCCAGCTTATGTTAAAACTAAAAAAAGCGGAACTTATGACCAGTGTAGCCGGACATGCCCGTCCTTCTCTTTCAAAACCAGCCGATCAGATTACATTGCTGGATATTTATAAAGCAGTTGAAGGTGATAAACCATTGCTTCATTTAGATACTCATACCAATCCAGATTGTGGCGTTGGTATTAACATTCAGTTATCTTTGCAGGGATTTTATAATGAAATTCAAAAGGCTGCCGAAGAAAAAATGAATACGATTACTTTGCAGGATATCATAGATACCTACTATCAGCGGATATCTATAGAAAATAACTTACAGAATATTATTTAACAGGAGAACACTTTCATGTACCTTCAGCAAATACGAAATGCTACCAAAACACTGTGGGAGAAGTAGACTATGCGAAAACAATCTGGTCAAGTTCATAGCAGGGAATCTTCTGCAACTCTCCAACTGACAGTAAGTTTACTCTATCCTTAATTGCTTAAGCTGGTTGTATATGAATAAAGAATGATGTATAGTATTTGCAAGAGGCACCTTCTTTCGTAAATGTTGCAAATGTTTGTTTCGTCACTTTCATTATACAACATCAAGAATCAAGGTGTCTTTCTTTTATGCAAAATCACGAACTTGCTCATTTATAGATAAAACGATTTTATTTCAAAAGCGGTTTTTACTAAAAATACGTCTGCCGTTTTTGGTCATTATTACTATGCATTGATACCTGGTCAAATTTCTTCCGAAAACAGATGATTTCAGGAATCGACTTGTCGGCACACTCCCTTGCAGTGTGTTGTCTATCTTCCATTGAAATCTCTCTTCTTTGGTGATACAATGTGCTACAATGCTTATCAAAAGTTACATCATTTTGGGGGACATTTACACTACAAAGGAGAATTTTATTTATGTTTCAGGTTTTTGTTGATTCAGCGGCAAATCTGCCTGCTGTTACTGCGAAAAAATACGATATCCATGTCGTTTCTTTCGTCAATCTTGTGAATGGAAAAGAGCTGGTCTGCTTCGACCCGGATCTGTCACCGGAAGAGGAGCTTTCCAAAGGAAAAGAATATTACAATGCCATGCGCACCGGCTGTGAAATCAAGACCGGACTGATCAGCACCGCAAATTTTGCGGATGCGTTCCGCACCGCTCTTGAGGCAGATCAGGATGTCATCTATCTTTCCTTAAGCAAAAACATCAGCGGAACTTATAACTCCGCAAGACTTGCTGCCGAGGAGCTTCTTGAGGAATACGGCGGAAAACGTAAAATCCGCCTCGTCGATTCCCTGAATGCCTCTCTTGCACAGGGCATCCTCGCCATCTATGCCAGCGAAATGCGCGATCGGGGCATGAACGTAGACGAAGCGGCAGATCTTCTGGAAACCTACGTCGGCAAAATGAACGGCATTTTCACCGTCGGCGATCTGAAATATCTTTCCCGCACCGGAAGAATCAAGGGAAGTGTCGCTGTGGTCGGAAATATGCTGAAAATCAAACCGATTCTGCGTGGAAATGAAGATGGCTATATCGTTTCTTATAAGAATGTCCGCGGACGCAAGGCCGTTTTAAATGAACTGATTCGTCTTTTCTGTGAAACGATCGAAGACCCGGAAAACCAGATCGTCGGAATCGCACATGCAGATGCCTATGAGGAATCTCTTTATATGATGGAAGAAATCCAGAAAAGAGTGAAGGTGCGTGAATTTATCAATACTTCCTACGATTACTGCACCGGAAGCCACGTCGGACCGGATACGATCGCTTTGTTCTATCTCGGAAAAGACCGCAGTCTTCTGTAAAAGGAGCAACCAGACTAACCACTGCTGTTCCACTGTATTTTTTCCGAAATTGCTGCAAACAGCGGAAATACTGTTTCTTTTTTCCATGCATAATTCCACCTGTTTTTCCACATACTACCCATACAGTACAAATTATGGAAAGTACATTGCGGAAACAGGAGGAATTTTTCATATGAAAGCGACGGGAATTGTTCGAAGGATTGATGATCTGGGGCGTGTGGTAGTTCCCAAGGAAATCCGGCGCACGATGCGGATCCGGGAGGGACAGGCCATGGAAATTTATACCGGACGGGAGGGTGAGATTATCCTGAAAAAATACTCACCGATCGAAGAGCTGGCGGAATGCGCAGCAGGGTTTACAAAATCGATTTCAACGGTGACCGGATGTCTCGTCTGTGTTTCGGATCAGGAACAGATTGTAGCGGCAAACGGGCCGGAACAGAAAAATTATCTTGGCAAGTCCATCAGCAGCCGGCTGGAGGAAGCGATTCTGAACCGGAAAACAGTACTTGCGCGTCCCGGTGAAAAGGCTTATTTTTCAATTTTGGAAAACACAGACAATACTACTCCTCTGCCGGAGCTCATTTTTCCGATTCTCTCCTCCGGTGATGCCATCGGTTCGGTCATTCTCTGCGGCAAAGACAGGGAGTCCCTGCCGGGCGATACGGAAAAGAAGCTCCTCCAGGTAGCGGCAACGTACCTCGGACGGGAAATGGAAAACTAAACAGGGGATTTATCGAAGGCAATTTATCAAAGGCTTTTTGCATCATCCGCACCGGTTATGCAAGAGGCCTTTTCCTGTTATTCTGTAATTCGAGATATTCCAATTTTATCTTGCTATTTACACCTGCATTGTCTACAATAAAAATGACGTGCACGAAAACCTTCAGCCGATACGCCCGAAGCTTTTCTGTGCCTGCTTTTATAAGCCGGGAAAAATTCCCGGAGTATCCTACATTACACAAGGAGGAATTTCCATTCATGAAATACATTGCAAAGAAATTCGGCTCTCTCCTTCTTACGCTGCTTCTTGTATCCTTTTTATCGTTCTTTGCCTTTTCCGTCATACCCGGAGATGCGGCAAAATCGCAGCTTGGCACGGAGGCGACGCCGGAGCGGATTGAGGCTCTGCAAAAGGAAATGGGACTGGATCGGCCGGTTCTGGAACGGTATGCTTCGTGGGTAACCGGCTTTTTTCATGGAGATCTCGGCACCTCGTATTCATACTCGATGCCGGTCGGAGAACTGATCCGCGATAAAGTTCCGATTACCATCGCTATCACCGTTATCGCATTCCTGATGATCCTTGTTGTCTCGATTCCCATCGGCATTTTCACAGCACAGCACGCCGGAGGCCATCTGGACCGGCTGATCATGACGATCAATCAGGTGATCATGTCTGTGCCGGGATTTTTCATCGGTATTCTGATCACGTATCTTTTCGGTCTGATTCTCAAATGGTTTCAGCCGGGCGCCTATGTGCCGATTTCTGAAAATTTTTCCGGTTTTATCGGTTATCTTGTTGCACCGTCTGCCGCCATTGCACTTCCGCGCTGTTCCATGGCTGTCAAAATGCTGCGCAGCTCTGTGCTCTCACAGCTCGATGCCGACTATGTGCGCACCGCCTATTCCCGCGGAAACAGTACACGCCGTGTTATGTATCACCATGTGCTGAAAAACGCCCTGATTCCGGTACTGACCTTCTGGGGCATGACAATCGCAGATATTGTGGCAAACAGCATTATTCTGGAACAGGTTTTTTCGATTCCGGGCATGGGCAATCTTCTGATCACTTCGATCTCCAACCGCGATTACCCCGTGGTTCAGGGCATCCTTGTACTGATCGCCGCCCTCATTATTATCATCAATTTCGTGGTAGATCTGCTGTATGGCAGAATTGATCCGCGTATCCGCGTAAAAGACTGACGGGAGCTTTCGATCATCAGCTCCCGCGACCGAAAGGTCATGGGGAGCCGCCCACGACAAAGGAAAGGGTTTTCATTATGAAAAAGAAACGCAATCTCACGCTGATCATCGGAGCTGTTCTCACCGCTTTTATGCTTCTGTTTCTTCTGATCGGCTTTTTCTATACACCGTACGACCCGGATGCAATGAACGGCGCAGCCAAGTTTGCTGCTCCCTCTCTGTCGCACCCGTTCGGCTGCGATCACTTTGGACGCGATATTTTCAGCCGCGTCTTAAAAGGAACCGGTACAACCTTCTTCGTCGCTTTCGCTACTCTGCTGCTCGGCGGAACCATTGGTGTCCTCGTCGGTGCGTTCACCGGGTATTTTGGCGGATGGATTGACGAAATCCTGATGCGCATAAACGATGTCATTGTTTCCTTTCCGGGAATCCTGCTGGCGCTGGTATTTATCGCGCTGCTGGGTCCCGGCAAATACAACGTGATCCTTGCACTCGGTATCGTATTCATTCCGAGCTTTGCACGTATCACCAGAAGCGAATTTCTCGCACGCAAAGATATGGACTATGTCAAAAGTGCCCGTCTGATGGGTGTTTCCCATCTTCGGATCATATTTGTACATATCCTGCCAAATACGGTCCCGTCCCTTCTTTCGATGGCAGCAATCGGTTTCAACAACGCCGTTCTCTCCGAGGCCGGCATGAGCTTTCTCGGCATCGGTGTCCAGCCGCCCGATGCCTCGCTTGGACGGATGCTCTCAGAATCCCAGACGTATCTGATGACTGCTCCCTGGGGCTCTGTTTTCCCCGGTCTTGCCGTCATTTTACTGGCGCTTGGCGTATCGCTCCTCGGCGACGGATTACAGAAGAAAGGCGGTAACTGATATGGCACTTCTCGATGTACGTGACTTAAAAATTGCATTTTACGATACCACGCCACCGACCGAAGTGGTAAAAGGCATCTCCTTTTCCTTAGAAGAAGGTGAGACGCTTGGCATTGTCGGGGAATCCGGTTCCGGCAAAACGCAGACAGCACTCTCCATTCTGCAGCTTTTAAAGGAAAATTCCGCCGTATCCGGCGGAGAAATTCTTTACGAAGGTTCTTCCGTTACACACGCTTCCAGCCAGGATCTGCAGCGCATCCGCGGAAAAGAAATCAGTATGATTTTTCAGGAGCCGATGACCTCTTTAAATCCGGTTCTGGCCATCGAAGAACAGATTGCAGAGGGACTGCTGATTCATGAGAGCTGCACACCGGCAGAACGTCATGAAAAGGTTCTTGCTATAATGCATGAGGTCGAGCTTCCCGACCCGGAAAAGCTTTGCAAAAAATACCCGCACCAGCTCTCCGGCGGTCAGCGCCAGAGGGTGATGATCGCTGCGGCGCTTATTACAGAACCGAAGCTTCTGATTGCAGACGAGCCGACAACAGCTCTTGATGTGACGATTCAGTCGCAGATCTTAAAGCTGCTGAAAAAAATCAATGAACGCCATCACACGGCGATTCTTTTTATCTCACACGACCTCGGCGTCATCCGTTCGCTCTGTGACCGGGTCATCGTCATGAATCATGGGACGATTGTGGAATCCGGCAGTGTAGACGATGTCTTTTTCCACCCGAAGGAAGACTACACCCGCCGCCTGCTCGATGCAATTCCGAACCGACGAACATCGCTGCGAAAGCGAATCAAAATCGCTCCAACAGCTCAATGGCCGACAGACTCTGACAAAAAAGCTGCTCCGCCGGCGGAAAAGGAGGAATAACCCATGGAAGAAATCAGTCCGAACAACATTCTGAAAGTCAGCCATATTTCTGCCTCCTATCAGGAGGGAAAGCAGAGAAAAACGGTGCTTCATGATATCTCTTTCGAGCTTCATGAAAATGAAATTCTCGGTCTCGTCGGAGAGAGCGGATGCGGAAAATCGACACTCTCCAAAGTGATCTTAGGATTTATCCGCCCAGATGAAGGCGAAATAATTTCGCAGGTCGACCATCCGCAGATGATTTTCCAGGACCCGTTTTCTTCCCTGAATCCTGCGAAGAAAATCTCCTGGATTTTAGAGGAGCCGCTTCGGATGCAGAAGGTTCCAAAAGAAGAACGAAAAAAACGGGTTCTTGCGATGGCCGAAAGAGTCGGCCTCTCCGCAGAGCACCTGAAACGCCGCCCGCATGAGCTCTCCGGCGGCCAGCGCCAGAGAGTCAGCATCGCGGCCGCACTGATCCAGGGCTCACGCCTGATCCTTGCCGACGAACCGGTTTCCGCTCTCGATGTGACGATTCAGAAGCAGATCATGGAGCTGATGGTTCAGCTTCAGGAGGAGCTTCAGCTCTCGATTCTCTTTATCTCGCATGACCTCAACGTGATCTATCAGATGTGCGACCGGGTTCTCGTGATGAAAGAAGGCCGGATTGTGGAGAACGCGGAGACGGAAGAACTGTTTGCGCATCCGCAGAATGATTATACAAAGGAGCTTCTGGCGGCATCACCGGAGCTGTAGTTTTATTTCCAGCATTCTCTAAACACCCGAAGTACATTCTTGGAAAAGACCTTCTCGATCTCCTCATCGGTGAAACCGTCGTGGCTCATCACATCTGCGAGATGCTGCATATGCGCAGCGTCCGGCACATCCGTCTTGCCGCTGAAACCGTCAAAATCGGTTCCAAGGCCGATGATGTCGATGCCGCCGACGTTTCGCAGATACTTCATATGGCGTACCATATCCATCGTCGATGCCTTTTTCGTTGCCGGCTCCTCCTCGCGCAGAAACGACGGACAGAAATTGATACCGGTGACGCCGCCACGCTCTGCGAGCTGACGAATCATTTCATCTGAAAGGTTTCGCAGATGGAAGCACGCACCGCGCGCATTGGAATGGGATGCAATGACCGGACCTCTCGTATGTGCAAAAACGTCGCGGATTCCGGCATCATTTAAGTGTGATAAATCGATCACTATGCCGAGCCGCTCCATCTCCTCGACAAAGGCAATACCGGTCGGTGTCAGCCCGTTTTCAAGATCCGGAAGATATGGCTTTCCCTCTTCCTGCGCCGGGTTCGGGAATCCAAGCTCATTCGGAAAATTCCAGGTCAGCGTGGAAATCCGCACACCGAGATCGTACAGCGTATGCAGCTTCTCTATGCTTCCCTCGTAGACACCACCCTCTTCGACGGTCATCACCGCACCTATTTTTCCTTCCTTCTGTACCTGCATCAGATCCGCATACGTTTTGATCTGACAAATGCGGTCCGGATACCGTTCCACCTCTGATTTCCAGAGATCAGCCAGCTTTCTCACATGCTCAAACGGTGTTTCGTCTTTCAGTCCCTTCAGGAACGTAAACAGAGAAAAGCACTGGCAGAGGCTGCCGCCCTTTTCCAGCTTATCCAGATTGATCTGAAGATCCGCATCCGCAAGATGCTCCTGTTTTTCCTTCCACTGCAGCGCCGGGATGGTGTCGCAGTGCATATCAATTACCTGAAACATGGCAATAATCCTCTTTTCTGTTTTTTCTCTATTCTATCATATTTCGCTGCATTCCTTCACAAAAACTGGAAGAAAACGTAAAAAACCGCCTGGCTCATGTTAAACCCATAAGGCTAGAGAAAATATATCTTTCCGGAATCGCAAAAAATTTGGGGGTTCGCGTTTTTTCTCGAAAAAAACTTGCAAATCTCGTCTGAGATGATATACTTTTTGCATTGTGTTACTTTATGAAAGCACTGATCTTCCAAGAAAGTGCTTCTGCTTATGAAAAAGAAAGAGGTATCTATGCTCCAACTGATTGAAACCATCAACAATGCCGTGAACAATTTTATCTGGGGTGTTCCGGCTATGATCTGTATTTTCGGTGTCGGTCTTTACCTGAGTCTGCGCACCCGTTTTCTCCAGATTCGAAAATTCCCGTATGCGATCCGCACAACGCTCGGAAGAATGTTCCGCAAACGAGATGCTTCCGATGGCGCAATTACACCGTTCCAGGCGGTCTGTACAGCACTTGCCGCCACGGTCGGTACCGGTAATATTGCCGGTGTTGCCGGCGCTATTGCTATCGGCGGACCCGGTGCCGTATTCTGGATGTGGGTTTCCGCTCTGCTCGGCATGTGTACGAAATTTGCCGAGGTAACACTGGCTGTTTTCTATCACGAGAAAAATGCCAACGGGGAACTCGTCGGCGGACCGATGTATTACATCAAAAACGGTCTCAGCAAAAAATGGCATTTTCTGGCCTATCTTTTCGCTGCTTTCGGTGTACTGACTGTGTTCGGAACCGGAAATGCAACGCAGGTCAACACCATCACAACCGCAGTCAACTCCGCACTGATGAATTACCATGTGATCTCAAAGGACGCGATCCCGACCTCCAACCTGATTCAGGGTATCATCATTGCGGCACTCGTAGCGCTGATCCTGCTCGGCGGTGTCAAACGGATCGCACAGGTAACAGAAAAGCTCGTTCCGTTTATGGCTCTGTTTTATATTGTCCTTGCCATCGGTGTAATTTTGCTGAACCTCAACCGGATTCCGTCTGTTTTCGTTTCGATCCTTGAGGGCGCCTTCCGTCCCTCCGCCGTTACAGGCGGTATCGTCGGAAGCATGCTTATGAGTGTAAAAAAAGGTGTGTCCCGCGGTATTTTCTCAAACGAGGCAGGTCTTGGTACCGGTTCGATCGCGCACGCCTGTGCCGACACAAAAAAGCCAGTCAAACAGGGTATGTTCGGTATCTTTGAGGTATTTACTGATACGATCGTGATTTGTACCTTAACTGCACTTGTTATTCTCTGCAGCGGTACTTCCATCACCTACGGACAGGCTGCCGGCGCAGAGCTGACCATCAGCGGTTTTACCCTTACATACGGAAACTGGGTTTCGCTGCTCACCGCGTTCGCGATGTGCTGCTTCGCCTTTTCCACGATTCTCGGATGGGGACTTTACGGTGCACGCTGCATCGAGTTTTTATTCTCCGAAAGAATCACAAAATATTTTATGGCCGCCTATGCGCTGGTTGCCATCCTTGGCGCCACCGCAAACCTCGGCCTGATGTGGAGCATTGCCGAGACCTTCAACGGTCTCATGGCGATCCCAAACCTGATTGCGCTCTTCCTGCTTTCGGGCAAGGTTGTGGAGCTTACAAAGGAATACTTTTCCGGAGAAGGCAAAACCCGGTAAAATTCCTTTTCTCGCGGCGCATTCCCTTCTTCTGTAAGAAAATCATGTAAATTCGCCTTTTCCCTTGACAATCAGGTTGCTACCCCTTACACTGTTAAAAGTTTATAACATGTTTACCAAAGAGGGAAAACCGGGAGGAACTTTTGAATGGAAAAATGGAATGAAGTAAAACTGGTGCCGGAGTTTTCGGAACAGGGCGTGGACTGCTATCGCCTCGCAGGCGGCGATTATGAGAACGAATACTATGTCGTTTCCGAAGCAGAGACAAGAAAGCTTCTGAACACACCGGAGGTTGTCGGATATGAGGTTTATCACTGCCTGATTCCGTCTACTTCACAGATGCTTTATTATTTTAAAGAGCAGGGAAAGGTAACCGCAGCCAACATCCTTTCCATCCTGCGCGGCGCTTTGAATTATCCGCTGGAGGAAAGCTGCTACCGTGAGCACATTCGTGTACATGACATCAGTTTTCTGTCAAGTGAGCGCGTCTTTAAAGAGGAAGAAATCGCAGGACTGGAAATCAAATACAGCAAGCTGACGATGGTTCCGGGAAGTACACTTCTGATCGGCGATATCATCGCAACGGGTGAAACGCTGATCCACTGCCTGCGCTACGTAACCGATTTCTACCGTGAGCACGGTGCTTCCCTTCGCAACATTATCATCTTTACGATCGGCGGCACAACCGGAATCAAAATCCTGGAACGTCTCACAAAAGAAATCCGCGAGTTCTGGCCGGAGTTTGAAGGCTTTATCACCGTATATTACGAAGGAATCTTCAGCACCTATCAGGACAGGGGCGTATCTGGAATCAATCTGCCGGATGTCGATTTCTACTGGAAAGACGGTATCATTGCACCGGAGTTCCGAAGAGAAACGCTTTCCATGCGCGATCCGCTGTTTGAAAAATGCATCATCTACGATGGCGGTGCAAGACGCTATGAAATCCATGAGCACGTCGAGGAGGTTCTCGATTTCTGGAATAAAATGCTGGAGAGAGCCGACCGGATCGACTTCACCAGACTGCTCGAGGAGAAGCTCGGCTGCCCGCTTGGCGCATCCTACGAAGAGTGGATTCACATCAATCACTACGAAGAAATCGATGAACGTGTGACCAAATGGCTGTACCGCCAGGAAAAAGGCTATATTGCAAGCCTTGGCGATGCTACCCTGAAAGAAATTGCGGCTGAACGAATTGAAGAGTTTACCGCAGCACTTCGCAAATACATGCTGTAACAAAAAACCATTTCTTACGGTTCGCTGAATTTCGGCGAACCGTAATCACAGTTTTCAGGAGATATTATGGAAAAAGAAAAGAAAGTAAAAGATGTTGACTTCGCGGACAGCGCGGTTCCGGCTTCTGCCCGGAAAAATGTAGTAACCATGTTTATGATCATGCTTGGCTTCACCTTCTTCTCGGCAAGCATGTGGGTCGGCCAGCAGCTCGCTGACGGCCTCGATTTCTGGGGCTTTTTGGGATCACTGATCCTTGGTGGAATCATTCTTGGTATTTATACCGGTCTGCTCGGCTACGTCGGTGCAAAAACCGGTCTGTCACTTGATCTTTTGTCCCAGAGAGCCTTTGGCGAAAAAGGTTCCTATCTGCCGTCAGCCATGACCAGCTTTACGCAGATCGGATGGTTTGGTGTCGGTCTTGCCATGTTTGCAATTCCGGTTTCCAAGGAGCTGCTCGGCGGAAGCACTGCGGCACAGTGGGGACTTGTTATTCTTGCCGGCGTCTGCATGACCGCCTCTGCCTATTTTGGTATTGAATCTCTGACCATCGTCAGCTATATCGCTGTACCAAGTGTTGCCATTCTCGGAACGATCGCCATGGTCATGGCCGTAATGAGAGGCGACGGAACGATCATCGATCAGTTTGCCAAATCCAGCGGATCTCTGACTATCATCGGCGGTGCCGGTCTTGTCATCGGCTCCTTCGTTTCCGGCGGAACCGCAACCCCGAACTTCGCACGTTTTGCAAAGGACGGAAAAGCGGGTGCCATCACCACGGTTGTGGCCTTCTTCATCGGAAACTCCCTGATGTTCTTCTTCGGTGCCGTTTCCTCGATCTTTGTCGGCGGAAACGATATCTTCGAGGTTATGGTCCGCCTGAACCTGTTCTACCTGGCTGTTCTCGTTCTCGGTCTTAATATCTGGACTACAAACGACAACGCTCTGTATACCGCAGGTCTTGGTCTTGCCAACATCTTCCATCAGAGGAAAAAACCGATGGTTCTCCTTTCCGGTATCATCGGAACGGTTGCCTCCGTATGGCTGTACTACAACTTCTGCGGCTGGCTCAACATTCTGAACTGTACCCTGCCGCCGGTCGGCATGATTCTGGTGCTCGCCTACTTCATGAACAAAAAGGACTTTGAAACCGATCAGCCGAAGCTTAAAACCGTAGACTGGTTTGCGGTTGCCGGTGTCATTCTCGGTGCCATTGTTGCGAACCTCTTACACTGGGGCATCGCTTCCATCAACGGCATGGTTGTTGCCGCTGTATGCTACTGTGTCGGACAGGCCGTAAACAAAAGAAAATAACAATAACGCCCTTGGCATGTTTCTCGCTTTCATCCTGGAAACATGTTCAGGGCTTTTTATTTCTTCTGATTCGCGTTATAATGTATGCATAACTCTGCATAGTTATAATTTTCGAAACGAAAGGAAACTGCCCGGATGATCCATTCCACCGTATCTGCTCCCAAAGGAGAAAAAACAAAATACCGTCTTGCCGAATCCATGAAGGAGTGCATGAAATCAACCCCTGTCGAAGAGATCACCGTGCGCCAGATCTGTGAAATCTGCGGTGTTACCCGCCAGACCTTCTATCGTAATTTTCTCGACAAATACGATCTGATCAACTGGTACTTTGATAAATTACTGACAAAATCCTTCGAACATATGGGTCGCGGAACGACCGTTTTTGACAGTCTGGAAAAGAAATTTACCTATATTCAGAAAGAAAAAGCTTTTTTCGCCGCTGCCTTCCGCTACGACAAGCAGAATTCTCTGCGTGAGCACGATTTTGACCTGATTCTCGCGTTCTACGAAAATCTGATTCACGAAAAAAGCGGCAGCCCGGTTTCACCGGAAATGCATTTTCTTCTCGAAATGTACTGTCAGGGTTCCATCACCATGACCGTAAAATGGGTGCTTACCGGCATGGATCTGACACCTTCCGAGTTTGCAGCTCTTCTCGTCCGGGCAATGCCGGAAGACTTAAAAAAACTGTTCCGGAATCTGCAGCTGCTCTCTTAGAGCGCGTGTCAAAGTGGGGCTTGCAGATTGCGGAAATGGTTTTTCAGACACTCTCTGGTTATTTTTCACAAATTTTGTTCTGTTGTTTTTGTCACAATGGCGATTTTTTTTAAAGTGTTACACTTCGCTTCTTCTGTCACTTTCTTTTTCCCTTCCGGATTTGTTAATATAATAACAAGTTCAGTAAAACCATTTATTCATTTTAGAAGGGAGTTTTTCAATCATGGCAAATCGTATTAATTTAAATGCAACCTCTTATCACGGAGCAGGCGCTATTGCCGAGGTCGCAAATGAAGCAAAGGCACACGGCTTCAAGAAAGCTTTCGTATGCTCTGACCCGGATCTGATTAAATTCAACGTTACTTCCAAAGTAACCGATATTCTGACCGCAAACGGACTCGACTATGAGCTTTACAGCGATATCAAGCCAAACCCGACCATCGAAAACGTAAAACACGGCGTAGAAGCTTTCAAGGCATCCGGCGCTGACTATCTGATCGCCATCGGCGGCGGTTCTTCTATGGATACCTCCAAAGCAATCGGTATCATCATCGCAAACCCGGAGTTTGAGGATGTCAGAAGCCTTGAAGGCACTGCACCGACCAAAAATCCATGCGTACCGATCATCGCTGTTCCGACCACAGCCGGTACTGCTGCAGAGGTTACCATCAACTACGTTATCACAGACGTTGAAAGAAAACGTAAATTCGTATGCGTTGACCCGCACGATATGCCAATCATCGCAGTTGTTGACCCGGATATGATGTCCTCCATGCCAAAAGGACTGACCGCTTCTACCGGTATGGACGCTCTGACCCACGCAATCGAGGGTTACACCACAAAAGCTGCATGGGAAATGACTGACATGTTCCATCTCAAAGCCATCGAACTCATCTCCAAATCTCTGCGCGGTGCTGTCGCAAACACCAAAGAGGGACGCGAAGGAATGGCTCTTGGCCAGTACATCGCAGGTATGGGCTTCTCCAACGTGGGTCTTGGAATCGCTCACTCCATGGCACACACCCTTGGTGCTGTTTATGATACCCCACACGGTGTTGCATGTGCCATGATGCTTCCGATCGTTATGGAATACAACCAGGAGTGCACCGGTGAGAAATACCGTGAAATCGCACGTGCCATGGGCGTTGCAGGTGTAGACGAAATGTCTCAGGAAGAGTACAGAAAAGCAGCGATTGATGCTGTTAAGAAGCTGTCCGCAGACGTTGGAATCCCGTCTGTTCTCGAGGCAGTCAAAGAAGAGGACCTGCAGTTCCTTGCAGATTCCGCACACGCAGATGCCTGCGCACCGGGCAACCCGAAGGATGCAAGCGTAGAAGATCTGAAGGATCTGTTCCGCAAAATCATGGCATAACGAACACAGTTCGTCTCCCACATGTCAAGCGGATATTCGCAATCCGCTTCGCTACTTGCTCATAACCGAATAACTGCTCCGCAGTTTATCAGAAGGAGCTTGCACTCCTCCTGATACAAGCAAGTCCCCACCCACTGCTTATTGCTTTTCGCAATGGAAGCAGGGGACTTACTTGATTCGGTTAAATCACCCCGGAAAACAGAAATTTTCATCCTGTTTTCCGGGGTGATTTTTCTTTTTATTCTACTGTATTTCCGTCTGCATCCACAGTCACAGTATTGACTGTTGCATTGTCGAGAACCATATTGATCATGCGCTCCATCATGATATTGCGCACTACCGTATCTTCCCCGTAATAATCATTGGCCGCTTTCAGGAAATCTTCCTGCGACATATTGGCATTGGCTGCCTCGTCGTTTAAGATCTGCTGGTAATCCTGGTCATCTGTCGTCCAGCCTTCTGCCTCTTTTACGGCATCCAGAAGAAGGGCACTTTTTGCCATCGTTCCTGCATACGTTGCTTTCTCCTGATTGTAGGTTGCTCTGTCCGCATACTGCTCCAGATAGTCGTCCAGGGAAATGCCGTAATTCTGAAGATAAGTGGTATACCGTTTATCGTAATCCTCTTCGCCAAGGGTGATATAGGATTTCGGAATTTTGTGAAACGTACAGCCGTCTGCCACCTGCTGCATCGCGTCATTCTGCAGATTATTTTCCGCTGTCGTCTCATTTGCAGCCTCCAGCTCTGCGCGTTTTCCGGCACGGTATTCCTCCACAGTGCTGTAATCTGTATTCTCTGCTACCCATGCATCGTCGAGTTCCCATCCGTCAATGTTTTCTGCCGGGCGGGTAAACGCATTTACCGTAACGGTAAACACAACGTCTTTTCCTGCCAGATCGGTACTCTGATAGCTGTCCGGGAATTTCAGGTTCAGATCCTTTGTCTCCCCTGTTTTCATTCCAATGACACCATCCTCAAATCCATCGATGAAGGTACCGGATCCGATCACCAGATTGTAGGAATCACTGCTTCCGCCGTCAAACTCCTTGCCGTCAACTTTGCCAACATAGGCAATATCGGCGGTGTCGCCTTTTTGTACGGTGGCGTCCGGATCGTCCATGGTGACAGCTGTCTCTGCCATAATGGCCGTCTGTACGTCATCATCCGTTACCTGCTCTACTTTCTTTTCCAGTGTCAGCTTTTTGTAATCTCCAAGCGTTACACACTCTGCCGGATCAACTTCCTCATCGACAACCGGAATCCCGTCTACATCACTCGGGGAAGCGTATTCCTCAGAAGCTGTGCTGTCGGACGATGTGCTGCCTGCGCTCGACGCATCGGATGCTGAGGAAGCGCTTGTGCTGCTTGCGCTTGATACGGAACTGCTGCTTGTTGTATTGTTTTTTCCACATCCGCTCACACTGGCTGCTCCCAGTGTCATGAGCAGAAGCATGACTGCTGCTTTTCTTTTCATTCTTGAATTTTCCTCCATACTACGCCGTTCCCGGCGCGTTGTAAATCTCATTTTACCATACTTGTCTGGTAAAAAAAAGGCTGGGGCTCCGATTTTAGAAATTCTTATGATTTTCAACCGTAAAATCGCCTGGATTGCGCTAAAATGTGTTTGCGTTTTGCCGAAATCAATGTTAGAATGTTCATAGACTGGCATTGTATGTTCCGATGCCCACATTATTTTTTGCAGAGGAGGAATAGAGGGATGAAACCCTGGATTATCGTATTAATCGTATTAGCTGTCATCGCTGTCATCCTTGGTCTGCTGTATTACTTCGGTAAAAAAGCACAGACAAAACAGGCCGCACAGCAGGAACAAATGGAGGCCATGAAACAGACTGTCTCCATGTTGATCATAGATAAGAAAAAGCTTCGCATGAAAGATTCCGGACTCCCACAGATGGTCATTGACCAGACACCGAAAATGATGCGTCGCGCAAAACTGCCGATCGTCAAAGCAAAAGTCGGTCCGAGAATCATGACCCTGATCTGCGACGCTGCTATCTTCGATCAGATCCCGGTAAAAAAAGAAGTCAAGGCTACCGTAAGCGGTATCTATATCACCGGAGTTCGCGGCATCCGCGGTTCTTTAGAGCAGCCGGCAAAGAAAAACGGCTTCTGGCAGAAAATGCTCCGCAAGGCACGCGGCGAGGAGAAATAAAATTTCATCTGAAACAAAAAGAAACACGCTTTGCGTGTTTCTTTTTGCTTTCGCGGCAGTCTCCAAGGTCTCGTGCAAGCCCGGACTTTGGCTCGTTGCTCGCGAAAATACCCGAGTTGAATGATTTTCATTCTTCCCGGGTATTTTTTTATAAATTCAGTTTTCCGCCTTCCCGCGGTCTTACCTCGATATCGATTACGCAGTCCCCCACGTAGCTGTCGTTGATGTCGAGCGCGTATTCTGCCTTCAGTAAAATCTGATCCGGCGTCTCTTTCATTCTGACCTTCGTCGCCGCAACTCCCATGTTGATCATGCCATATGGCGTGTGATAAAACGAAATGTTCTTTTTATCCTCCTCAAAAATCATATGGACATCAATGAGGCCGCGCTTGCGCACCTCGAGGGCGTTTTCCGTAAATTTGATCATGTTGTGCGTCATCATGTCAAAGCCTTCGGTTGCCTCGTCGTAGATCAGAAAGTGATGGCCATTTTTCTTGTAGTACGAACCCGTCGTCATAACCTCCACCGGTTCTTGTTCGCCGGATTCCTCATCCATCAGATACTGCAGTCCGCGGATGCTGATGAGTACGTCTTTTTCCATCCTTTTCTGATGTTCCTCTCTCTTTTCTGTATGTCGTTTTTAATAGTTTTCAATCTGTACCTGTTTCGTATCGCTGATCTGCTCCGGCAGAACGGAATGTGCGAAGGCATTGAACCGCTCCACGCCGTCGCTTGCGAAGAACTGGTATTTTTGACGGCCCAGCTCATCGTTTCCCGGATTCTCCAGATCCAGCTCCCGCAGCAGTCTGCGCAGTGCCTGTGAGGTTTCGTATGCCGGGTTGACGAGTGTTACTTTTTCTCCGACTACTTTCCGCAGCAGAGAACGCAGCAGCGGATAGTGGGTGCATCCCATAATCAGCGTGTCGATGTCTTTATCCAGAATCTCTGCCAGATAGCGGCGCGCCACTTCCTCGGTGATCGGATCTTTTGTCCAGCCCTCTTCCACGAGCGGCACAAACAGCGGACACGGTTTTCCGTAAACGGTGATCGCCGGATCTGCCTCGGTAATGAGCTGCTGGTAGAGGCCGCTCTGAATAGTGCTCTCGGTTGCGATGACGCCGACGCGCTTGTTCTGCGTCGTCTCGACGGCCATCTGTGCGCCCGGTTTTACCACGCCGATGATCGGGAGATCAATCTCTTTTTCGATCGTATCGAGTGCCAGCGCACTTGCGGTGTTGCAGGCGATGACGATTGCCTTGACCTGCTGGGTTTCCAGAAAGTGTACGATCTGACGGGAATAACGGATGACGGTGTTCTTCGATTTGGAACCGTACGGCACACGCGCGGTATCTCCAAAATATACGATTCGTTCGTCGGGCAGGTTTCGCATAATCTCACGCACTACGGTCAGTCCGCCGACACCGGAATCAAAGACGCCGATCGGCGCCTGTCTGTCTGCTTTCATACTTTCCTCCATTTTTCATCCGGCATTACTTTTTTGTCATGCCGAATGGGGTTCATTTCTATATTTAATATATCTGAATTTTTACATTTCTTTTTTCATTTCACGACCCTGGTTAAAATAGGTCGCTGATACATTATTTTAACCCGAATGGAGGAATATTGCAATCATTTCTCTTGAAAGTCTTTCGAAAAATCCGCCTAACGCCAGAAAAACCGGAGCGAAATCCGGTCACTTTTCAGGATTTCGCGGTAGGCGGCGTCACTCAACAGATTCTGCAGCGGAATCCGGCTTTTTTCGACTTTTTCTGCACTTTCGCCGTCCTCGTTTACGGGGCGCAGGGCATCCGAAAAGCAGATGGACGGGTACAGCATGCACCACCAGTTGTGCCCTTTGGCTCTGCCGATGTTGATCTGAAGAGCGTCGTACGTTCCGGCGGGGAGAATATAATTGCCCGTTTCTTTTTCCTCAAAACTGGCTTTTCCGTACGTTACGGTGATATCGTCAGTACTGCCTCCTGCGCGCAGCGTCTGAAGGGCGGCGGCACGGATGGAAGGCTCGTTTTCACGCAGGATTTCTTCGGTTTCTGCTTTTGTTTCGGCTCCGTGCAGGATCGTCTGCAGTTCTTCGGCAACGGCATCGCGTACCTGAAGCTTGATCTGCTGGTCGGAGGCGCAGTCGCTGTTGGCTCTTACGTGAAAGCGCACGATCTTTGCAGCGACTTCCTGCTGCAGACGGGACTCGCGGAGAAGATTGGCGGTTCCGGAAAGGATCAGCGCCGCAATGCAGACGGGGAGCCAGCGGCGGCAGAAAATTTGAAATGCCGCCTGGAATTGACTTCTATGCTGGTTCCCAAATGTATTTCGGGGCTGCGCCTGCCTGTCCCTGGATTTCTTCTGTGTCTGATTTTGATTCCGTTTCCGGCTCTGTACTTTTTTCTCATTCATATGCTGCCTCCTGTTTTTTTCCAGTTTTGCCGGATTTCAAAACTTTTATACACAGACACTCACTACCCGCTCCGATATTCCATACACTTTAAACCTTTTACGGCGCTTTCGGAATCCACAGAATGCTCCTTTCGTTTTCCCACGCATAGCACAAGTCCGCCAGTGTCACCGCCTCTTTTCTTTTCACCCGGTTGTCATAAATTCCGCACAGGTACTCACCGACGGACTCCACCTGTTTTCCGTTCTGCTCCATGATATCTTCTGGTTTTTCTGCGTGAAACAGATAGGCACTGTGCCCAAGCGCACGGTCCTGTTCCAGGTACTTCAACAGTTCTTCCATCCGTCCCCGGTCACTGAGCAGTGCATCGGAAAATACAATCGCCTGGACGTGTCCGGTGTCGAGATCATATTCCTCTGTGCTGTCATATTGCTGCGCAATCTCCTCAAACGTCTCCGCTTCAAAGAACAGCGATGCGGGGTCCTCGTCGGTTCCCTCCTCCTGCTCATCCTTTCCCTGGCCGGTCACCACCGCAAGATTCGCAGGCGCATACCAGACGCGCCATTTACCGCCAGCCGTCTCCTTTTCTCCGCCGCTCTCACTGACCGCCGTCCCGGTTTCTTCCCCAGTTTCACTGTTTTCCGGCGCAGTCGCCTCTTCCGACATATAATCAAAGGCAACCGCCAGTGGATACAGCCGCTTTTCCGGCTCTACTGCCCCGCAGGATGACAGGAAAATCATACTGCCCAGCGCCAGACACACAAGCCGCAGTTTTTTCATATGCTTCTGGCAGAAGCCGAGCAGCACCGTGATGGCAAGGAAAAACGGAAAGTAACCGTATCGGACCGACCAGCCGCTTTCCGCGCATGACAGCAGCCATATAAAAAGCACTGTACCGATCTGTACATAGAGATTCTGCGGTTTCCACAGTCCCGTCTTCTCTCCGATCAGCGATACGTAAAACAGCAGACTTCCCAGTGTGAACAGCAGTCCCATCAAAAGAAATGCCATCCACAGAATATCAAACCGCTCCAGAAATCCACCCGGCAGGCTCGTTCCTGCCATTAACAGTAAGAGCGGGTCCTGCGCCGCAGCCGTGCCGCGCCGGCCGAAAACGCCGAGCAGCGCCATGCTTCCTGCAATTACAAGAAGCCCCGTTTTCCAGATACTCTGCGTCACCGGAAGAATGACACTCCTGTGCTCTTTCTGCACATGCCCCAGTAAAAACGGCAGCAGCGCAATCGGTGTTCCATTTTCCAGTGTTCTCCACACATTCCACCCAAAAAGTATTCCGTTATCCACAATTTCAACAGACTTTGCTGTCTCCCAGGCATCCTCAAACGAGGAAAAATGCATCTGCGGAACCGTCAGCAGAAGCAGAATCAAAATCCCGCCCACAATCCACGGATAGAGTGCTTCCGCCAGCCGTCCTCTTTTCTGTACTTCACTGCCGACACCAAACCCGGCCGCCGCGAGCAGAAACAGTCCGCAGAGCTCCTGCGGTACACCCGCTGTCAGATACGCGGCGGCAAGCTCTGCCATTCTGCGAAGCAGTGTTCCGCCGAGGAAAAGCAGATAACACAGATACATCACTGCCAGAAGGAGTTTCCCAGCCTTTCCCATCACGCTTTCCAGGCGGCAGTAAAGCCCGCCAAGGCGCACGAGATAAATGCACCACACCGCCAGCAGCCCATATCCAACGAAAATCCCTGCCATACCGGGCAGGCCGTCCGATGCGCCGTACGCCGCGAGCTGCCAGAACGCCGGGCAGAGCAGAACGAGCACGATCTGGCGTTCCATCTGGCGCTGTGAAATTCTGTCATTTTCCGAAAACATGCGTCACTCTCCCCTTTCCTGTTTTTCTTCCGGCTCCGCAGCTTTTCTGTTTTTCCGCAGCCGCACTCTCTGATCGCGCTTTGTAAAGACCGGCCGCTCCCGCATCTGATGCAGCGGGGGCCGCCATACGGAATCCTTCGGCGCATGGTAGCCCGCAAGTCCTTTCCCGACGAACGGCATCAGATAGGGAATGCCAAAACTCGTAAGTCCGGCAAGATGACCCGCGAGAAGAAACGTGCCGAGCACCATGCCGAAAATGCCGAGCCATCCGCCGATCAAAATGAAGCCGAACTTCAGCAGCCGGAACGGCGCACCGAACTCTTCGTTCGGAATCGCCAGCGAACAGAGCGCCGAAACCGCAACCACAACGACGGTCATCGGGCTCACCAGATTGGCGGAAACCGCTGCATCTCCGATGATCAGCCCGCCCACAATTCCGATCGTCCCGCCAAGCGGCCCCGGCATGCGCACACCGGCCTCGCGGATCAGTTCAAAAGCAAATTCCATCAGAAGAATTTCCAGAATGCCGGGGAACGGAACGCCTTTCCGCGCTTCGGCGAACGCCAGCAGGAGTTTGGTCGGAAGCACCTGTGTGTGAAAGCCCGTGACAGCCAGGTATCCGCCCGAAATCCACAGGGTGAGAAAGACCGCCGCATACCGCAGCAGCCGCTCAAATGAGACGATCAGAAAATGATGATACCGGTCCTCACTGACCTTTAAAAAGCTGTCAAATGATGCCGGGAAGAGAATCCCGACCGGGGAATTATCACATAAAAGCAGGATTCTTCCGTCCAGAATCTCCATCGCCGCGCGGTCCGGCCGTTCGGTCGTCTCGAAGCGCGGGAACGGCGATTTCCACTGCGGTTCGCAGAGCTGCTCGACCATGCCGCTGTCAAAAACGCCGTCCACCTCCCAGCCGGCAATCTGCTGTTTTACCTCTTCCAGAAATTTCGGATAAATCAGCTCTTTCTCATACACCAGAGCCAGAACCGTATCAGAACGCGCACCAAAATGTATCTCCTCCACTTTCAGATCGGTGGTCCGCAGACGCTTGCGGACGAGTGCCGTGTTGGTTTTGACGGAATCGGAAAAGCCCTCGTTTGAGCCGCGCAGCACTTTTTCGGACTCCGCTTTTTGCACTCCTAAATTGGGATAACCCTTCGATCCGATCTTGACTGCACGGTCATAATGATCCACAAAAAGAATTGCATTTCCCGCAAGCATGGAAGCGAACGCAGCTTCCATAGTGTCAAATTCCAGTGCGTCCGAAATTCCGAGCTGATTTTCCGAGAGAACCCCCGGGATATCTGCCTCGGGAACCTCCATCAGACGGTTCAACAGCTTCCCGATCACGGAATCCTTCAACATAACGCAGCTCACCGCCACTTCTACGTAGATCAGCAGCGCACCGGTTCCGCCCGTTTTGCCGAGTTTCATCGGGCGGATCTGAATATCATCGCAATTTTCACACCATGTACGGATCACGCTTTCATTTTCCGCCAGTGTGAGTGAAATCTGCGTCTTCTCTTTTTCCATGCCTGCGTCCCTCCTTCTCCTCCTTTTGAAAGCTTCCGAAAAACCATCTGGAGAAATATACTCTGCAAAATTTCATAAAAAAACATTCTGTCACGATTTTTTACTCTGTAACAGAATGTTCCTTTTTCGAAATTTTATACGCTTTTATTTTTCTTCTACACCCGTCATGCTCTGGTGATGTACGGTCTGCATAATACTCTCCTGCTGTCGCTCGATATGCTCGCGGATCATCTTCTGTGCGCCTGCAAGATCCCGATTTTTCATACGTTCATAGAGGGCATCGTGCTCCTCGACCAGGGAACGTCGGGATTTTACATCCTTTAAATATTCAATCCGGTAACGGTACATTTGCTCCCGCAGATTGTTCAGCAGCTGAATCAGGCGCTCGTTGTTCGTCGCCTGATAAATCACATCATGGAATGCCACATCTGCCTGTGCAAGCTTCTGCAGATCATCCGTCTCTGTTGTCTCCAGCATTTGTTCAAAGCTGCGCGATGCCTGATAAAGCTTCTGCAGTTCGCTCTCTGTAATCCGCTGACACGCCAGTTTTACCGCCAGCTCCTCGAGTCCGAGCCGCACCTCCAGCACATCGTTCAGATCTTTTTCCGTGATCTGCGCCACCTGTGCACCCTTTCGCGGCACCATGATTACAAGGCCGTCCAGCTCCAGCATACGGATCGCTTCACGGATCGGCGTACGTGAAACGCCGAGCTGATTTGCCAGCCGGATCTCCATCAGCCGTTCACCCGGCTTTAACTCCCCGCGCAGAATCGCCTGGCGCAGCGTGCGGAACACGACATCGCGGAGCGGAAGGTACTGATAATCCTCCATCTGCAGGTCTAACTCATTTTTTGCCATACTTTGTACCTCCCGGTTTTGATACAGTAGTCAGGAATGTCTGTTTCGACAGTCCGCTTATTTTTAACTGATCGCGGGCAAATTCTGCCTTGTCCGGATCGTCGAAAATGCCGAATACGGTCGGGCCGCTGCCGCTCATCATCGCATTGACCGCACCGTTTTTCATCATCTGTGCCTTGATCTCATCGATCACCGGATACGCCGGACACGTCACGGATTCCAGCACATTTCCCATGCGGTCCGTGATGCCGTACAGGTCATGATTTCGGATCGCCTCTACCATGCCGTCGATATCCGGATGCTCCGTCACCTCATCAAGATGCAGGTTTCCATAGACAAATTTCGTCGAAACATTGATGCCCGGTTTTCCGATCAGCACGTAGCACATCGGTACGCCGGGAAGGGATGTCAGCTTTTCGCCGATTCCTTCTGCCAGCGCTGTACCGCGCATCACACAGTACGGAACATCCGCTCCGATCTGCACACCCCGCTCCATCAGCTGGCGTTTTGTCAGACCAAGCTGAAACATGCGGTTAATTCCTACCAGTGCTGCTGCCGCATCCGAGCTTCCGCCCGCCATGCCGGCCGCTACCGGGATAAATTTTGTCAGGTTCATATCGACACCCTGACGGATATCGAATTCATCCATCAGAATCTTTGCCGCTTTGTATACGAGATTTCCGTCATTACACGGAAGGAACGGCAGATTGGTTGTAAGCCTTATTCCGGGTTCTTTGCTCTCCTTTATTTCCAGCTGATCGTACATCTGGATCGTCTGCATTACCATGCGGACTTCATGGTAACCATCCTCTCTTTTTCCGGTCACATCAAGACCAAGATTTATTTTTGCAAGCGCACGCAGTTTCATCGTAGGCACCACCTTCGGTAATGTTTTTTGTATACATAGATATTAATGGATTTTTCTTCTATTTTCAAGCGTTATCTTCTGTTTTTGTACATAATTTTATACAATTCAGTTCAACAGACTTAGAAACGCAGGCGTAAGCAGTGGCTAATGGAAACGAACAAGAACAAAATAAGAGTTTACGAACCTGTCGAAACTTGCTATAATTTTCATCAGATATCAGGGGCAAAAGATCAAAAAGCCGGTGCAAGCTCGCTTGCAAGAGGATTTTTGATCTCTTGACCCCAACATTTTTGCCAGATGCCAGAGCATGTCTGAAAAAAACTTTTCGTAAGCTGCGAATCTCAGATTACGGAAATGATTTTTCAGACATGCTCTAGCTTCTGCGAAGGAAAAGGAAGTAGCTTTTTATGAGTTCACAAAGATCTTATTCATTTTCCCGCCAGGTTCTGGTCAACGGAATCCGCGATGGCATTCCGATCGGGCTTGGCTATTTTGCGGTCTCGTTTTCGCTCGGCATTGCAGCGCGTAAGGCAGGTCTTAGTCCTTTTCAGGGCTTTCTCGCCAGTCTTTTCAACAATGCTTCCGCCGGAGAATACGCTGCCTTTACACTGATTGCCGCCAACGCAGGCTATCTGCAGGTCGCTATCATTACGCTCATCGCCAATGCGCGGTATCTTCTGATGAGCTGTGCGCTTGCCCAGCGTTTTTCACCGGACACGCCGTTTTTCCACCGTTTTCTCATTGGTTACGATGTAACGGATGAACTGTTTGGCATCACAATCGCGCGCCCGGGCTGGCTGAATCCGTATTATACATACGGTGCCATTCTCGTCGCTGCTCCCGCGTGGTCGATCGGCACGGCTCTTGGTATTATTGCCGGAAATCTGCTGCCGCTGCGCGCTGTCAGTGCCTTAAGCGTGGCGCTGTACGGCATGTTCCTTGCAATCATCATTCCCCCGGCGCGAAAGAGCCGTGTGGTAGCGGGTCTTGTTGCCGTCAGCTTTTTCTTAAGCTTTATCTGCAGCTATCTCCCGGGCATCTCCACTCTCTCCGACGGAACCAGAACGATTCTGCTCACCGTTCTGATTTCCTGCGCCGGAGCTATCCTGTTCCCGGTAAAGACAGAGGAGGAAAATGCTGATGTACAATAATTATATCTATATCGCCGTCATGGCTCTGGTTTCCTACACAATCCGGATTCTGCCGCTGACGCTGATTCGGAAGCCGATTAAAAATCAGTTTATTCAGTCGTTTCTGTACTACGTTCCATACGTGACGCTGTCAGTCATGACCTTCCCGGCGATTGTCCATGCAACACAGAGCCCTGTTTCCGGCGCACTCGCGCTTGTCGTCGGCATCGCAGCCGCATGGTTCGGTGCAAGCCTGTTTCAGGTTTCGGTGGCATGCTGTGCCGTGGTGTTTGTGATTGAATTATTTTTGTAATAGAAATGAGCCGCCCTGTGGGAACAATCCTTTTCCCCGGGGCGGCCCGTTTTGTATGTATTACTTTTCTGTTTCTGTTTTTCTGAAATGATAAACGCTGACCGAAGCCGCCGGCAGTGCAATCTGGAAGGAGTCTTTTTCCCGTGCAGGTGCTTTTCCTTCTTTGCAGCGGACTCGGTTCGGATGTCTCGCATCATTGTAGTTCTGCGGATCTTGGGAGTACAGTGTTTTGGCCTCAACAAATTCCGGACACTGTTTGAATTTCAATTCGATTTTCTTTGATTCGCTGTAGCTTGTATTTACGAGGTTGACGTAGATATCATCATTTTTGATCGAAGCAAAGATGCAGACCTCAGGATCTTTGTTCTTTTCCTCAAAGCCAAGCGTATACGCACCCTGATGCACCTGATACATATCGAACACATCGTAGTTTGGTGTCAGAATACAATGCTCACCATCCGTCAGGAACAGGGAATTCAGGACATTGACAGACTGTGCCACACATGCCATGCGCACATCCCCGGTATTGCGGTGGAAGATGTCGAGCGTCAGTGCAGTTGTAACGGCATCACGCATCGTACACTGCTGATACAGCGCCGGGCGCGCATTAAATGCACTGCTGTGCCAGTTGCCCCACTCACCGACAATCAGTTCACATTTTCTCGGTGCCGCCTGGAACGGACCCTCCGGTTTCGGAAGTGCCTCAAGACCAGCGTCTATCAGGCGGCGCTGCTCGTGAATGACATTTTCCAGCTCTTTGCATCCATTGATCACATCATACCACTGTTTCTCATCAAATTTCTTCTCGGTCTGAAGCTGCTTCAGATTCCAGTTGTAAAAATGGAGATCGTAGCCATAGAGAGACGGCATCCGGTATTTTCCCATTTCCTTAAAGAAATCTTTTGTCCACGCAGCACGTTCTTTCGGCTTATTTCCATCCGGGCCGCTGGCGATGCATTTCATGGAAAATGCCTGATCGCCGCCTCCAAACGACGGACAGGAGGAACTGAATTTCCGGTATTCGTTCGCATACATCTGCGGCGTCATTTTTCCACCGCCGTCCCATACTTCATTTCCGATACCCCAGTATTCAATCTCGAACGGTTTTTCATGACCGTTTGTTTTTCGTTCCTGCGAAAGTGCCGTCGGCTCTTTGCGGTTACAGTACTCCATCCACTCTCGCATCTCGGATGGAGAGCCGGTCATCATATTGATATTAAACCATGGCTTCGCGCCGATCATCTCGCAGAATTCCATCATCTCGTGTGTACCGAACTGATTGGGATCCGTCTCGAAAGTACCGAAGTTTTCATTGTATGTAACCGGCCGCTGCTCCCGCGGGCCAATACCATTCCGCCAGTGATACACATCCGCAAAGCATCCGCCCGGCCAGCGGATCACCGGCGGGTGCAGCTTCTGAAATGCATCCACAAGGTCTTTTCGGATTCCATGATAATTCGGAATTTCCGAATCCTCTCCAACCCAGATTCCATCATAAATACAGGAGCCAAGAAACTCGATAAAGTGTCCCTGCAGTTCCGGGTAAATATATTTTTCTCCAGCTAATTTTCGAAACGTAATCTTCTGCATAAAAATCCTCCAAATGAAAGGGTGGTGTGTATTTTTGCTACTTTTCAGTATAGGACACTTTAAAGGAAAATACAATTTATTCTGAAAAGATCTCCGTAAAACTAGGATTTTCTGGTTTTACGGAGATCACAAATTTTTATGCTCTTTTTTTGCCTGCTCCCCTCGGCGGATTTACCCGTCGAAATTTTAGCGCCCGTTCTGGAGTCGTTTCCGGACAATCTTCATCAAATACAATAGGTTTTTCTTTTGCTGCTTTTAGTTCCCTTAATTCTTCTTCTGAAAAAGCGAGTTCTTTTATCAGGCTTTCTGTCATTTCTTTAGTATTTACCATAATAAAGCCCCCTTTCAAAATTGGTTGCATATCTTGCGGAGATTAATCTTGTCACATCTATTTCTGCCCCATTTTCATTTTTCCGTATTCTTTCCGTATACACTACAAACAAAACATCATCACTTTTTATATTTCCGATCATAATCTCTGTATTACGCTCTATTTGCGCTGTCCCTGCAGATAAATCACCTATGATATCATATCGATCTTCAACATTACTATTTTCCTCATCATAATATTCTATTCGATCATAATCAAAAAATACACGGGCAGCACTTTTAAATGAAATTCCATGTTTTTCTATATTAATTTTATTCTTTTTCTCATCATATTCGAAAATCATTCCACCAAGTGAAAATGTTACAGTTTTGCTATTCTCCAATGATTACCTCCGATTTCAGTATTTTACTGTTTTTATCGTATCATCTTTTCTTTTCTGCGTCAATGCATGATGTTAATTCACAAATTGCAATTCTCTACTTGACATCTGATATTATCAGTGATATATCAATAGTATAATCAGAAAGAAATGCAAGATTTACCAGTTGATAACGCATAAAAAACTATACAGGAGAATTTTCATGGATCAGAAATTATATGACAGTTATGTAAAGATTTTAAAAAACGAGCTTGTTCCGGCGCTTGGCTGTACAGAGCCGATTGCCATTGCATATGCGGCAGCAAAAGCACGCGAAGTACTCGGACAGATGCCGGAATCGATCGAGCTTTGCTGCAGTGGAAACATCATCAAAAACGTAAAGGGTGTTAAAGTTCCAAATTCCAACGGTCTGAAGGGCATTGATGTTGCGGCAACGCTTGGCGTCGTCGGAGGCTGTGCCGAACGTGAACTTGAAGTACTTGAAGATGTGACCGAGGCAGATATTGAAAAGACAAAAGAACTGGTACAGCAGGGATTCTGTACCTGTACTTTAAAAGAAGGCGTAGAGAATCTCTACATTGTTGCAAAAGTCATTGCCGGAGAGCACAGCGCGGAGGTAACGATTGTAAACCGTCATACCCTGATTTCACGCATCGTAAAAGATGGTGAGATACTTTATCAGATTGCGGCTCATGAGGATTCCCCTGAATACGTTGATAAAAGTGTGCTGAACGTCAAGGATATTCTTGAATTTGCCGATACTGTGAAGATCGAAGACATCAAAGAAATTCTTGACCGTCAGATCACCATGAACTCTGCCATTTCCGATGAAGGTCTCCGTCATCCATACGGTGCACAGGTTGGCCGCACGCTGCTGAATGAATACGGCAATGACGTAAAAATCCGCGCCCGCGCCCGTGCAGCGGCAGGCTCCGATGCGCGTATGAGCGGCTGCTCTCTTCCGGTCGTCATCAATTCCGGCAGCGGAAACCAGGGCATGACCGTTTCCCTTCCTGTCATTGAGTTTGCAAAAGAATGGAACGTTTCCCAGGAAAAACTGTACCGCGCACTCGTTGTCAGCAACCTGATTGCGGTTCATCAGAAAAAATATATTGGAAGTCTTTCCGCTTACTGCGGCGCCGTCAGCGCAGGCTGTGGAGCCGGTGCCGCCATTACCTATCTTTCTGGCGGAACTTATGAAGATGTCAGTCTGACGATCGTCAACACCATTGGAAACGTCGGCGGTATTGTCTGCGACGGCGCAAAATCCTCCTGTGCGGCGAAAATTGCATCCGCTGTTGACGCTGCTATTCTCGCCCACTACATGGGCCAGCATCACAGAAGTTTCCAGCCGGGCGAAGGTATCGTGCGGGAAGATGTCGAGGATACGATCAAGAGTATGGGATACATCGGAAGAGTCGGCATGAAAGATACCGATACGGAAATCCTGAATATTATGATCGACCGTGTGGATATTGACGAAGTGTGTAAATAACGAAAGTATTACGATAGACAGCCATCTGGACAAACTTGCACAGATGGCTGTTTTTATATTGCTCTTTCTGTCCATACAAAAACCCGCTGCGACGCCCTCTGTCGAACAAAATTTCCGATAAATTGTGACACACATCTTGTGGAAAGCTTTTTTCAAACAGGCTCTGATTTTGATTAGCAGTCCCTGTCACATCCCATAATTCAATTTCAGTTTCGCAAAAAAGTCTCTCAACGTCAGCTCCGCATTCGGATCATGGTAAACGCGAATTTTGCGGTTCTTTCCGGTGAAGTGATAGCTCATGTCCTCATAGCTGATTTCCGGCGCTTCTACCATTTCATAGAGGTCGGTACGCTGTACCTCTGCCAGCAGCAACCCAACTGTCGGAGAATCGCCGAGACCCCAGATTTCGCCGTGCGGCCATTCCTGGAACTGATAGAAGGTGTTGTTAAAGTCTACCATCTGCTGATACAGATAATTTCCAATTTCTCCACATGGCTGAACATTAAGCTGCAGCTCGGCAAGAGAAACTGTTACTTTCTTGTATACGGTAGACGGAACCTGCCATACCTTCATGCCGGATTTCATCACAACGTTTGCAGCTGCGATATCCTGGCGGAGGTTGAACTCTTCTCCCCCTTCCGGATACGGTGCTCCGCCGATCCAGATGGCGGTCATGCGGTCTGCGATTTCCGGTTTCATCAGAAGTGCGGAGGCAACGTCGGTCAGTGCTCCCTGGCAGGCGATGAACAGCGGATGCGGATCATCTTTCATGGCTTCTTCGGCGATCAGCTTTGCGCCATCCGACACGGCCGGAGTCTGCTCGTCCTTCATCGGAAATTCCGATCCTTTGCAGACCGGGCATACGCCCTGCCGATCCATCAGATCCAGCACTTTATTGACCTCGTCCATGCTCGCCTGTGCCGTGTGGCCATCGCCATAATCGCGGGAGAACATGTTGAAGTGACACGGAACGATGCCTTTCAGAATAAACATCGGTGTCATCAGGTGATGTGCCAGTGCGAACTGGTCGTCCGCCTCATTTTTGCAGTCTGTGCTGACAATCATACGCACGCGTTTGTTGTCCGGCACGGAAAATGTGTAATTCATTTTTTTCATAGTAAATCCTTTCTGCTGTAAAAGTCAAAAACATACAAAGCAATCCGCCCGAAGACCGCACAGCTTTACGGTTTCCGGGCGGATTTGCCTTAGATCTAATTATACCTAATGTTGATCTTTCGTTAGTTTGCTTCTTTTGCTGCTGCAATCGTATCAAGGTTAGACTGCGGAGTTTCTGTAGCTCCTCCGTTTTCATCCAGCCATTTATCCAGCTGCTCCTGTTTTGCATCCATAACAGTCTGCAGTCCGGCTGCATACAGCGCATCATTCAGTTTCTGGAGTGTTTCTTCTACACCAGCAACTCCGACAGAGCCTGTCTCAAGTGCTGGACGATACGTATTCAGTGCATTCTGCAGAGCTGTGATCTGTGTAGAGTATTCAGAAGAATCCCACATAAATCCGTATGCCGGTGAATACTGTGCCCAGTCGTTATGGTGCTGCAGTTTATCCCAGTAATTTGCATCCTTGGAACCATCATTCCATACGTATGTGTTAAACTGATTGCCCATAAACCATCCTGTATTCTGATGATATTTAAAGTTAGAAGCATCTTCACCATCTACATAATAAGCAGTACCATCATCCAAAACTTTATAGTTTACATCCTGAATACCATTCTGCCACAGATTCATAACCTCCGGATCTGTATACAGCGCGGAGATAAACTTAAAGGCCATTTCCGGATCCGCACTGTTGGTTGCGATACCAGTATCATAAAAACTTACGTTTGTAGTTGAATATCCACCTTCTACATCCTGTCCAAAATACATTGCATAGCAGTCTGTTCCTGTAGATGCCTTTGCCTCAACAAGATAGCCCGGTTTAATTGCTGACATATAAGAGAACGTATTTCCGGCTTTCATCATAACTGCAGATCCCTGTGTATCCGTCAACGCATCCGGATAAATGTATCCTGCATCAAACCATTCCGCCAGCTGGGTTACTGCTTCTTTGTAAGTATCGGTTTCAAACTCATTCACTACGGTTGTGGAGTCATGATCAGCCTCCCAGTCCAGAACACCGAACTGATCCGCTAACTCGTCGAAAAATGCAAGACGTCTCATCGGGCTTGCACTTCCCTGCAGATACAGAGGTGTCATTTCCGGATGTGCTTCTTTTACTTTCTTGAAAATTTCAGTTGCAACCGACCAGTCATACACTTTTCCGGTGTATTCATCCTGATTCAGCTCCAAACCATATTCTTCTGCGATACCAAGCTCATCACAGATATCTGCTCTCATAGTCAGACCACCAAGTTCAACCGATTCCTTCTGTGCCGGGAAGCCGAACAGAATACCATTCATGGAACCTACCGTTGCATTTGCCTCACCAAGTACATCCTTAATGGCCTGTCCTTCCGGAGTATCCATATATTGATTCATGTCGACAATACCATTCATTGCAATCCAACTGGAAGCATTGCTGTAATAAATTGGCATAACATCCAGCTCATCACCACCGGAAATCATCAGCTGAATCGTCTGCTGATATTCTGCATACTGCAGTGGAAGAAATTCCACTTCAATATGGTATTTCGGAATCATATATTCATTCAATGCATCCTGTACTGCAGTACGTGCTGCGTCATCCTGCTCGTAGAACTCGACGAAGGCAAATACGAGATGATAAGGATTTTCTTCCGTATACTCACCAAGCTCTGTTTTTGTTACGGAAGCATCTGCCTCGCCAGATGCCGATGCTGTTGATGTTGTTCCAGAAGAGCTCTTGGATGAGCCGGAAGTGTCTCCACTGTTTCCGCAGCCGACAAGCAGGCCGCCCACCATTGTCGCTGCCAGAAAAGCAGCAAGCATTTTTCTTTTCATATGAAAATTCCTCCTTAAAATAAGTTTATCACGAAGCAGCCCTTTTCGCTGCTAATGATTCATTCCATCTGTATCAGCCTTTGACTGCGCCAAGAGCGATACCTTTTGCATAATATTTCTGGAAAGACGGGAAAATCAGCATAATCGGCAGAATTGCTACGAATGCAATTGCCATCTGGATTCCCGTTGCCGGAATGGTCGATGCAGCTGCTGTCACATTCGAGTTGGAGCTCTGTGTCAGGAACTGAATATTCTGTACCATCTGGTTCAGAAGGTTCTGTACGTTGTACAGACCTGTATTCTTAACGATATAGTACAGACCATTGGTCCAGTCATTCCAGTAAGCAAGGCCTGCAAAGGTGCCCATTGTTACCAAGATCGGTTTTCCAAGCGGAAGTACGATTTTCCAGAAGATGGTAAACTGGCTTGCACCGTCAATCTCTGCCGCCTCGTATAATCCATCCGGAATGCTTGTGGTAAAATAAGTTCGAATCATCATAACATTCCATGCAGAAAGCAGGAAGTTTGGAAGCAGCTGTGCAAAAATCGTATCTTTGATATGGAAGGTACCTGTCCACATAATGTAAGATGGAACGATACCGCCGTTGAACAGCATGGTAAAGAACACGAAGAACATCATCACATTTCTGCCCGGAAGATTTTTTACTGACAAAGGATAGGCCATCAGAGCAGACAGAAGGACATTCAACAGAGTTCCGACTACCGTGACACCAATACTTACTCCATAGGCCTTCAAAATCTGACCTCCGGATTTGATGATGTAGGAATAGGACGCGAGGGAGAACTTCTTCGGAAAGAAGGAGTATCCATTCGCTACCAGTGTGTTTTCATCTGTAATAGAAGACATAAATAACAGAATAAACGGTAAGATAATGGCAAGCGTCCAGATAATCATGACAGCGTTTGCTAAAATCTGATATTTGGAAAATGGTTTTTCTTTCATACGTGATCTCCTTAGAACATTGCGTTTTCTTTGCTGACTTTACGTACGATTCCGTTTGCGGTAAGGACAATGATAAATCCGATGATGGACTGATAGAAGCCGGCTGCTGCAGACATTCCGACATTTCCGGATTTCATCAGGCCGCGGTATACGTAGGTATCAATAACATTGGTTGCCGAGTACAGAAGTCCTGAATCACGTGGTACCTGATAGAACAGACCGAAATCGGAATAGAAGATACGGCCGACACTCATCAATGTCAGGGTGATTACGGTTGGTTTCAGGAATGGAAGCGTAATGTTTTTGATCTGCTGCCATTTGGTTGCGCCATCCAGAGAAGCTGCCTCATACAGAGACGGATCAATGCCATTGATGGTAGATATGTAGATCAGACATCCATATCCTACACCCTTCCAGGTATTTACAAAAATCAGAATGAACGGCCAGTATTTCGGTTCTGCATACCAGTTCACAGCATCTTTTCCAAGTGCACTTAAAATCGAATTGTTTACAATACCTGTACTCTGACTTAAAAATGCATATACAATGTAGCCAAGAATAACAGCCGACATCAGATATGGAAACAAGATTGCACTCTGATAAATTTTCTTTAATTTTTTATTAAACGTATCGCAGATAAAGATTGCAAAAATAATTCCGACTACCGTGTTCAGAACAATAAACGCCAGATTGTAAAGTAACGTATTTCTTGTAATAGTCCATGCATCCGATGATGCAAACAGAAATTCAAAGTTCGCCAGTCCGCAGAACGGGCTCTTCCAGATTCCCAAACGGGCATTGTACTTCTTAAATGCTACGATAATGCCTGCCATCGGAATATAATTGTTAATGAGCAGATAGATCGCGCCTGGAAGGAACATCAGATACAGCGGAAGGTATCGTTTGAATTTTGCTGCTTTGCTGTGGCTGCTCCCGGATGATGCATGGGATTTTTTTAAAGATGCCATGTTTTTCCTCCTCGTTTCCTCTTTGTTTTCTCGTTTTTTTGTCGTTGCAAGTATGTTCGAACAAAATTGCTTTGACTATCAACTGTTGTTATTATATAATTTTAATAAACTTTTTAGCAATTCACATTGCTTAGGTTTTATTGCACTTTTCTTAGAATCTATGTGCAAATTATATATAATTACGGAGGCATCCTTCTTGAATTCATCAAAACATCGTACTTTTTCACTAAACTTCAATTTTTTTGACCACACTATGCACAAACACAAAATATATTCCCTAAAGAAAAAAGCATTTTGGTATTGGATGCGTATTTTAATAATATTCAGTATTTTATTGCTGTTTTTAATTTTTTATATTTCCAAACAGCTTCAGCATGAAACCTACCAGGGAATTCATCAGACAATGGATCTTTATGTACAGCAATTAAATAAAAGTATGGAAATCGCAGAAAACTGTCTCTGGGAATTCGCCAACAACAATACCGATGTTGTCGATACCATCACTTCCAAAAACAACCCAAACGCAGCAATTTCCCAGATTAAAGCCTCCAGGCTTTTGGATAATACTTTAAGTTACATGACAGACATTGACGGTATGTTTGTTTATGGAAAAGCAAACGACCATTTTGTCTGCCGCTATAAAAACGGGGGCTCCAATGACTGTAGTTCCTACATGAAAAAGCTTTTACGTCAGTCGGGAGAGGACGCCTCCGCTCTCAACTTCAAGAGTTGGTATTATATAGAGCTGGAACGCCATACCTATCTGATCCGAATTATCAATGATCTCCATGGCTATCTTGGTGCCTGGATCCGTCTGGATGAACTGAATACTCCATTCGATGATTCAAATACCATTTTTCTGTTTGCTGATGAAAATGGTATTCCATACGACAACGAAAGCTGGTCCGATTTTAAACTGTCTACCGACTTTTCTACCCAGAAACCTCATCGGATCCGCGGAAAGGACGGTATACAATATTTACAGGTCGCTGAAAAGCTTCCTTCTTCTACCTGCTCCTTAAATGCACTCATCCCCTCCGAAGAAGTCAACACTCCTATTTACAATATGCTCAAGCTTCTGCTCGGGGGTGCTCTGCTGATTTTCGTGGTTTCTCTTTTATGGACCGTTTCCTATGAACACCTGATTTCAAAGCCTCTTGATCTGATCCGGAAAATGGCATCACAGGTCAAAGAGGAACAACAGGTGCCGCACCCGGATCTTTCCAATGAGCGGTGTGAGGAGGTTCTGGAAATCGGTGAAACACTGAATAAGCTGATGAATCGAATTGAGAAGTTAAAAATCAATGTTTATGAGGATAAATTAAATCTGAAGGCACTGGAGATTCAGTATCTGAAATCCCAGGTAGCGCCGCACTCTCTGATCAACTGTCTCTCCGCAATCGCATCAATGCCATTCACGGAAGAAGGAAGGCGGCTCACAAATGAATTCGTCCGCACACTTTCGAATCATTTGCGGTACACCCTGCAGGATAAGACAGCCGTTCCTTTGAAAGAAGAACTGAAATACGTAGAAAATTTTCTGGAGATGACAGAACTGCGGTTTCCAGGCTGTCTGAACTGGGAAATCCATGTGGATGAGAAATGCAGGAATGCTTCTGTTTTTCCGATCATTCTGCTGATGTTTACAGAAAATACCATCAAGCACAACATGATCATGGGCGAAGAGCTCCGTGTCCGTATCACCGGCAGCCTTGTGGAGCGCAATGGTGAAAAATATGTGGTTCTCACTCATCTCGACTCCGGCAGTGGTTATTTTAAAGAGGATCTGGAATACCTGAACCGGCCAGTTTCCCAGCAGGTTCATGACTTTGATGGAAAAAAAATCGGAACCTACAATCTGCTCAAACGGCTTTATCTTGTTTATGGAGAAAAAGCCCATGCGCATTTTTCCAACGAACCCGGATGGGGTGCAAGATCAGAGGTTACGATTCCATACATTCCATACCGGGAGGATGGCAATCCGCCGGAAAACAAAATTGAAACATCGGAACCTCTTTTTTCACATGCTTCCGACACACCTCAGGTCCCCGGCAAAAGAAACGAGAGCTAAAGCTTGTTTGAAAAAGGCTTTCGGCTTGCTTTTTGTAACGATTCAAATCCATGCGAAACGGAAGAAAGGAACAGGGCTTTTACAATGAACATTTTAGTAGTGGATGATGAATATTATATTGTGAAAAACATTATCGAAACGACAGACTGGTCGGCGCTCGGGATTGAGCAGGCGTTTCCTGCCTACAGTGCCAGCCAGGCAAAACGAATTTTTGAGGGTTCCCAGGATATTGATATTCTTTTGACTGACATCGAAATGCCGCGCGAAACCGGTCTGCAGTTAGTGGAATGGCTGCATGAGAACAATTTTCATCCCATCGTACTCGTTCTGACCGGCCATCAGCGATTTGATTATGCGCAGGAAGCGCTGAATTTACATATTTTCTCCTACCTGTTAAAACCAATCGACCCGGATCAGCTTATGGAAAAGCTGGCGGCGGCTGTGCAGGAGGTAAAAAAAAATGCATGGTATGAGAAAGAGCGGCTGAATATGGAAGAGCACCTCTCCACCGATGCCTCGGACCCGATCAGCGTCATCAAGGACTATATCCGTTCGCATCTTTCCGATCCTGAACTGGGCCGCACCTCCATCGCCGAGAAAATCCACATGAACCCGGACTACCTGTCCCACATTTTCAGTACGAAAACAGGAGCGTCGCTCAGTAGCTACATCATGGACGAACGTATGACAACCGCAAAACGTCTGCTTGCCACCACCAGCTTCTCCCCCCAGCAAATCTGTGACCAGATCGGAATCGCAAACGTTTCCTACTTTTACCGGCAGTTCAAGAAAAGCAGTGGAGTGACACCGCAGCAGTATCGGGAGAAGCATTTTCATGGATAATCACGAGCCCTGGAGCGTGCCTGGAAAAGGTCTCCAGCGCACAAAAAAACAGAGTGTATTGGAATTCTTCGTTTCCATACACTCTGTCTCATTTCTTACCCACAAAAATCCGCCAGATCCTCTTTCAGATAGTTCTGCGTCTTCTCCAGATCTTTCTCCCGGATACTCTGCATAATATCGTTATGATGCGCAATGTCCAGTGCCGGGTTTACGTTGGACCAGGTCTGCCAGTAAAACTGGGCGTAAGCGCGTTTTAAGACGTTCATGGTGCGTTCAAGCTCCTGATATGCGTAAGCGTTGCCGGAGAAGGAAATCAGCTTCAGATGGAATGCTGTATTTGCCTCCCAGTGATCCCATACGCTGTCGGTGCTCTGTTTGCATCTCTCATCAATCTCGGCAAGCTCCGCCAGATTTTCTTCGGTGATATGTCCGATCGACTGACGAAGATATCCGCCCTCGAGAACAAGGCGGAAATCCAGAATATTCTGTGCCTCTTCGCGGGACACGCTGACAACCTGGTAGCCGAAGCGCGGGAAGCTGCGGAGGATTCCCTCATTGCAGAGCGTCACAAGGGCTTCACGGATCGGTGTCTTGCTGCAGCCGAATTTCTGTACCAGCTCCTGCTCGTTGATAATTTGATTGGGTTTATATTCATCGGTAAAAATGCCGTTCAAAATGGCCTGATATACCATATTTTTAAGGCTTTCCTGTTGTTTTTTCATAAGGGGAAACTCCTTATCTTTTATTTTCTTCACTTTTGCGCATCCTGATTTTTTTCTTCTCCAAATGCGCCCTGTTTTTTATCTTAACAAATTTTTTTTTGCTTGTAAATGCCGTGCTCCCAGATTTTTACCGGTAAAAAAAAGGAAAATGATGTTTTCACCATTTTCCCTCTTCTGTTCCCTCATTGGACGTTATCGCTTATTCTGTCTGCCGTCAGATTACATACTCATTCGACTTCTGCATCTGCCATTCCACCAGATCTGCCAGCGTAATATTGTCCACCACACTGTTGATGGCATCGTTCAGTTTTTTCCAGAGCATCACCGTAACGCACTGATCTTCCCTGCCGCAGTCGGCGCCGTCTTCTACACAGTCCACCGGCGCAAGGCTGCCCTCGGTCAGACGCAGGATCATGCCCACGGTATATTCTTCCGGCTTTCGTTTCAGGGAATAACCGCCCGCCGGGCCGCGCACACTTTTTACGAAACCAGCTTTATTCAAAATCGAGATGATCTGTTCCAGATATTTTTCCGAAATCTCCTGCCGCTTTGCCACATCTTTCAATCGCACCGGTTCGCCGGTATTGTTGAGTGCCAGATCCAGCATCAGACGAAGCGCATACCGTCCTCTTGTCGAAACTTTCATTTTATTTCCTCCGAATATATGTCATGATAAAAATACCTTCTTTTATTTTATTCCATATTCTCTACATATTCAATAGGAAATATAACACAAACCCAAAGCATGTCCGAAAAATGCAATAACTTTTTATCCGCTTTCCATGCTTACTTATCATCTCAAATCCTGCGCAATCTCTTCTCCCATCTTCTCTACCGCATCCACAATCTCCCGGATCTGCTCTCCGGTAATTCCATCGATATGCACGCCACCGGTGCAGACGGTCACGGTACGGCAGGCACAACAGATTTTTTCCGCCAGCATCCGGCACAGTACCTCATCTTTATGTCCGGTGCGGTTCCATACCGAGGAAGTCGCACTCCAGCTCCCGTCTCCGGTCAGCGATTCCCGTGGTACGGCCTGCACCACACAGCCGATATGCGGCTTTTCTCCTCCGGCGAGACAGATCTGAAAATCTTCACCGATCTTCATTACCGTCACTTCCATCGTGCATCCTGTAGCTGTTGTCTTTTTTGTCAGCATCCTTTCCATCTCCGGTACTCCTTTACTTCCACGCCGAACGGCAAAAGCAGTTTGGCCGCAAGATGTGTCACCATATCGTCGATGGACTCCGGTTTCTGATAAAAGGTCATCATCGGCGGAACAATCCATACATTTGACAATCTCGACAGTTCGTACAGATTCCGCAGATGAATTTCACTCATCGGTGTCTCCCGTGCTGCCAGTACAAGCGGGCGTTTCTCCTTGATCGTCACATCCGCCGCACGCAGCAGCAGATTGTCGGTGTATCCGCTTACAATTCCTGCCGCTGTTTTCATGCTGCACGGCACAATCACCATGCCTTCTGTCCGGTACGACCCGCTCGCCGGGCCTGCACCGATGTTGTCCTGCTCGAGCACTTCATCTGCCAGCGCTTCCACCTGCGAAACACTCCAGTCTGTCTCCTGTTCCAGCGTCAGCTTTGCACTGCGGCTCATCACCAGAAGGGAACGGTATTCCTCACTATCCCGCAGAATTTCAAGGCACTTCATCAGCAGCGGCATTCCACTCGCCCCGGAAGCGCCAACTACAATCCGTTTTTCCACAGCCATCCGTCTCGTTCCTTCCTTTTATCCACAGATTCCATCGATCCATGCGAATAACTCGTCGAGGTCGTAGTCGCCTGCATGCGGCGTATTCCATGGGGAATGGTAATCAACCTCACAGCCCGCCTCGCGCAGTTTTGCCGTCAGCATTGCCGAGATCACCAGAGAGGTGTCGCGGTCGCACTCGCCGTGGCGGATGCGGAAATGCTGTGCTTTTTCTGCTTTTTCATCCAGAATGTATTCCATTGGATTCATCATTTTCACAACTTCTGCTTCCGCACACGCGCCCTGTGCTTTCGTGTGTGCTGTGCTGTATTCCGTGAAGTGACGGCAGTTTGTCGTCTCGTTTCCAAACAGATCATTCTCCGGGCTTTCCAGATCCAGCGCATCAAAAGCAGGTGCCGTTTTCATCCGGGTGATGTCTTTGACATAAGCGGTAAAATCCATGCCCTGCACTTTGCCGTTCTCGACGATCAGCCATGGTTTATCTGATAAATCCACACCCTGGTCAGACGCTCTCTGCGCAGATTCCATCACAACGCGTTTTACATATTCCTTCAGGGATCCTTCTCCATCTGCATCAAGTGTCAGTGGATCTCCGTTTTCATCCTTCAATCCAAGGCTGTTTACATATGCCGGAAACATTGCTTTTTCCTCTGCTGAAACAAGGATCTGTTCTTTCGTCATCTCGCCATCCACCGGTGTGAAAACCGGGCGGCCGCCCTCATCCATTTTCATGTTGGCACGGTGAAAATCATTTACTCCGCAAAATTCCCATTCATACGCCATGTCTGCGTGTTCAAGGTTTGTGATCGGGCAGTAGCAGGAAGCCGCAAACACGTTATCTCCGGCATCCGCCGCGCCAAGTGCCTGCAGATACGGCTCATAGTCCGGGTGATTTCCCGTGCTTCCCATCAGGGATGACAGCGCACCTCCGGCACTCGTTCCATTGGTGATAATTTTGCTCGCATCGCCAGGCAGCTCATCCGCGAAGAAGTGGAGATATCGCACGGCCGCTTTATAATCAACCACGCAGGATGGTGCTTTTCCGTTGTACCGGCCATCTGCCCCCTTCTGCACTCTGCCGCGGATTGCCGGGGATGCCACAACATAGCCGTGCTGCAGTGCACGAAAAATCGTGTTGGGTCTGCCCTGTAAAAATGGATTCGTTCCAGGCTCATCCGCCGGACCCGGCATGTAGCCGCCGACCGTATTCGGCATGAAAACCGGCGCGCTCCCTAAATCATAGCCATGCAGGGATGCTCCCTCATAATAGCATTCCGGCACAAAAAGATTCATCTTCTGAAACTCTTCATTAACCGGTTTTTCCACATAAATCAGGTCGCGGAACGCCCGAAACCGGATCGTCTCGCCACACAGTGTTACTTCTTCTATTGTATAATCATTTTTCTCAAATTTCAGCATACCAGGCTACTCTCCTTTTTTGACAAAATATACTTTTTAGAACACAATATAACATTTTTTTTGCAAAACATGCTTTTATTCCTCGTCCAGCCAGTGTTTCGGATCAACTTCCAGAAACCTCGCCCGCACAAATCTTTTCTTCTGATCATACGGCACGGTACAGTCAAAAATTGTCTTGCATGCAATTCCGTGATCGCGGATCGATGGCGAACACGTCGGATCGTTTGACGGATCGAGTGGATGACACCGGACACCTGGGATCGTGATGATATCCGCATCGCCCTGGAATCGTGTGTTCATTGCCCAAAGGACATCGTTCATATCGAAGCAGTCCACGTCCTCATCCACGAGAAATACATGTTTCAGTTCACTGAATGCAGAAAAAGCCAGCAGCGCCGCCTGACGCTGTCTTCCCTCATCACTTGGACCAAGCTTTTTAAATTGAAGAACAGCCATATATTTTCCGCCGCCCGCAGAACCACAGTACACATTCCGGAGTCGTCCCGGCATTGCTTTTTCTACCATGCCGTAGATACTTGCTTCCGTCGGAATGCCCGCCATGGAAACATGTTCCTCGCTTGGTCCGATGCAGGTCTGCATGATCGGATTTCGCCGGTGTGTTACCGCTTTTACTTTAATCAGGCGGCACTGATCGCTCGCCGGACCGGTATAACCCGGAAATTCCGGCATGGCGTAACCGGTGTGGCTGTTCTGATCTTCCTGCACACGCACGCCCGGGATAACCTCGCCCTCGATCACATACTCTGCATTCGCAATTGCCATCTCATTTACCGAAACGCAATGGCACAGTTCCACCGGCTCTTTCCGCAGCGCACCTGCAACCGAAAGCTCATCGTAACCAAGCGGTGTTGTCGGCGGCTCAAAGCAGGAACCGATCTCAATCGCAGGATCGACGCCGATGCTGATGGAAATCGGCAGTTTCTGGCCAAGCTCCTCCGCACGGTCTGCCATCGCGCCGATATGGCGTGCACCCGGCGTGAAGAAAATCGAAAGTTCGTCTTTTCCCTGAATACAGAGACGGTGAATCGTCACATCGTGCAGCCCGGTATCCGGGTGAGAAGCGTAACACATGCCAAGCGTGATGTACGGGCCTGCGTCATCCGGCGTGTTGGTCGGTGCCGGGACGAGGCGGTTCAGATCAAAATCGGGATCCGTCGCCAGATGCACAACCTCCTGACACGGCGGCGCACCCTGAAATTCCACCGGTGCAACCGGCTTTTCCACGCTGTGATACAGCATTTTCCCAAGATTCTCCGGCTCACAGTCCAAAAGTGCAGCCACACGCTTCCGGCTCGCCAGGACACCGATCGCAACACTTGCGTCCGGGTGCCCTTTGATATTGCGGAAAATCATTGCCGGTCCTTCTTTCGTCGGACGTTTTACCGTTCCGCCCGCGCCGACATAGCGGTAAACTCCGGCAAGCTCCGCCATCGGATCAACTGCAACATCCGTCTCGGCAAGCTGTCCCGGCATATTTTTCAATCGTTCCAGCGCACTGCGCAGATCTCTTACTTTTTCAGCCATAATCATTCTCCTTATTCCCCAGATCAAAACTGTCTCATAGAATGTTCTTTTTTGTACTCCATTCAGCCAGCAAATCCATCGGATCCTCTCCATCCACTTTCCCTGCTGCATGTTTTATCCTTTTTTATTTTAAAAAGAAACCTTTGTGGAATCAATTCGATCTGTGGTACAATTGTTTCCAGAATAGAATGAATGAAATGGAATGATTTTCAAAAGGAGGTTCTCTCTTATGACCATGGAACAGATCGACTTTTTTCTGATGACCGTCCGATGCGACACTTTTTTAGAAGCTGCAGAAAATCTTCATATCGCACAGTCCACGCTCTCGAAGCAGATCCAGAAGCTGGAATCCGAACTGAATCTCACCCTCTTCGACCGCACCCGCCGCCAGGCGGTTCTGGCTCCGGCAGGCAAGCTGTTCTGCCAGGAAGCCTCAGAGCTCTCCCGCCAGTATCATCAGATGCTGCAGAAAATGCGCCACTTTAAAGAGTCGGAACGCCAGCCGCTCCGCGTCGGCTCTCTTCCGTTTCTGACGCAGTATCATCTCACCTCCCGCATCCGCGCTTTCGCACATACGCATCCGGAGGTTGAACTGATGCTGGAAGAGTGTGAAGAAAACGAGCTGATGGACGGTCTGCAGTCCGGTCGTTTTGATCTTGTCATTGCACGGGATTCCATGATTTCACCGCAGAAATATCACTTTGTACCTCTCGCAAAGGATCGTCTCTGTGTGATGCTCCCCATCGATCATCCGCTTGCAGAAAAATCTTCCCTGACAATCGCTGACATTGCCAGAGAACCTCTGATTCTTATGCATCCCTATACCTCGATTTATCAGCTCTGTATGCAACTATTTGAAAAGGCAGACCAAAAACCGCACATCCTGCGCACTGCCCGCCTGGAATCCATGATAAGCTCCGTGGAAGTCGGCGAAGCCTTAAGCCTGTTTGCCGGGAGTAACTTTGCATTGTTCCACCACCCAAACGTCACCGCCGTTCCTCTGCGCGACGCACCGCCTCTTGTGATCGGTGCCGCGTATCCGCTCAAAATGAAAGCATCAAAAAAGCCGGGAAATATCTCTGCACAGACGCTGAAATCATTTGTCTTTTTTATTCAAAATCACAAAGTAATTTTTGACTATCTTTTTAAAAGTTCTTATATGCCGGTATAGCCTATTGTTACAGGCTTTTCCGGCATTTTTCGTTATGGAAGATATTCTCAAATCTTCTTATATCCCCGTATGTTTTGGTGTTCAAAAGTAGTATGTGGAGTAGTAAATTCTCCGTTTACTACTTATGCAATCAGCCGCTTCATTTCTGTTATCGACGTTTCGGAAGTCGTATGCGCGTAATAGTTCAGTGTCATGTTGATATTAGAATGTCCCATAATGTACTGTAATGCCTTTGGGTTCATTCCTGCATTTGCTAACGTGGTGCAGAATGTGTGGCGTAAGGTATGCGGTGTCATTACCTTTGGCAATGCTACCTTTTGCGTTTTGCTGTATTTCCTTACAAGCCCCCGAAACATACTTTCATAGTTGACTGCCACTTTTGGCAAGCCGTTCCGGTTAAGGAACAGAAA
>NZ_QUGO01000021.1:0-36465 GCF_003479105.1 Blautia sp. AF19-13LB
GAAGATATCTAATCCATTTCGGAATAAATATCTTCTGCTTTTAAGTTAATGACATTGTGGTTTCATAGCATTTAAGGCTGCTTTATTCGATGTAACTTTTGACATTGCATTATTTATTGTTGCAAAAATATTGCTGTCAAATTATATATCGGGAGCATATGAGAATAGACTCGTCACAATTTTATATTCCATTGGAATTATTCTTTCCACTATTCCATATTGTTCTTTTTGCTTTTTTGATATTAGAAAGGCATTCGCAAATGCAACACACAAAAGAGGAGTGGATTTTTTAATTTATTCGTTAAAATTTATAGCAGGGGTAGCCGCTGTTTTTACAATTACCACTAATATTAGTAGTATTCATAATAACCTATTTACAAATGAACATTTGTTAGAAGAATATTATGATGCAAATTATTTTACCGTAAAGACTACTGATTTTAATGCTGAAAAAGAAGAAGCTTTTTGGAATAAACTATACAAGAATGAATATAACACATTAAAGCCTGTAATATGCTTGAATATTTTAAATGATAAAAATGATGTGATATATGTAAATAATCATGCAAAAGATATGTTACAAGGTTTTACGAAGCAGATAAATGCAGTAGAGAATGAATCTTCTGATTTGATTATTTTCATTCCAAAGAATAGATATTTTGCTAAAAACAAGCAATTAGCCTATGACTCCTTGAGCCATGTTTTAAATCATGATAATTTACAACAATTAAATATTCAGTACATAGAGTATAGCGAAACAGAATACTTTTCCTATTTAGATACAAGTAGAATAAATGGTATCGAAAAAAGCAAAAATCCGATAATTATTTATCAGGCAAACAAAGATTTAGCAGTCAATGGTGGGTATCTTGAAAGCTATAAAGCAGGAGCAGTTTTATTTCAATGTGATGAAAAACAGCTAAGAAATATCAGCAAAAAGTATGAAGATATGCTTGGAAATTATCAGCTAGTAATTACAAACGTACATGAACAGTATTTATATAATCACACATTTTTAATAAAACTCGTGGGATTTTTAAGTTCTCTTTGTACGATTGTATTGCTTTTAAATATTATGATTATTGTTACAGTAAGTAGACTAGAGTTCCGAGAAAATGCAATGAAAATTTCCTTGATGAAAATCTTTGGATATAGTTTATTTGAACGGCACAAAACACTTCTTAAAATGATTGTAGTGGAAAATTTTGTGATATTAGTAGGTATGCTTATCTATTCTTTATTATCGGTACAGACTGAAGTAGGAATTAGCATTCTTGTTAGTTCATTTATGGCACTAATAGAATTTACAATTATTTTCTTTAATATCACAATTGTTGAAAAAACAAACATACCGAAATCATTAAAAGGAGGTTGCTTATGATAACAATTGAAAATCTATGCAAAGCATATAATGATAAAATTTTGTTCAAAAATTTTCATTTGGAAATTCCAGATAGCCGTTTTTTGGTAATTAGTGGCGAAAGTGGATGCGGAAAAAGTACTTTACTTAATATGATTGGAGGTATTGAAACTCCTGACAAAGGTTCTATTATTGTGAATGGTTTTGATGTGGCAAAAAAAGGAAAAAAGCAGAAATATTTCAAAGAAGTTGTTGGATTTTTATTTCAAAATTTTGCCCTTTTGGAAAACAAAACAGTAAAAGAAAATCTAGAAATAATAAAAAAATCAGGTAGAACGGATATTTCAATAAATGAAGCTCTTGAAAAAGTTGGTTTACAGAAAGTAATTAACAAAAAAGTCTATCAATTATCTGGTGGCGAACAGCAGAGAGTTGCGTTAGCTCGTTTAATGCTAAAGAAATGTTCGATTGTATTAGCAGACGAACCAACTGGTTCCTTAGACAAAAAAAATAGTGAGATTGTTATGAATATATTGCATGAGTTAAGTGAACAGGGAAAAACAGTTATTGTTGTAACTCATAGTGAAGAAATTGTAGCACAAGAAAAGCATGTTCTATATTTATAATTACCCATAATAGAAGAATATGTTCTTTCGGGAGACACCTCCTCTAAGAACATATTCTTTTGGTTAAAATTGATTATAAAGATACTTTTATTTCAGTATATTCGCTATATTGATGGGATATATATTTGCATATTATTTATATGGATAAGGATTATAACTCTAGTGAGTCTTCTGCATCTACCCACATCTGTAAATTACCCTCAAGATATAATCTTGCATATTCCAAAGGCTCATCCACAGCCAATGAAGTAAGCGCACATTCTGATCCGTATGTGGTTTTTAGATTTTTTTCAGCTTTCCAGCAATCAATGCGAAGCATATATCCGGCACTTGTGTAAACATCAATACTATCGTGATTTATGTTGTATTCTGCATAAATTGTTCTCATCGTATCTTATCTCCATTTTCTTTTAATAATCAGTTATAGAGTTAAATATCGAAAACATTTCAATCAGTTCACCATGTCGTTATTGTTATACTGTGTTATGAAATTTTCTTTCCCTTATTTTTTCCCATATTAAGGTTCATGAAAACCAATGTGAGAATATAACACAAGGGAAAGAGTAAGGGAAAGCTCACTTGCTACAAACTTAGTATTTTCAAGGGTTTGCGAAGAATTTGATAATTAAATATAACAGTTATTAAATTTCCTAAAATATGTGAAATATCAACTTGAATTTCTGGATGAGTATAATATGCGGAAAATAAACTTAACTCCATCTTAAATATAGTGCTGAGTTTCACTGCCACTCTTTAACACCATTTTCGCCACACCAAGCAATGCTGCAAACAAAACACCTGCAACCGGCCATACAATCCATGTAATATCCCAGCTCATCGTCCAGAAGCTCCATGCAAGGTAAATCGCTGTAGTCAAGCACCAATATACACCAGAAAACGTGTCAGTCTTTTTCTTAAACAGTTTTTCTTCTTTTGTATATTCCCCTTCCTGAAGAAGGGTATCGTAACTGCTTTTTACCATCCCAACACGAACCAACAGATTCACTCCTATTGCAAGTATGAATAGCAGTAATCCAACGGAAAGACCACAGTAATAGTCGGACGCTTCCATAGATTCGGCAATAATTGTCGGAATCACTGCCAGTATACAAAGCACTACCCCAACAGCCGTTCCTCTGATAAAAATTGGTTCATAGGAATCTTTTTTTTCTCGTACCATTCCAGATACACCATACTCTGTTTCAAAGCATTCTTTTTCAAAATGTTCCATATGTGATTCACTCATTCCATATGTAATAAACAAAAAGACGGCTGCCGCAACCATTCCAAGCAAAAAAACACATCCAAATACTGTTGCCAGAGATTCCGAAACATGAAATACGCTATCTTCTGCCATTGTCACAAGAACAATCAATAATATTGGACTTAAGATACACATACTTGTTGCGTTTGCCACTACTTTGGATCCATTTCTTTTCATGTCAAGAAATTCATTTGCATTCTCCATAGTTACTTTTTTCAACGGTTCTGCATAGCTTTCAGTACTTTCGTGATAGGTGATATTTTCTGCTTTCATTTCATCTTTTAATAGGTAATCTGTACTAACACCAAAAAGCTCCGACATCTGTAAAATTCTTTGCAAATCTGGAACAGCTCCTGCACTTTCCCACTTAGATACTGCCTGTCTGGATACGCCCAACTGATTGGCTAGTTCTTCCTGTGACCATCCATTCTTTTTTCTTTCCTCTGTAATCTTATCAGCTAAAATCATTTTTTCCTCCTTTTGCAGATTTTATGAGCTAAATATAACAGTTTTGCTGTTTGCATTCCACCATTTCAGGCTGTAAATCTGTCAACCAGCAGTTGCAAATCACAAAAGGACTCTATGAATCCCGATTTTCCAGCAATACAAGCAGGAAATTATTTATCATCTGTATTGTTTTCCTTTTTCTTATGAGTCGAACCCAAGCAAAGAAACGAAGAACCAAGACATAACCATACTATAGCCATAGAATTTTCATTTCCACTCGTAAAGTCTATAGCTGAGGCTACGAGAAACAGAACTGATGCAATATAAAATAAGATTGATTTATTTATTCCTTTTTTCATAAATAAGAATCTCCTCCAAGTCCCGACTTTGATAAACCCATTATACCCTTTCTGAAACATCCTGTCACCACATTTCATCAGATCAGAACCTGTCAAAATCCTCCTGCGTGGCAACCTGTCTTCATCCCTTATACTCATCGTTCCTGCTTTCCACAAACATATCATTCACCATCCCGATAGTCAGCAGATCCAGATCCCGGATGGAAATCCCCAGCTGCACACACCGGAGAAGAAACAGGGGAGTTGTCCTTTCACGGTCTGTTGCATGAAGTTTTTTTTAGCCTCCACATCCGTCCTGATGTTCATCCCCCACAATTCAATCAGCTTCGGCAAAACCTGATAAATACTGAATCGCAGGTATCTCTGTCAATCCTGCTATCTTTGCCGCATTGGTTCTGTTATGCCCTGCAAGCATCTCATAGCCCCTTGCAGCTTTCCTCACAATCACCGGATTCAGCACACCATGATCCCTGATGCTCTGTACCATATCTTCCAGGCGTTCTCCCTCATACAGCCGGAACGGATGATCATGAAAAGGATGTATTTCCTCAACAGGAATAGAAACGATCCCGTTCACAGGCACTGGCGTATCCTTCACCGGATCCTCAGAAAGAAGATCCAGTGCGTCCTGAAATACTTTTCTTTTTGGTGCATTAGCTTTCATCCCCAACCACCTCCTCTGCCAGATTCCGGTATGCTTTACAAGCCTTATTCTCCGGTGCATACTCCCGAAGCGGCTCACTGTAATAAATTGATTCTCCCACCTTTACTGTGTTTGGTATGATACTCTTAAAAATCCGGATCTGTCCATCAAAAGTATCCGTCAGCTGTTCTGTGATTACCTTACAGAGATTTGTTCTGGCATCACACATAGTCAGCAGGATCCCTGCAATCTGCAGGCGGTCATTCAGTCTGCTTCTGACTTTCTTCACTGTCCGGATAAAATCCTGCAATCCCATCGTTGCCAAAAGCTGCGGATTGACGGCAATAATCACCTCATCAGCCGCCGTCAATGCGTTAATCGTCAATGTTCCGAGCGATGGACAGGTGTCTACAATAATATAGTCATACAGCCCTCTCAGCGGCTCCAGAATACCAGTCAGCATCTTCTCTGAACCCATCTCCATCCGCAGCTTACTGTCCACTGCTGAAAGCATCATGGATGATGGAATAAAGTCCACACCATTTCTACTCTGTATAAACTCTGACGGATCCGGCATTTTCTCATCTTCCAGCCGATTCATCATCAGATGTCCAATCGTCACCGGCACAGCCGCAGGATCTTCTACTCCGAAGCAGGTTGTCAGATTTGCCTGGCTGTCAAAATCAACAGCCAGAACCCTTTTTCCCATCTCAGCCAGTGAATACGCCAAATTCCAGGAGCTGGCAGTTTTGCCAACTCCCCCTTTAAATGATCCACACATTATAATCCTTGCCATACATTCTCCCCCTCTCATGCTTTCTTTCCATAACAGCCTGCACTCTGCTCTGCCACATATTTTGCAGTAATTTCTTCTTTTTCATTCTGGTATCTGATTATCAGTTTCTTAATCTCCTCATCCATAAATGCGGTCTTCGCTTCCTGCTCTTGTGCTTTATCCACATCCGGCGTGATAATCAGCTGACCATTTTCACATTTCACCTGCACATAATCCCCAAGATGAAATCCCAGTTCTTCCAGCCACTTTCCTTTTAATGTAATTGCCGGAACTGTCTCATATTTATAACCGCTCTGTCCACAAACCTTCATATTCCTTACATTTTTCTTTGCCATAGAATTGACTCCTTTCAGATTTGACTAATAGATTTTCAGATAAAAAGAAAAAGCCGCTGACACGTTATCTTCTAACGCATCAACAGCTTCTATCCTGCTTTAATTCAGTGTATTATTCGATTTTATTTAGGCTCTTTACCATCTTTAATACGATAGTAATCATCCATATCCACGCTGAGTTTTACCGTGGTATCTGGTTTTCGGTTGCTCAAGAGGCACACAGTTTCAACGGTACTTTCGTTGTCCCAACAAAGTTCCTGTATTTCCCTGTCTCCAAAATACACCGGGAAGCGGAACTTTATGTGCTTCAGGAATCTGCCATCCGGCTGCTCCTGCTCATAAATGTCCACCTGTTCTACAAAGCTGTTAAGAAATTCTTTCTTCTCCAGGTCGGTGAACTTATCATATAGTTTATCAAAATATAAAAGAAATTGATAGACGTTTTCTTCTGATATTTTCTGTTGCTGAATATTCAGCAGGCGGTTCTTGACTTCTTCTATACTGTTCTCCACGCCTTCAATTTCATCATACAGACGGTATAACCTTGTCTCCATATCCTGATATTTCTTTTCATAAAATTTATCCATGATGTCCAGGCTATCCATCTGCTGTCCAAGTCTTGCTTTTGCTCCGGTCAGCTGCCTGTACTGTTTTTCCAGTCTTTCAATCTCTTTTTCTATTTCTTCTGTATCTATTCTTGAACCAATTTTATTCAGAATTGCTTCTTCAAATTTCGGATTCTTCACCAGTTTCCGGATAACTTCTTCTACTGCATTGTTAATCTTCTCTTCGCTCCATTGTTTACGATATCCACATTTATGACCGTCTACCAGGCGACGATGTTTGCAGGCATAATAGAAATAATCCTTATATAAGGTTCCGTCTTTCTTTTTCTTTCGGTTCACATTCCCATACATACCGCTTCCACATAACGGGCATCTCAATATTCCGGATAAAATATGCTCATGCTCGAGACTATGTGTCTTTTCATATTTCACACCTGTTTTTTCCCGTTTTTGATGTGCCAGCTCCCAGTCTGTTTCTGAAACAATCCCTTCATGGATACCATCGTGCAGCATATAATTTTCCTGCTTTACAATGCGGTATTCATTTCTTGTACCAGAAACTTTCTCGTTTTTCCTTCGTCCATAAGCCAGCTTTCCACAGTATACCGGATTATCCAGAACGCCCTTTATAAATGAAGCGGCAAATGCGTCCAGTGTATTATTCTGTCGTTTTTTCTTTTTGTATCCATGCTGGTTCAGCCATGCAGCAATCGCAGAGATTCCCATATTGGTATGAATAAATTTGTCATAGATCAGACGAATAATCTCTGCTTCGTCCTCTGCAATCTGCAATTCTCCATTTACTAATTCATAACCATACTGAGCAAATCCACCATTCCATTTTCCTTCCCTGGCTTTCTGCTTACGTCCTTCCATTGTCTGAACAAGGATATTCTCTCGTTCGATCTCTGCCACCGCAGACAGAACAGAAATCATCAGCTTTCCACTATCTTTTGAGCTGTCAATCCCATCTTCAACACAGATCAGATTCACTCCAAAATCCTGCATCCTCTGCAAAGAGTTTAATACATCTGCCGCATTACGACCAAATCTGGAAAGCTTGAACACCAGTACAAACTGCACCTCATCTGTTCCATTCTCAATATTATCCAACATTCTCTGAAATTCCGGTCTGCCCTCTACGCTTTTTCCAGGCTTACCTTCATCGGAATACTCATTTACGATTTCCATGTTCTGAAATTCCGCATATCTCTTGAGTTTTTCTTTCTGAGCATCCAGACTGTAGCCATCTACCTGCATGGTTGTGGATACTCTGGTATATATATCGCATTTAATCTTTTTATTCTTCATAATCTTCCTCGCAGTATAACTCTGTTTTATTGTCCCAACCTTATTTTAGTACTTGTTCCAACTATTTTCAATACTTATTCTCCGTATTGACGCATTTCTTCGCCAATCGTATAATTAAGTTAGATACAGAGCATTTCTGTTATCAAAATATTGCCCGCCCACCATTGGCGACTTATAAATGATTGGCTCGAAAATATTGTTCGCTTACCGGAAGCGTCTAATAAATGTCCGGCTTGAAAATTATTTAGAAATTATTTTTGTTTTCGATATTGTGTTTTTATCACACATTGCATATACTATAAATACACAAAAAAGCCAAAAAAGAGGAGGTGTTAGTATGGCTACTTCAAGTATTACTCATAATTTTGTCGTATCCAATCCAAATAGCGTAAAGCGTTTTGTCGCAGCAATTGACGAAGCCGACCGTGACCGCACACCAAAGCAGACACTTCCCGGACGTCAGTTAACGAACCCACAGGAAATCTTAGCTTTAATGTCAAAAAGGAAGAAAAAACATGTCTGATAAATATTTTACCGTTAATATTCGGGCATATTTGTATAAAGACGAACCGACATATATCGGAGAGGAAAGTCTTTACGACTTACTCTCCGATTTTTCTTGTCCCAAAAATCCCGATGTGGAATACTTTTTATTACATAATGCGATTGAGTTTACCAAAAAAGATCAATCTATCACTTATCTGGTATTTGATGCTGAAGATGCTTCACTGGTTGGTTATTTTTCACTTACAGTAAAACCAATCTCTGTCCGTGCTTCAAATATCAGCAAGACAATGGCAAAAAAGCTGTCCCGTGTCAGTATTTTGGATGAAGAAACACAATCCTATACTACCGCAGCTTACCTGATTGCCCAGTTGGGAAAGAACTATTCTCTTCCAAAGAATAAACGAATCCCTGGAAATATTCTACTGGGATTTGCACTGGAAACCATATCCAGTCTCAAATATTCCGTAGGCGGCGTTATGGAGTTTCTTGAATGCGAAGATAATGAATTTCTTCTGAGCTTTTATACACAGAATCATTTCAAGCCATTTGATACTCGTATTACCGCTTCCCAGAATAATGAGCCACACACTCTGCATCAGCTTTTAAAATTTATTTGATTTAAAAATACACGAAAAAAGCGACAGTATGATTTACATTTTGTATTTCAGAAAACTGCCGCTTCTTTTTCTTGCTTATTCTGTTTTTCTTCCTCCAACTCCCGGAGGACTTCTTCGCCGTACTTATCAATCATCCGTACCAGAAAATCAATGCACCGCTCAAATTCAATATTCTGTTGCATAAGCTCCTCCCGTCATTGTTTTGATCTGAGCTTATTTTACAGAACCTGCCGAAAAACCACATTGAATAGAAATTGATTGTAAATTGACACAATCACTTTAAAAATATCCTCATTTTCTTGAATCGAATGCATGTTCGTGCTATGATAGATATACTCAATCTTAACTACGAAAGGGGAATTTCTATTGAATCGATGCGATTTTTCTTCTATTAGCACTTGCTTAAAAAATCATATCAGCGAAAGTAATCAAATGAGTCAGCCTGATTTTTTATACGAATTATTTGAAGATTTTATGGATGATCCGGCAAATCAGGATTTTTCAATGGATAACGGTCTGGTTTGCCGCTGGATGACTGGTCAGGCTAAAATCAGTCCTAAAATATCCGCTTACTATTCCAAGCCATCCAATCAGGAAAAGTTAGCCCATACCATCCACCAGAATCTTCTTCCACTGATGTCTGACTGTAATATGGCTATACAAGATATTTACACTTTATTCATTCAGGATGACAGCATCTCAGATGCGAAAAAGAAAAATCTGACTCCCTTATATAAACCAGCCAGTTCAAGACTGCTGTTTCTTGCAAAACTGATTTCTTTTGGCATGGAACGCCAATTCATCAAACGTAATACCAAAAATCAGAAGCTGCTCGCCGGAGGCGCTTTATCCCCCATTGTGCTGGATTATATTATGGACAGTGAGGTTCCGAAACCATGCCGTCATTTTATCGGAAGAGATAAAGAACTGGAAGAATTATATACCATGCTTGAGGAAAACCGTCATGTTTTTCTTTGCGGAATCGCCGGAATCGGAAAAAGTGAACTTGCCAAAGCCTACGCAAAGCGGTACATAAAGCAATACACCAATATCCTTTATGTAGAATATACCGGCAATCTTCATCAGGATATTACTGACATGGATTTTATTGACGATCTTCCGGAAAGCACGGAACAGGAACGGTTTCAAAGACATAACCGTTTCCTGCGTTCCCTGAAATCTGATACTCTGCTTATCATAGATAATTTTAATGTCACTGCCACACAGGACAGCTTTCTGTCAGTAGTATTAAAATATCGCTTCCAGATTTTGTTTACAACCAGAAGCAAACTGGATGAATACTGTACTCTGCCATTAAAAGAAATAGAGGACATGAACGCTCTCTTCCAGCTGGCATCAGCATTTTATTCAGAGGCAGACACGTACCGGACAACAGTTGAAAAGATCATCGAAACTGTTCACCCTCATACTTTTGCCGTGGAACTGGCAGCAAAACTTCTGGGAAATGGAATCTCGACTCCAGACCAGTTATTAACAAGACTTCAGGTGGAAAAAGCATCTTTCCATAACGAAGATAAAATTAAAATAATCAAAGATGGACAAAGCAGCAAAGCCACCTATTATAGCCATATCCATACGCTGTTTTCTTTATACACTTTATCTCTTAAACAGCAGGATATCATGTGTAATATGTGCTTTCTTCCTTCCACCGGTATTTCTGCCCGTATATTTGCCAAATGGCTGGAACTGTCCACACTAAATGAAATCAACGATTTAATTGAGACTGGTTTCGTTCAGACAACAACACGTCGCACTATCTCTCTGCATCCGATGATTCAGGAAATCACCCTTTCAGAGACAAAACCATCTGTAAGTAGTTGTCACACGTTGCTGGATTCTTTACAGCACATATGTTTAATGCATGGAATGGAAGTAGATTATTATAAAAAGCTATTTCAAACAATCGGAAATATCATAGAATTAATTGAAAAAGATGATATGCCAAAGTATCTGCTTTTTCTGGAAAATGCATTTCCATACATGGATAACTATAACTATCACAAAGGTATGAAGGGAATCATTCAGGAACTGAAGGTGCTGTTAAAGACAAAAAGCATTGGCACCTACTCTGACCGGGCGTTATTACTGGAAGAAGATGCACTTGCCCAGATAGAAAATATCACTGCTGACAATGCTCGCCTCGTTTCTAACCTTCATGCCAATCTTGGAGGACTTTACCGCATGAACGGTTATCCCGATCTTGCAAGAGAACACATGGGAAAAAGTATCTCACTGCTTGACCAATTTAACCTGCTTCATATAAATGACAGCATACCTCAGATTGCCAATTATGCAATGTTCCTGCTGTTCTGTCAGGAACATTGCATAATTGGCAATCTGAGGTATGCTGTCATTTATATGAAGCATACCTCAGATTGCCAATTATGCAATGTTCCTGACAGAACAGCAGGAACCCGAAAGAAGAATCTCCGAATTGCAAAAATTATCCGGCATCATCAAGGAATACCATTCCGATGAATGTCTGGATTATGCCAAAGTACAGGAAACCCTTGGAACCATTTATCTGATGACCGCCAATCTTTCACACGCCAAAACACATTTTAAAAAAGCTTTCAAAATATATGAAAAGATCTGGGCTGATGAGCCTGAAATGATTGAAGCAAAATATCTGGAGATTCAGGAGTTATATCCACAGATTGGATTTTCCATTGGAAAAACTCTATCCGGTCTTTTAACAAAATAAGTACAATTTACGGCGGGCAACTTGCCCGCCGTTATATTCAACTATTCGTCAAATAAATATACGCATCTTCCAAAGTGATATCATTATCCGGGGCGCAATTCTCATTTGGCTTTCCTTTGCTTAATACTTTCATATGAATTCCATTTTCTACATACTGCTTAGATGAAATAGAATAATTGGCTTCTAACAAACGGGCTTCTTCTGCATTTTGTACCGTACAATTCCAAACACAACCCTTTGCATTTTCCAGCAACCCACTCACGCTTCCGGAATATAAAAAACTTCCTTTTTTCATAATGGCAAGCTGTGTACAGGTTGCTGCTAAATCTTCTACTACATGAGTGGAAAACAGCACAGTTCTATCCTTTGAAAAATCAACCAGAAGATTGCGGATCCTAATCCTTTCTTCCGGATCTAACCCAGTGGTAGGTTCATCAATAATCAAAAAATCCGGATTATTAAGAAGTGCCTGTATGAGTCCGACACGTCTCTTCATACCACCAGATAATTGCCGCATTTTTTTATTCTGATGCTCTGTAAGAGAAGTCTTTTCCAGATAATAGGTAATTCTTTGTTCGAGGTCATTTCTGGATACTCCTGACAGTCCCCCCATATATACAAGACATTCTTTCACCGTAAGATTCGGATATAAGTCGATTTCCTGTGGAAGATAACCAATCTTTTTCTGTATTTTCTCATAATTTCCCTCGTTATACAGAATTCCATCAAGGGAAACCATTCCTTCCGTTTGTTTTAAAACAGTTGTAAGAACCCTCATCAAAGTGGTTTTTCCAGCACCATTCTCACCCAAAAGTCCGTAAATTCCCTTAGGTATTTCAAGAGATGCCTTATTTACTGCAACTACACCATTTTTAAATCTAACTGTTAAATCATTTATTCTAATACTCATAATCTATCCTCTTTTCTTTAAAGTAATTGGTAATACTGCAAATAAAAACAGCCCCGCTATAAAAGACACAAGCGTTCCATAAATCCAACTCTCGGACATTAATTGAGTAGGTTCACAAAAGCTGAAAGAAAACAATCCCAGATTTCCGAAAAATGAACTTCCCGCTTTTGATATAAGTCCAATGACAATTCCAAATAAACATCCAATACCTGCCCACATATTTCGAAGCAATGTACACAAAATCACAGAGCATATACTCCAAAACCAGATAGTTCCAAACATTGCAATGAAATATAAAAGAAATATCTGAATACCCGAAATGCCTTCGTTTACACTGCCCGGTTTTTGCCAGAAAAACAAAACATATCCAACACAAGAAAGTATTAATAAATATAATATTTGAACGCTCACTCTCTGCGATATTACTTTTAACTGCTTTTTTTGGTCATACAAATGAAATACATCGGCACGCTTACTTTTTACTTCCATCAAATATGTGTCACTACAAAAAATAATTGTTAAAAATGCTATTGGAGACTGAATTGCTGAACCGATTTCTTCATAGTATATAATCGGATGAATAACACACAATATCAGTATAAAGGCACATGAATAAAAAATCTTATATAACGACAGGCAGTTTTTGAGTTCCGTTTTCAATGAACCCTCCTCCTTTTCCAGATTGTAACAGAAATACATACTAATATAACAGATGCGATCACAAGCATAATCTGATTTATATTTGACATTTTGGCTGCATGTGTTTCAAAAAACCTGCCAGGAAATCGCACCATAATAGAGAACGGTCTCATATAATAAATATCATTCTTCTCGGTCAGCATATTTGAATATATAATGTGTAAAAACAAAACTGGTGCTGCCGGAAGCGGATTTTTAAATATTAATGCTGTAATTGTATAGACACAACATATCATCAAAAGATTCGGCACAATATAGATCAGAGAATTCACGCAAAAATCAATTGGTGTTACCGGAAATCCCGATTCTAAAGACGTTTTCAAACACAGCATAAAGAATATAACATTCAAAATCACTAATACTCCCAGCATACTAATGAATCCGCTTATTACTTTCCCACATATATATTGGATTGCCGTAACAGGCTTTGTATGTAATAATTCATAGGTACTTTTTCGTGTATCCTGAATAAATAAAAATGATAGCAAGACTGTTGCAAAAAAGGCCATATGCAATCCTGCAAAATCCGTGAACTTTTTGGCAAAGTACCAGGAAAAAGAATGTTCGGATAATTTCCGCTCGATATAATGATTGATTTCTTCTGCTGTCCCCTTATGAATTTCAAGGTCCTCATAAGCATATATTGCATTATAATAGCCATATTGGGATTCCAAAAACTCAGAAGCAGTCTTTACATCCATATTCTGAATTTCTTTCATTACATGATCCGCTTCCTGCCTGCTAAATCCAAAACCATTTTGGGAGGTGTCCATTAACGTCTCTTTGATCGTATCTTCCCACTCCCTTCTTCTTTCTTTATCATCAGATGTGGGAATGTACCCATCCATGACATCGGCATCTTCCAATTCTACATCATTTTGTGTGACCTGTTCATTCTGTTTGATATAATGAATTTGCAAATACGATGACAGACATTGATACATACTGGCAACTATAATAATCAAGCCAATCCACAAAACAGGGTTCTTTAAATAATCAAGTATACTTCTTTTTATGATTGTTTTCATTGTATCTCTTCCTTTCTTTATTTCTTTAACAACATCATACAAATCAATTCTCAATAAATTCACAATAAAAAAGACTAAAACCACTTTATTTGTGATTTCAGCCTTATAAAGTATTTTTATTCAGCTTTGAAAAGAGCTTCTACATGAGCACCGCCTTGTCTGGCATTATATATTTTCAAATTTCCTCCATGCTTTTCACAGAAAATACGAGAAATATACATACCAAGGCCAAAATGCTTTAAATCATCTTGTGGATTCTTATGATAAAATGGTTCTGTTACTTTTTCCTCAGTATCCACAAATCCTATTCCATCATCTTCAACAGAAATTATAAGAAAACCATCCTTTTTCTTTATCTGCAAAACAATACTTTTTTGTGCATATCGAACCGCATTTTCCAGTAAGTTGTCTGCCACTTCCATGACAAGTTCCTCATCCACTTTCACAATGTTTTGTTCCTGCACTCTTTCTACCTTACATAATTTACTTTCCTTCTTGGACAGCATGGCAGCTTCTGCCTCAATCTTTTTTGCCAGTTCCGATAATTCTATCTCTGAGCATTGCAGTTCCCTCTGTTCTAAATGGGACATTTTTCTCATGTTTTCCGTGAAATGCTCTATACGGTCAATCTGATACATGCCTGTTTGTAAGATATCAATAACATCCTCTGTTTTTATACTCTCAGCAGAAACAAACTCTAAGAGCATTTCCTGATACCCTCGCAATATGGAAAGTGGAGAACGTATATCATGTGCAATTGCATTCCGCAAAGCCTTCTCGTCATCAATCATTCGCCACATCTTTCTGTTGTTATCTGATAAATCACTTCGCATCATTTCAAATTCTTTACACAAAGTTCCCATCTCATCTTTATTTTCATAGGACACATGAAAATCCAGTTCATTATCTGCAATCATTTGTGAGGCATCTTTTAGTTCCTGTAGAGGTGTCTTTAACTTATTTTTATAAAAAAAGAATACCGCAACAACACTCCCAACAATCGAAAAAATCAGTACCGAATATGTTTCCATAAAGTCACACATTTCCGAAAGATGATGGTCCAAACGATTCATCTGTGATTGATTAGGTCTTGATATCTCAATCTCGTATTTCTTTCCATATTGCTGAAACACGTCCGTATAATCTGCATAATCAATATATTTTTCCCATATTTTATTCTGCATATTTCTTGCAAAATGAACTGTAAATCCAGATAACAGAAATGCTGCCGTTAAGCTGATCACAAAATAAAGCAGAATTGTTTTTTTCAGTGACAAGTTTCTTATTTTTTCCATCGGTATCCAATCCCCCATACAGTTTCTATGTATTCTTTTTCTGAATAATCCGCTATTTTTTTCCTTATACGCCGTACTAATTCCGTTATCGTTCTACTGTCCCCTTCCGCATCATATCCACAGACTTGTGCATATATACGTTCTTTATCAAACACCTGCCCTGGATGCATGGATAAGAATTCAATAATCTGATATTCAATTTTTGTGAACTCCATCCTGTGTCCAGCTATAGCTACTATTTTTTCAGAATAATCAATCAGCATTTCATCCATGAAACGGTATTCCGTTTTTTGTTGATGCCTTTCTTCTCTCTTTATGTTTGTAACAATCCTCGCTTCCAACTCCCGAAGACTAAATGGTTTCGTAATATAATCATCCCCACCTGAAAGCAACCCATTAATTTTATCATCTTCGTCAACTCTTGCTGTTAGAAATAAAATTGGACATAACACTTTACTGCGTATCAGACGACATACTTCAATCCCATCCATGCGTGGCATATTGATATCCAACAAAATAATATCCGGTTTCATTTTTATTTTATTTAATGCTTCCATTCCATCTGTAGCCGTAATGGTTTCATATTGTTTCATATTAAAATAACTACAAAGCATTTTCACCAATTCTTTATCATCATCGACAACTAAAATCTTGTATTTCATCCAAACCACCTCCAGTATCCATATTATACGATAAAAAACAATGAAATCACAACAAGAGTACATGAAGAACGTACGCACAATATATCTTTTTTCTCAATTCCAGCTCAATTTCCACTCAATGTCTTTTACCTCCGATTTTCGTATGCTTATCTCACAGCAGAGCAGTACCACACCGGTATGACCTGCTGAATCAATCAATACGAAAACGGAGGTATTTTTTATGCGAGAACTCAGAAACACAAAAATCATCGCTGTAGATCATGGCTACGGCAACATGAAAACAGCAAACACAGTCACACCAACCGGAATCAAAGCCTATGAAACAGAACCAATCTTCACCGGAAATATTCTGGAATATAACGGCATTTACTACCGGATTGGCGAAGGACACAAAGAATTTATCCCGGATAAAGCTATGGACGAAGAATATTATCTTCTGACGCTAATGGCTATTGCAAGGGAACTGAATGTCTTTTCCATCCGTGAAGCAGATGTTCATCTGGCTGCTGGACTTCCTCTGACATGGATCAGAAATCAAAGAGAAGCTTTTCGTTCCTATCTGCTCCAGAATCCAGAAGTCCATTACCGTTTCAACGGCAAAGAATATCATCTCCGCTTTGTGGGATGTAGCCTTTACCCACAGGGATATCCGGCTATTGTAAACCACCTTGGAAATTTCAAGGGCACTAATCTCCTTGCAGATATCGGAAACGGAACCATGAACATTCTGTATATCAACAATAAGAAAGCGCAAGAAAGCCGATGCTGGACAGAAAAACTTGGTGTAAACCAATGCATGATTACTGCAAAGAACGCTGTTCTGGACAAATTTGGAGTGAAGATTGAAGAATCCACAGTAGAACAGATTCTGCGGTTTGGAACAGCTGACATTTCAGCACCATATCTTGATTGTATCAGTTCTATTGCCAGACAGTATGTGGCAGAACTTTTTTCCACACTCCGCAAATATGAATACAATCCTGACCTAATGCGCCTGTATGTAGTTTGCGGCGGTGGATGCCTGATCCGTAATTTCGGAGCTTATGACAAATCACGAGTCACTATCATTGATGACATCTGTGCCACCGCCAAAGGTTATGAATCTCTGGCTTATATGAGCCTGAAAAGGAGGGGATAAACCATGCAGAACAATATCCGCAACACAAACCTGCGTTTTAATCTGGACAAAGAACAGCAACGGAGAGCCTGGGAATATTTACAGACGATGGACAGGCAGGATTTTAAATCTTACAGTCAGGTAATCTCTCTTGCACTGGTAGATTATTTTGACCGTTACTACCGCACACAGGCTGATCCTTATCTGGAAACAAGAGAGCGGGAAGAACTTTTTGTGAAACAAATTGTAGATGCAGTGGAATACAGCCTGAAACAGTCATTGCCACTTTTTCTTTCCGGACTGACTGCAGGCCTGGTGCAAAGGGAGCCCCAAATCAGGGCGCCCTTTCCAACACCTGAAAATTCACAGCCAGATAGTGATGTAGACTGGGATTTTCTTGGAGAATAAACCCTTTTGATTGGAGGTGAACACATGACTGACTTTCTGACAGCAGACACCAACCTGCCATCTTATATGATGTTTCCCCGTTTCCTTCTGGACATGGAAATAAACGAAACTGCCAAAATGCTTTATATTATCCTGCTCGACCGGGCAAGGCTTTCCCAGAAAAATGAGGGCTGGTCAGATACAGATGGTCATGTGTTCATTTACTTTACGATTGAAGCACTGGCAGAAGTTCTCCACAAAAGCCAGATGACGGTTAAAACTGCTCTGGCAGTACTGGAAAAACAGGAACTTATCTTCCGAAAACGGCAGGGTCCCGGACAGCCCAATCGGATTTATGTAAAACTCCCAAAAGAAACCATCCACTATACAGACAGATTTCTTTCCCTAAGACAGACAGAAAACTGTCCTATTGACAGACAGGATTCTTTCCCTGATACAGACAGAAAACTGTCTGGTAATAAGAAAGAGATAAAAAAGAACAATTTAGCAATAAGAGGGAGTAAAGAGCCACTCTCACCCTATGGAAAATTTCAAAATGTTTTTCTGTCAGAGAAAGAGCTGAAAGATATCCAGCAGACAATCCCTGACTGGAAGGATTATATTGAACGCTTATCCGGTTATATGGCTTCTACCGGAAAGCAATATCAGAACCACGCAGCTACCATCATCAGTTGGGCAAGACAGGATCATCCTGCTTCCCGGCAACGAAATTACGAAAGTGAGGAATACGAAACATTATGACAAAATTTATAGAAAAACCAACAGCTATAACCCCAAACAGAGAGCTTCAGTCTGATGAATATTTTAACGAAACAGACCACCTGATCTACTGTTCCAAATGCAATACGCCAAGGCAATGCAGGCATGAATTACAGGGAAAGGTTCTTATTCCTTCCATCCGCTGTAAATGCCAGCAGGAAATCTTTGAGCAAGAAGAAGCCCAAAGAAAACTTCATGAAAAACAAATGGAAATAGAGCATCTTAAAACCAGTGGATTACAGGACAAAGCACTCTATGACTACACGTTTACCAGGGATAACGGCATCAATCCGGAAATAAAACTGGCACACAATTATGTAAGTAACTGGGAAGAGATGAAAGCAAACGCTTCCGGACTTCTTATTTGGGGCGATGTCGGTACTGGAAAATCTTTTTTTGCAGGCTGCATTGCCAATGCCCTTCTGGAAAAAGGCATTCCTGTACTGATGACCAACTTTTCCAGGATTCTGAATACCCTTACCGGAATGCATTTCGAAGACAGAAACCAGTTCATCAACAGCTTAAACCGCTACAGTCTTCTGATTATTGATGATCTTGGAATTGAGCGGAACTCTGACTTTGCACTGGAACAGGTATTCAATGTGATTGACAGTCGTTACCGCAGTAAAAAGCCCCTGATCATAACGACCAATCTCACTTTATCAGAGCTGAATAACGCCGCTGATATCGCACACAAACGAATTTATGACCGTATTCTGGAGAGATGTATTCCTGTCCGTATCAATAACCGGAATATTCGTCAGGACAATGCAACAGCTAATTTAAAACAGGCGAAAAAAATCCTGTTGAACAATCATGCTCCCAACCAGAATTGACTCGAAGAAGTATAACGCAATGCTTATTTTTCACTGACAGTGGTACTACTCTCTTTCCTCATTTATTACCAGAAATATGCCACTGTCAGTTATCTAAAACCATAGTACCAAACCAAAAGATTTTAAAACCAAAACTGCCCGGATACGGGCATAAAAAGGAGGTGCCAGATATGGCAGATAAAAGAATCATGACACCGGAAGAAAAAGTACTTTTACAGGCAAGACACCGCCAGGAAGAAGCCGAAGCAAGAAATCGCAAAAAAGAACGTGATGCCAGAACACACCGATTAGTCCAGGAAGGAGCAATTCTGGAAAGTATTGTTCCCCATATTAAAGAAATGGATTTAGATTCCCTGAAACGGGAGCTGATGATCCGGCTACGGGGAATGTAAACGCACAAGTTCTACTCCCGAAGGGCGCACTTACTCACCACCTGATAAATCAGGCAGTGGTATCCCCTTCGGGGCTCGTGCGCTCTGCCGAGGGCTTTATCCACTGTTGCAGGCAACATCGAAAGGAGGTGCCAGATATGGCAATTTATCATATGCAAGCTAAAGTCGTCAGTCGTGGTTCCGGTCGGTCTGCTGTTGCTGCTTCTGCTTATATGAGCTGTAGCCGGATGTACAATGATTACGATGGTATTCAGCATGACTATACCAGAAAGCATGGTCTCATTTATGCTCCACCAGAATGGAAAGACCGTGAACAACTCTGGAATGCTGTGGAAGCTGCTGAAAAGACAAAAGACAGCCGACTGGCAAGGGAATTTGTTGTCGCACTTCCCATTGAATTAGATAAGGACAGTAATATTTCTCTTCTTCAAAATTTTATTCAAAAGAATTTTGTGGATATGGGCATGTGTGCTGACTTTGCTATTCACGATACAGATGGACACAATCCTCATGCACACATTCTGCTTACCGTCCGTCCACTGAATGAAAACGGAACATGGCAGTATAAAACAGAAAAAGAATATCTCTGTATAAAAAATGGGGAAGAAAAAGGATTTACAGCTACTGAATTCAAAGCTGCACAAAAAGATGGCTGGGAAAAGCAATACAGATATAAAGTTGAAAAAAAGAAGATTTATATGACCGCATCTGACGCACAGGAAAAGGGCTATGACCGCATCGACAAGCATCCTAAAAGTAGCCGCTACGGCAGACAGAATCCTATTTCTGAACAATGGAACAGTGATGAGCAACTCTGTATCTGGAGAGCAAACTGGGCAGATACTGTAAATGAAATGCTTGCCCGCAATCAGATAAATGCATCCATTGATCACCGCAGCTTTGCAGATCAGGGAATCACCGAACAGCCGACCATCCACGAAGGCTATATTGCCCAGAATATGGAAAAGAAAGGAATGATAGCTGACCGCTGTGAAATCAACCGCCAGATTCGTGCAGATAACCAAATGCTCCGGGAATTAAAAACTCAGGTATCGAAACTGGCTCAGGCTGTCAAACATTCTATTCCTGTAATTGCAGAAACAATGGAAACTATCCGAAATCATATGATTTTTACACAATATCATTTACTTCATAATGAGATGCAAAAAGAAGTAATTCATGATTGGATGAATCATTTTAATCCAATACTGAATAAATACAACACCATTAAAAAGAAACTCAAAGCTAAAGTTACGGAACGGAAAAAACTGAATGTGCAAAAGGATAAAACCAGTATTTTGAATCCCATCCAGCATATAAAATTGAATCAGCAGCTTACAACCGTTACCGAAGAAATTGAAGAACTGAAATCAAGGAAAGAGCAGCTAATCTTCCAGGCACAATGCTCTACTGATAAAGATATGATAAATCTATCCAAGAAATATGACCAGATGAATAACAATCTTGATATTCTTGATTCTCAGGACATCTCCCTTAAAAAACAGCTCGAAAAAGACGCCGCTGCTTTCCGGGAAGAAAAATTTCGTCCTGAACCTGAACAGTATACAGAATTGCTGGACACCAGAATCCATATACGTCCTGATTTCCGGGATAAGCTGATCGAGCAGCTCAAAGGTACTTTTGGTAAGTATTATGACTATCACCGTCGTGATATTGCAACCAATGAAGTGGATTATCTCAATGTGGAAGATCCTGATGTCTTCTCCCATCGTGCATGGGAACTTAAATATCAAAGAGAACAGGAAATACGGCGAAATCAGCCTGCTCGGACTAAGAAAAAGTCATATGATATAGAATTGTAACCGTCTTTGAATAGATAATATGTTCTTACAAATCTCTTGTTCAAAAATAAATTTTTTTCAAAAAAGCGTATGGATTTAAAACTTCCATACGCCTTTTTATATTCCGCTCTTCAAATTGTCTAAAAGTTGACTAAAAATATATCACCGTTCATATGATGCAATAATTTCTTTGCTATCTGCTGTTTTATAATCAATTGTTCCCAAATTACCAATCAAGTCAAATGTCATATCTGCATTAACCTGCAATTCATCTTCAAGTTTGACTGCCGACGGCTCATCTTTTAGAAAAACTGTTAATCCATAAGGCTCTGTTTCAGACTGTATCTCTATACTGTCATATGAGTATCCCTCTGGATACTCTTGACCGCTTACAATGTTTATAACATTTGAAGAATCTCCTACATAATCTGTCTTATACTGCGATAAATCAGGAATTTCGTACAATTTTTCTTTTTTTCCGCACGCTGAAATCAACATGATTGATACGGCAACTAACATAATTGCAAGTACTTTTTTCTTCATAGAAACACCTCCCGAAATCTTTATTCAACACTTTTCGATTTGAGTAAAAGCCCAAGGGACTTTAATGTCCCTTATGCTTTTCTCTTTTCTTGCGCCGTTTCAGTTCAAACATGCGCTGCTCTTCTGCCTCTTTTCTCTTGCGGCTTTTCTCTTTGCGTTCCTGCTTGTTCTGTTCCTGCTGTAATTTCAACGCCTGTTGCGATTTTGTACCAATGCCTATTTCCAGCATCTGCTTCTTTGCTTCCCGCTGCATCCGTTTCGGATTTCTTTTGATATCCTTTACAACAGTTTCAACAACCGGACTGAATTTCAAACTGAAGTACCACTTTTGAATATATTCCTGTACTTCACAATCTTTTGGCTCTGCACCAAATGTTACCTTTGCCGCAGATAGTTTACCATCTTCGATGCGTTCAAAGATCCCCACCCAAAACGGCTCCTCAAAAAATACTGTCAGCTTTCCATTTACTTTGTCCATAAGAATCCCTCCTAAAATTGATTGAACAAAGAATGGACAACCCGGAGGGGCAGGTTACTTACCCTATTTATATAGGACGGCCGGGCTACCTACCGGCTCTGGCACATCAAAGATGTACGTTGCGTTTTTATCTTTGCTTTTATAATCAAGCCATATGGCACGATTAACTTAATTCAGAAACTTCTAAGTTGCGTTCATCAAAAATATTCTTCTTACTTCATAAGATTCTATCTTTTGTTCAAATCATACCATATGATTAATGCATTTTCTATATACTTTCTTTATAATCAGCAAAAAGCCTCGAAGGAGCTTTCCACGTTTTAAATGTACACTAATTCTCTTAACACAACCTCTTCTGCATCATTCCATATTTCCCATGAAGAATGTTGTAAATTAGTACTATCCACAACGATAACAGGTAATTTAATTATTCGTATTTTTTCCCGATAATGTAAATCGAAATTACCATACCACCTAATATCATAATTAAGAAAATTTTATTCAAAATATCCCATAAAGCTATATTGAAACAATTGATTATTATAATACCTGCAAGAGGATATAGAACAACCGTTGCAAGTGTCCATATTTTTAAAGTTGTGCAGATGTACATCCAATTTCCGTTGTTAAAGGATAAACCAACTAGATGTATTCTAAAAATTCCTTGTGAAACATAATTTATCTTGTTTGCATCATAATATGTTGGTAATATGTCTTTGGCAAAGAAACAAAACCATGCACCAAATAAAAGCATTAACCCTGTAACCAGCAATATATCATCTTTCATCTCAGCTATTGAATTCCCAGATACGACTAACATAATAATTTCTGTAATAGATATTAAAAAGCATAGCAAATATGCTAATATCCAGTTTTTTCTATGCTGATGAATAGAATTCCTAACAGCCATATCGAGAGAGCCTACTACCAATTCCTCGACTTCTTTTGTATCAATATTTTTCTGTGTATCTATTTTTTCTCCACGTAACAATTCTGTAACGGTAACATCTAATATATCAGCTATTGGTATGAGTAATACGACATTGGGCATACTAAGACCCGTTTCCCTTAATTAAAGATATTGTTTGGTAAAAAAGAAAGGTCAGTCGATTTTGCCGATGAAGCGGTAGTAGATTTCTACTTCCTGCTCACGGCTTCCGTCCTCGCCCTTGACAGCTTCGTGGACGGTTATTTTTTCAATTAGAGTGTTCAGAAGTTCGGCGGTCAGCTCCACAGGGTTGACATACTGTTTCATCAGGGCAATCCACTTTTCAGCGTCCGCTGCGGTCTGTACGGCGGCTTCCATCGTTTCGTGAAGCTGCCTTATTTTTGTTTCAAGCTCCCTTTGCTCGTTCTGGTACTTCTCGGACAGCATATTGAAGTTATACTCGGTTATGCGTCCGGCAGACCAGTCCTCATACATTTTAGCAAACAGCCCGTCAACCTCGGCTTTACGCTTTTCCGCCTTTTTCAGCTCCGCAGCCTGCTTTTTCTTCGCAGAGTTTCTTTCTCTGTCGCTGGCATTGAGCAGCCGTTTCAGCAGCTTGTCCTCGTCTTTCTGTGCCAGCATAGACCAGTATTGCAGTCTTGCAAGCACATAGGCATACAGCACATCATAGCGGATATAGTGCATGGAACACTGGCGTAATCCCTGTCCGTACTTACTGCAATGGTAGTGTGCATAGGGATTTTTGTTCTGGCTGTTTACACCATAAGCCAATGACCATCCGCAGTCCGCACATTTTACCAGCCCGGAAAATATCTGCGTTGTGCCATTCTTCTGTCGTCTGCGTCTGCTTGCAATCAGCTCCTGAACTTTTTGGAACACTTCTTCGGAAATGATGGCTTCGTGGGTATTTTCCACACGATACCATTCTTCCTGCGGCTTCCGCACCTTTTTCTTGTTCTTGAATGAAATGTTGCTTTGCTTGTTGTGAACGCTGTGACCGATGTAGGTTTCCTCTTTCAAAATGCTCTTGACCTGTGCAATCGTCCACGCATAGGCTTTTTCTGGAGGCGCACCGGCGTAGATATTGGCGAAAGTCCCGTATCTTTCATAGTTCAGCCAGCCGGGGGTAGGTACTTTCTCCTCCACCAGAATCCGTGTAATGCTGGCGGCTCCCCTCCCGTGTACGGCAAGATCAAAAATCTTCTCTACAATCCAGCGTGTTTCCGGGTCGATCAGAAGATGACCTTTTTTGTCCGGGTCTTTTACATAGCCCAGCGGTGCATAGGCTCCATAGTGTGCGCCATTGGCAAATCTTGTGTGCATGGCAGCCTTGACCTTTTTGCTGGTCTGTCGGGCGTGCATTTCATTCAGGATGTTTAAGAACGGGGCAAGCTCGCTTTCTCCGTTGATGGTGTCCACATTATCATTGATGGCAATGTAGCGTACTCCCTTGCTGGGGAAATAGATTTCCGTGTACTGACCGGTCAGGATATAGTTTCTTCCCAGACGGGATAAGTCCTTTGTGACAACGCAGTTGATTTTCCCGTCCTCGATGTCATCAATCATCCTTTGGAAGCTTGGACGCTCGAAATTTGTCCCGCTCCATCCGTCGTCAATGTACTCGTCTACAACGGTCAGCCCATGCTCTGCGGCATACTGCCTAAGCATCATGCGCTGGGTCTGGATACTGCCGCTTTCCCCCTGTAATTCATCGTCACGGCTCAATCTCAAATATAGTGCAGTGTTATAAATCGTTGTATTGTATGGTTGTTTCACGGTTAAAAATCCTCCTTCTAAAAGAAACAACCCACGCTTATACAATACTCGCTGGTACAAGTATATCATAAGCGTGGGCTGATTGACAGTCGTTATTCCGTATTTTTTCAGGAAGCGGCGGCAGCGTGCTGGATCACATCTTCCAGCAGACTGTCAAGCGGCTTCCCATCCTGTGCGAAATGCTCCGATACCTTGATACGGACTTTCCCCATGACAAAATACTGGGTGCCGTCTTTTTCGGTAAGCAGGGTGCCGCTGTTTTTGTTATTGCTCTCGTTTTTGCTTTTTGCCATAGGCAGTTACCTCCATAAATGAAATATGCCCGACAAGGGAATGTCAGGCAGGTTTACAGCCGCAGACTGTCTTCATGTCAACCAAACCGTGTCAACCGGCAGAAAAGACTTTGAAAACAATCCACAGGCGCTCTATTATTACTTTTTACTTTTTCTTTGATTTCTTGGTTGACATGGTTGACAAAGGAGAGAAATGCCCCAAATATCAGGCTTTTCCCCGTCAACCGGCTGTCAACCGAAGCGTCAACCAAACTGTTAACCGGTGGCTTTTCAGAATGGTAGTTCCATTTGCCGGGCTTCTTCTTCCGTGATTTCCTGAAAACCGTCCCCCTCCGGCGGGTCTTGGTTGACACGCTCCCAGCCTTTTTGAGAACCGTATTTCTTATACCGCTTCGGGCTTTTGTAGGCTGCCCAGCCCTGTATAATGCCGCCCGCAATGCCGGTATTCATAATCTCGCAGATTGCCCGTGTCTCCCAGTCTGCCGGGGAATTTAAGTTCCCCAGCGCTTCCTCATAAAGCTGCTTGGAGCATACCCTGTCACCGGTGTAGTCCTCCAAATAGGCGTAGATCATGCCAGCCTGTGTGTCCTCCTGCATGAAGTCCTGCTGATGGGCGTTCAGGTATCGGTTCATTTCTATGCTGAATGACAGCTTATACTTCCCACTGCGATAAATCGTCATGGCTTCCGCCCACATCTGTTCGATATACGCCCTCGCCGCCGCTTCATCGTCCAGTATGTGAACCTCCGCCCGTTCCGGGTACACCGTCACGGGGAGAAAGCGCCGGTTGCCGGTGCGGTCACGGGGTAAAAAGTCCTGCCGGTTGGTCGTCCCTCCGAATACACATTGCCGCAGCCGGTCTGCCGGGTGTGTCTCATACGGCACTTTGTAGGTTTCTTTCTGGCGGCTTAAGAATGACTTGATTTCCTCAATACTCTTGGCGTTGGCTGTGGCAATCATCTCCGACATCTCGATAATCCAATGCCCTTGCAGCTTGCGGTACACATTTTCATCGTCCAGCTTCTTCAAATCGTCTGAAAACCATTCGTCCCTACCTGCCAGCAGCCGGAAAAAGGTAGATTTCCCGGCTCCCTGACCACCAACCAGACAGAGCATGACCTCAAACTTGCTCCCCGGTCTGAATACCCGCCGGATGGCTCCTATCAGGAACAGTTTCAAGGCTTCATAGGTGTATTCGTCCGTATCGGCTCCCAGAAAGTGATGCAGGGCGTAACGGATGCGCTCTGTGCCGTCCCATTGCAGGCTGTTCAGGTAATCCCTGACCGGATGGTAGCGGTTTTCATTGGCAACAATCTTGATGGCGCTCTGCACCTTTTTCTCGCTGGTAAGCCCGTAATTTTCTTCCAGATACAAAAGCAGGTAGTTCATGTCCATGTCGGTCAGCGTGGTACTGGTGCGCTCCCAGCCCAGCGGCTTCACAATGTCAATCTGCTCCGTCAAAAGGTTCAGGCGCAGCGCCCCACGAAACAGCGGGTCACGCTGGAACACCGTCAGGCAGTTTCGGATGCTGTTCTTCACGCCGCCTTTCTGCGTCCCCTCTAATGTCTCCCGGATTTCTGCTGGTGTCTGCGCCGGTTCCATTGTGTCCATCGTCTTTTTGACCGCTTCCTGCGTTTCCAGCGGCAATCTCTGAAATTCGCTGTTCAAGCCGCAGCACCTCCTTTCCCTGTGCGGCGATCAACGCCGCTTTTTCTTCTATTTCTCCGTATAACAAAATATCCAAAAGGTATTCTGTGTAGCTTATCCTCTGCAACGCTTCCACAAAAAGAGGATGCCAGATGGCATCCTGCGGCTGTGGGGCGTATGCTGTTTTCCAATGCTCCAACAGGCGCAGATAATCGCATAGCACCCGGAAACAATACCGTTCCGTTTCCTGAAATCTCTGCTCCGCTGATTTTTGTCGGGGCTGTGACCTGTTGTGACGCTTCCTATCTGGCGGCGCATTGCCGGATTTCTCATAGGAAACGCCGAAGTCCTCCGCAAGCCTGACCGCAGCTTCCCGTTTCCCCAATCCATGCAGCAAAGCGGAAAAGTCGATCACATCCCCGGAAGCCCCGCAGCCGAAGCAGTAAAAGCGGCTGTCCACTTTCATGCTGGGCGTGCGGTCATTGTGGAATGGACAGCAGACCATGCCGTTTCTCCCCACCCGGATTCCATAGAATGAAGCAGCCTGCCGGGTGGTAACAGACTGTTTCACCGCTTCAAATACATTCAAATGCTCCCTCCATAAAAATGCCGGCAGCGGTAAAGCTGCCGATTATATCATAATTCCATCTCGTGTTTCTTTCTCTGTACTTCCTGTGGCTGCTCCCTCCGGCGCAGTGCGGTATCTACGGCGTTCTGCACCTGCCGCAGCCGTATGACTTCCTCCCGGAGCGGCTTGTGCTGCGGAGACAGTTCGGCATACTCTGTTTTTAACTGTGCGTATTCCTGTTTCCATGCTTTCAGGGCAATGGGTTTTCCGTCCAGTTTTTCTTTCAGAATACGGCGGGCGGCATAAAACAGCCGTAACTCCGCATCGTGGGATGTTTCAAATTTCTCCCTCTGTTTCTTAAACTTGATATTGTTCAATTCCGTATGAACAGGTTTTAGCCGCTGGTAATTCTCGCCCTCCCGTATCAATTCCTGCAATTCCTTTATCCGGGCAGATTTCTTTTTCATGGAGCCGCTTAATGCTTCAAATTCTTCACTGACAGAGGAAAGACGCTCCTGCAAATCCTCTAATGTGAGCAGCTTGTTTTCCGTCAGATAATTGACGGCTTCGGCAAACTGCTTTAAGTTTCCGGTTCTGGCTTTATTGCTCCATGCCCCTGCGTTGCGCTGGTTGTAATAAGCGATCAGCAGGTCGGCAAGGCTCGGTGTCTGGGGTTTGGAAAGTTCTTCTTTTACCTCTGCCATCCAGACAAACAGGGCTTTGATCTTCTTCCTCACATCCTGTATAAGCCGGTTGGTGGCTTTAATCCAGCGGTTCAGTTCCCCTTTCTCGGTGCGGATGCCCTTTGCTTCCATCTGCCGGACATTAGCTCCCTCGTGGACAGTAGGTATCAGGTCAAGCCCCTGCCGCACATAGGAACGGTGGTCGATACGCACATCCAGCCCTTTTTCCTCAAATTTTGTATTAACGGCAGCCGCCCACTGCTCCCGCCAGTGTTCCAGCGTTTCCGGCTCATGCCAGTCTGTTGTATGGACAGCGTTAAACATATAATCGCCGTTTTTATCCCGGATTCGGTTTCCATCTTCATCAAGAAGATATTCCCGCCGCTGTTTTTGTCCCCATGTGCCATCCGGGTTCAAAGGGCGCATGGTTGTCATCACATGGAAATGCGGGTTAGGGATGCCGCCGTCCTCTTTCTCCGGGTTGTGAAAAGCAAGATCGGCAATCATGCCTTTTGCCACAAACTGCTCCTGCACGAACTTCCTTGCCAGCTCCATGTTTTCTTCCAGCGTCAATTCATTCTGCATGGCAATATCAAAGGAATAGGCAAGCTGTGCTTTTGGATGTTTCTCGCAGCTCTCCACAGCATTCCAGAGGGTCGCCCGGTCAAGATATATTTCCGGCGCATGGGGCGGCAGCATGATTTCCGAAGCAATCACGCCGCCCTTTTTGGTGTAATCGCTGACTTCTCCATAGTAGCTGCTGTAAAGACGCTCCCCGGATCGGTAGGCTGCGCTTGCAATGGCGCTCTGACCGGCGCTACGCTTTATCTGTGCGATTGAAAAATGATAAAGTGCTATCCTTAGTCACCGCCTTTCTCCTGCCCGGAAATACGGGCGTGGTTCTCAGTGGCAGACCGGATGAAATGCTCCGCCTGCGGCAGATTCAAAATGTTTTCCATGAGGGAATAAAATTCCGCTTCGGATAGCTCCTTTGTCTGTGGCGCAATGCTCTCAACGGCTGCCCCACGGGTAATTAGCCGGTGCGTCCTCTGTTTCCGGGAACCGCTTTCCAGATACGCCTGCCGGTTTTTCAAACGCTGCATTTTCCGTTTTTCCCGTTCCAGCAGGACAGTGGTTTTTTCATATTCCTGCTTCAACTGTTCCAAAGATTTTTCCATGTTCTCACATCCTTTGCTGATAAGATAAAGAAAGACCATCCGCAGACAGTCCGTGTGTCAGTGCTTCTATAAAACCCGATGAAAAGGGAAAACCGCAAAGCGGATTTCTCTTTGCGGCGGGTACACAGGGGATAGCCGCTTTAGCGGCGCAAGGGGGTGTAGCCACCTTGTCGGAGCAAAGCGAACGCAGACCTCGGATTGCTGATTTTATCAGCGGCAGAGGTAAGCTCCGCAGGACGCACGATACATGGTCTTTAGACTATGTATAGAAGTGCGCCCTTAGTTCCTAAGGGATTTTGCCGTTTCCGGCAGTTTTGTCCTTTTTCTTGGAACGCTTGGAAAGATACTTCGGGCAGTCAACCACAACCGCCCGGAAGCTCTGTTTACATTCGTGCTGGCATTTCCGGCACAGTTCGTTGTAAGTGATACGGCTGCGGTCATTTAAGAAGAAAGACCATTCCAGCCGCCGCTTGTTGCTCATTCTTGCCATAACCGGCTCCTTTCTCCATTTCTACCTGATGTACACAGATAGGCTGTTTTGGTGTAGCGTTTCGGTATCATTTTTAAGTTTTTTTCCCTCTGTATGCTCCTTTGGAAAGTGCGGCAGTATTGCAGTCAGGGAATGATACCTCACGCTTATTTGTCGCTTCTCGGTACGGTTTCGGAGCCTTTTGCCATCCATTCAAAGAAAGCAATTTTGCTGACCTTGATAAGCCTACCCCTGCGGAACGCCGGAAAGCCGGGTGTGTGTACCAGCTCATAGGCGCTCGCTCTTGAAATTCCCATAATCCGCTGAATGTCCGCTACATCCAGAACCAGCGGTAAATCCTCATAGCTGTTCAATCTCTTTTTATCGTTCATTCTGTTCCTCCCATAAATCAAATAGGTTAAAATGCTTCCTGTTGCCGTTCTCCCCAAAATCCGTTTTCCTGCCCCATTCCTGCGGTGTTTCCCTGCATTGGTGCGCCGGATGCGTCACTTCTCCTGCCGGTCATATCCCTTTTGGACGGTCATTCACTTGTCAAGGTACTGTGTGGCACGAAATTACCAACTGCAATCATCATAGCGGACTATCCTTGACAAAACAATGCTTCTGCGATACCATGAGTGTAACGGATATAACTAAATTATATAATTACCATAGACAAAGGCAGGGGATAGGGATGGAGAATCAGTTTATACGGCATGAGCCATGTTTTGAGAGGATTTTGTTTGTCCTGACGCTGGACAGGAAGAAAATGAAAGAGCGGATTTTGATTGGGGAAGAACAGCAGATCCGCTTCCGGCTGAACGGGAGCCAAAACGCAGAGGTGCTTTGTGATATGACACGCCCGCTGGGAACTTTTTTGATAAACTTTGAGCGTGACACGGACAGAGACTGGAACTTATACGGGCTTTCTCCGCTGCGGCAAGCCCTCCACTCCAACCGATGGAAACAGCCGGAGCTGGAACAGGCGGCAAGCGAATTTCTCTGGGGAAAATATCTTAGCAATGACCCTCTGAAAATGTATGTGGCGTTCCGTATCTGGAACAGCTATCTGCTTGCCAGAGAACCCCGTGACCGTAACACTGCCTGTGACCGCTTCATGGATAAAATGAGCAGACTGACCGGGGTATTCCAAAACGAATCCATGAGCTTTGACAGGGAGACAGGAAAACCGAAACATTTTCAAGCTGGCAGCCTTTATTTCAAAGGCGCACCATCAGAAGATACCCGACTTGACATCTGGTTTCCGGACAACCGGCGCACAGAAGAATGTGTGTCTGCCTATGCGTCCCTCTACCCGTTGATTACCTATTATCTGAACCGGCTGAATGACTGGGGGCTTTGCTTCCGGCAGTGCAAGGTCTGTGGGAAATATTTTCTGGCAAAGAGCCAGCGGTATGAACTGTGCAGCGACAAGTGCCGAAAAGCACAGGCGCTTCAAAACAAGCGGGAATTTGACGAAAGGGCAAGAGAAAATAACTATGACCTGCTTTATAAAAATGAATGCCAGAACTGGCGCAACAAAATAAACCGGGTAAAAAATACCGCAGGCTTTCCGGCTGACCGTCTGGAAAAAATACAGGCTGCCTTTTCCGACTTTAAGAAAGAAGCCTTGCAGAGAAAAAAGGCTGTAAAAACAGGAACAGCCAGCCCGAAAGAATTTACGGACTGGCTGTATCAGCAGAGTAATGTAATTGTGGAGCTGACGGATTATTAAAACTTAGCCTATCGTTCTAATGCGCTCTATAATTGAGTGCTGTTGCAAAGATTTCTTTTGATATACTGATACTACATGATAGACCATCACAACCGCAGCAAAGTATAAAAGCACAAAAAGAACTGGGAAGTGATATTCAAAGTATGAAAGTCCGGGAATTTTTGATATTTGGGTACAAAGCAGCAATCCGATTGGTATGCCTAAAATGCAGCTTCCTATAAAACTTCCAACCAGATAGATGAAACTTTCCGACTGCTGTACTTTTCGCAACTGCAATTTTGTCATACCTGTAGCTTCCAGTAGTGCATAGTCGTGTCTTCTGGCAATGGCATTTGTAATGCTGGTATTCAGCATATTTATAAATGAAAACAGACTAATAAGCACCACCAAAACTGTAATGATGACTTTCGCATTATGGAAGTAATCTTCCAATGCCATAACATCATCAGCCAAAACAGACACATCAACTCTGTCGTCATCTATAAAAATTTCTTTGATTATCTCTGTTGCTACGTCTTTTCCGTTATCATCCAAACAAATATACCATGCAAGCGTACAATTCATTTCTGACAGTGATTTCATATTTTCACCACTTGTATAAATAACAAGCCCAGTATCGCTGTTTTCTACAAATCCGCTTACAACTAACTCCACTTCTTTTTGACCATATCCTGTATCTATGATATACGGCAGATAATCTCCAACTTGAAGCTGCATATTCAGTTTCTGATAATAAGGAGACTGTCTATTGATAGCAACAGGAATTGCTCCATTCTGTAATTCATGACTTGGTTGCATACCCTCAACAATTTCATTTTTAAATGTTTCTGGATTTACAGCATTTTCAATGGACAGTTCAAATTTTTCCCCCTCTGAATTTGTCAGAATGCCGTCCAGCATATACAATTCATAAACATCTTTTACACCTGAAATGTTATACAATTTTTGCTTTTTTTCTTCTGTAAATGGTGTAGATTTCATTAAATCATAGGTGGATTCTTCATCAGCCGTTGAATTTAGTAGTACAAATACATCACTATTTCCCTGGTAAGGTTGTGACGCAAGTCTTTCGGGATTTATCGCATTCAATATTGAAAAAACACCGAACATTAAAATCCCACTCATAATGAGAGATAAAAATGTATAGGCAGCTTTCTTTCTATTGGCTCTACAATACATCCACCCGATTCTTATAGGCGTAAGTTTACGCTTTGCCCCAACACTTCTAAAATAGTTTGTTGCCTGTGTATGTTGTGCTTCTATTGGTGATGTAGATGCAGCCATTTTCGCTGGTGCTTGAAAAGCCAAAGCTGTGATAATCCAAATAAATATGCCGGAGATTACCGCACATACAATGCTTGGTATCCAGTAAAAATGAAGTGGTAAAACTATGTTTACCAGAAAACCGATGACTGTTCCCAACACAATGCAAGGTTTTGCTATTTTGTCACGTTCTTTCTTGACCACTGATTTAATTTGCTGGTATGTTGCGCCGATTGCCCGTAATTGTGCAAATTCATGTACTTGTTGCAGTACAGATACATAAAGAATATTTTTGACAGCCAGCCCTGCCGTACAAAGAAGTACAATAACAATTCCTAAAACAGTTCCTACTGCTTCAGTTGTATTATTTACATGGGCGATCTGCTGCGTACTAAGCGTTGCATTGCACAAAAGAATACCAGAAAAGCTCAACAGAAATGCCGCAATCAAGATGATAACTCTGATTAGAAATGTCCTATTCTTTTCAGAGAATACACTCTTTTCAGCAATCCTTTTCTCTATTCTCTCTGTATCATTTTCAAAAGGATAATTCATAATTCCCACCTCCTTTAACCTACAATTTTGCCATCCTCAATCCGCACAATGCGGTCTGCGAGCTGGGCAATCTCGTTATTGTGAGTAATCATTACAATGGTCTGATTAAATTCTCCGCTGGTACGTTTCAAAAGTCCTAACACATCTGCACTGGTCTTGCTGTCGAGATTTCCAGTCGGTTCGTCAGCAAGGACAATCGCCGGCTTTGTAATTAAAGCTCGTGCAATCGCTACACGCTGCTGTTGACCGCCTGAAAGATTGTTTGGCATATTTTCCAGCTTATCTTCTAAAGCCAGCATATACACAACTTCGTCCATAAATTTCTTATCTACGGTATCACCATCCAATTCCACAGGCAGGGCGATGTTTTCATATACATTCAAAATCGGAACCAGATTGTAGTTTTGGAAAATAAACCCTATGTTACGACGGCGGAAAATTGTCAATTCATCATCATTCTTTTTCGCAAGTTCTTCCCCCCGTACAATCACGCTGCCGGAAGTGGGGGTATCAAGTCCTCCCATCATGTGGAGTAACGTAGACTTGCCGCTGCCGGAAGTTCCAACTACGGCAACAAATTCTCCCTGTTCCACAGTAAAATTTACACCATCAAGGGCACGAGTGATGTTTGGTTCTGTGCCGTAATACTTCTTTAAGTCGATTGTTTGTAAAATGCTCATATTCAAATGCTCCTTTCAAGGCTTTCTACCTGTTGATGAAGTCATTGTAAACCACAAATGTTACACAAATGTCCGAGGTAGGAAAAATTTTTATCGAAAATCGAGATGAAATGTTACAACGCTCGGACATTTCAAAAAAAGTGGCTGTATCTTACCTTACAGGAAGCATAATAGAAAATTCTGAGCCTTGCCCCAGCTCTGAAACGACCTTGATATAGCCCCCTTGCCTTGTTACAATCTCACGAGCCAAATACAAACCTATTCCCACACCCTGTTGATCGTGTACTTCTTCCTCACGATAGAAGCGCCGAAAGATGGCAGCCTGATTGCTTTCTGAAATGCCCCTGCCGGTGTCGGTCACTTTGACCTCTACGTACATTTCCCACTGAACCACTGATACAGAAATCTTTCCACCTGACGGAGTGTATTTTACTGCATTGTCCAGCAGATTGAAAAGGGCTTCGCTTGTCCACTTGCTGTCATGGGAGATTATCAAATTTTCCGGGCAATCCACGGATACAGCAATTTCTTTTTTCTCTGCGGCATATACAATACTGCTCATAGCTTGTGCAAGCGTATGGAATAAGCTGCTGTCTTTCTTTTCTAATCGTATTGCTCCGGTTTCTAACCGGGATGTTTTAACCAGTGCTTGGAACAGAAAATCCAGTTTATCAGTCTGACTGCGTATGCCTTGCAAAAAGTCCATCCGTTCTTCTTCTGAAACAGGCTTTGTTAAAAGTGTGTCCGTTACCATTTGCAAATTGCTGACAGGCGTTTTGACTTGATGCGAAATATCAGAAATCAGCATTTGAAGCTCCTGTCGTTCCATGTCTACCTTGTGCCGATTTTCCTGCATAATCTCATACAACCGGATTAAGCGGTGGTTGATACGGGCAAAAAGAGTTTCACTATCATTTGACTTTTGTAATTCCTCGTTTCCATCAATCATGTTGTCCAGCGTCCGGCACAAATTAGAAGTAAAATGAGAAAGGCGTTTTCCAAAAGACAGCACCAATAGCCAAATCCAGAAAAATGCACAGAGTGTCAATGTTCCACCTGCTATGAAAATTCGTATATCCTGCATTATACCGCCGAGAATACCGGTAATTACCAGCATAGAGAAAACCATGCCAGCACTAATCAGTCTACAAATTTTCTTAGCAGAAAGGTTATTCAGTTTCATTTCTTTTCGCCTCCTGTCCATTGATACCCCATACCGTAAACCGTTTTGATATATGTGTCGCCATCCGCTTCAATCTTACTGCGAATGCGGCTGATAGAAGTAGTAAGGGTATGTTCATCTACATATTTTTCATCAATGTCCCACAGCCTTTCCAAAAGTTGTTGGCGGGTAAGTACCTGCTTCGGATTTTTAAGAAATAGGTTCAGCATTTTATATTCCATCGCAGAAAGCGCTAATGGTTTCCCGTTCAAACTTGCAAATTGTTCCGAAAAATCCAGAAACAGGCTACCATCCTCGTAAATATCCTTAGCTGGTTTGTGATGTTCCAACATAGCGAACATGGCTTTGATCTTTCGCTGCAAAGCACTAATCGAAAAAGGTTTCGTGATATAATCCACTGCACCAGCTTCATATCCTCGTATCTGATCGCTTTCCTGATCGTTGGCAGTTAGAAATATAACTACTGTATCAGGATGCTCTGGCTTGATAAGACGGCATAGGTCATAACCATTTCCGTCTGGTAAATTTATATCCAGCAATACCAAATCAAAAATGTTTGTTTTTAATGATTCAGCGGCTGTCCTTGCATTCAGAACAGAAGTTATTGTGTAACCGTCCAATTCCAAATTATAAGTAAGCGTTTTATTCAAAAGATTATCGTCTTCGACAATTAAAATCTGCTTCATATTGTCACTTCCTTTTCTTTTTGCAGATAGTATAACAGGCAAATGTCCGAGAATTGTTACAAGGACAAATATATTTATTATTTTACAGCTTTTTTCTGTGTACTGCAATTTTATATAAAGAAAGGACAGCAGTGTCAAATTGCTGTCCTTACGGCTTATTATAGCTGGTAGTGTATAAGCGTGGGTTCATCATATTTGGTGTGGTATCTTTAACTATGGGAAACTCCACGTTCCCATTTGCTAACTGTTTTATCTGATACATATAATTTTTCAGCCAAATCCTTTTGAGTTAAATTCTTTTCCTTTCTTAATTCG